>CAZBYX010000182.1:0-7825 GCA_964496055.1 uncultured Saprospiraceae bacterium
GTTGCGGCGGGCGCGGCACGGGGGCGGTCGTGCAGGCCTTGAGCGTGAAGCAAAACGTGCGGCTGGTGGCCATGGCCGACGCCTTCCGCGACCGCCTCGACAAGTGCTATGCCTACCTCACCTCCGAGGAGGCAGGCGCCTGGAGCCAGGACAACCCCGTGAACATCCGGGAGCGGGTGCAGGTGCCCGAGGAGCACAAGTTCGTGGGTTTCGAAGCATACCGGCAGGTCCTCCCCCTCGTGGACGTGGTCATTCTCACCACGCCGCCGGCCTTTCGGCCCCTGCATTTCGAGGCGGCGGTGCGGGCCGGCAAGCACGTCTTCATGGAGAAGCCCGTGGCTACGGACGCCCCCGGCGTGCGCAAGGTGTTGGAGACGGCCGCCCTGGCGCGTGAGAAAAAGCTCAACGTGGTGGTGGGCTTGCAGCGGCACTACCAGCGGGTGTACCGCAAATGGGTGGAGCTGATGCAGGCGGGCGCCATCGGCGACATCGTCGCCGGGCGCGTCTATTGGAACAGCGGCGGGGTGTGGGTGCATCCCCGGCAGCCGGGCCAAACCGAAATGGAATACCAGATGCGCAACTGGTACTACTTCACCTGGCTGTGCGGCGACCACATCGTGGAGCAGCACATCCACAACCTCGACGTGAGCAACTGGGTCAAGCAGGCCTACCCGGTGAAAGCCCTGGGCTCGGGCGGGCGGCAGGTGCGCACCGGCAAGGAGTACGGCCAGATCTACGACCACTTCAACATCGAATACGAATACGCCGACGGCAGCCGCCTCTTCAGCCAGTGCCGCCACTGGAAGGGCTGCGCCGACCGCGTCTCGGAAGCCTTCCACGGCACCAACGGCTCGGCGCCCCGCCCCGGCGTCCTCCTGACGCCCAGCGGCCACCCCCTGCTCGAACACGACGACAGCCAGGACCCCAACCCCTACCAGGTGGAACACGACGAGCTGTTCGATGCCATCGCGCGCGGAGAATTCCGCTACGCCGACGCCGAAAACGGCGCCAAAGCCACCCTCACCGCCATCATGGGGCGCATGGCGGCTTACAGCGGCCAGGAAATCACCTTCGAGCAAGCCCTCCATTCGGAGCTCGATCTGCTGCCGCAACGCTTCGCCTGGGATGCCGACCCGCCCGTCCTGCCCGATGCGGAAGGTTGGTACCCCGTGCCCGTGCCCGGTCAAACCCGCGCCCTTTGAACAGGGGTTGGGCGGTGGGCGGTTTGCTGGTTTGGGGGGCCTGGCTCGCCGCCCAGCCCCAGCGCTACGAATTCGCCCGGCCCCACATGGGCACCCTTTTCCGCATCGTGCTCTATGCCTCCGACTCCGCAGCGGCCGCTGCGGGTGCCGCAGCCGCCTTCGGCCACATCGCCCGGCTCGACAGCCTGCTCAGCGATTTTCGCGCCGACAGCGAGGTGAGCCTGCTGAGCCAACGAGCGGGCAGCGGGCAGCCGGTTCGGGTCAGTGCCGAGCTGTGGACGCTCCTGCAGCGGGCCCGCTCCTTCCACCGCGCCACCCGCGGCCGCTTCGACGTGACCATCGGCCCCCTGAGCAGGCTCTGGCGCCAAGCCCTGAAAAACGGGCGACCGCCCCCGCGCCGGGCCATCCGCCGCGCCCGCCGCAAAGTGGGCTTCCGACACCTCACCCTGAACCCACGCGACAGCACCGTCTGCCTGCACAAAGGCGGCATGCTGCTGGACTTCGGCGCCATCGCCAAAGGCTACGCCCTCGACGCCGCCGGAGCCGAGCTGCGCCGACGCGGGCTGCCCCGCTTCCTCCTCGAAGGCGGCGGCGACCTGCTGCTGGGGGCGCCCCCGCCCCACCGAACCGGGTGGGCCATCCTGGTGCCGAAGGAAGAACCCGACAGCCTCCAGCGCCACCTGCTCGCCCATTGCGGGCTGGCCACCTCGGGCGACTGGTACCAGCGGCTGGACTTCCGCGAAGACACCTTTTCCCACATCCTGCTGCCCAGGCGCGGAATGGGGAAAAACCTGCCCGCCCTGAGCACCGTTCGCGCTGCGGATGCCACCACCGCCGACGCCCTGGCCACCGCTCTGCTGTTGGTGAAAGGCCCGCGCCGCCAACGACGCCTGCTGAAGGAATTCGGGGGCAGGCGTCTCTGAGCCCTTCAAATTTCCCTCAAATTCGCCTCCTATCTTTGCCCCGGCTGTCCATTTCAACTGCCCCTATGAAAGTCCTCATCGTAGAAGACGAACCCGAACTGGCCCGCAACCTCAGCACCTACCTGAGCCAGAACGACATGGTGTGCGAAGCCGCCGCTACCCTGGACGAAGCCTACGACAAGCTGCGCACCCACCGCTACGACCTGGTCGTCCTGGACCTCATGCTCCCCGACGGCAACGGCCTGAACGCCCTGCGCCTCATCCAGCAGGAACAGCCCGAAGCCGGCGTCCTCATCATCTCGGCCAAGGACAGCCTCGACGACCGCATCCGCGGGCTCGACCTCGGCGCCGACGACTACCTCACCAAACCCTTCCACCTGCCCGAGCTCAACGCCCGCCTGCGCGCCCTCTACCGCCGCCGCAAACTCCAGGGCCGCTCCCGCCTGCAGCACGCCGAAATCACCCTCGACACCCACACCCACGAAGTGCGCATCCACCAACAGCCCATCGAGCTCACCGCCAAAGAGTACGACCTGCTGCTCTTCTTCCTGGCCAACAAAAACCGCGTCCTCACCAAACAAAGCATCGCCGAACACCTCTGGGGCGACCACGCCGACCTGCTCGACTCCTACGACTTCGTCTATCAGCACATCAAGAACCTGCGCAAGAAAATGCTGAACGCCGGCGGCGAAGACCACATCAAAACCATCTACGGGGTGGGCTACAAGTTCCTCTGAACAAATCCCTGCTCATGCGCCTCATCGTCAAAACCACCTTGTTCTATCTGGCCCTTGCCCTGCTGGTCTTCGGTCTGGGGGGCATCGGCATCTATCAGGGAGTGAAGCACGAAGTGCAGCGCGAAACCGACTACGCCCTGCTGTACGACCTGCAGCGCATCGTGCAGGCCCTCGAACGCGGCCACCCCGACACGGCGCTCAACACCGACAAAATCCTCATTCGCCGGGTGGAGCACTTCCGCCCCGCCGACACCCTGCCCGTCTTCTCGGACACCATCGCCCCGCACGCCCAACTGCGCCGCCCGGAGCTCCACCGCCAGGTCACCGTCGTCAAGCCCGTGGGCGATAGGGCCTACCGCATCCAGATTCGGGAGGTGTTCATCGAGGAGAGCGACGTGCTCGAGGGGGTGGTCAAAATCATCTCGCGGCTGTTTCTGGTGCTGAGCATCGTGCTCATCCTGGCCAGCTTCTTGCTGTCCAAGTGGCTGTTGCGGCCCCTGCATCTCTTGCTCGACCGCCTCTCCCATTTCAGCCTCCAGGACGACACCCCCCTGAACCTGCCCCAGACGAGCACCCAGGAATTCCGGCAGCTCATCGCCTTCCTGGAAAAGCTCCTGCACAAAGCCCGCAAAGACTACCGCGCCCTGAAGGAATTTTCCGAGAACGCCTCGCACGAAATCCAGACCCCCCTGGCCGTGGCGCGCGGCAAGCTGGAACTGCTGCTGGAAAGCTCCGACATTCAGTCTGAACAGCTGGCCCTCATCCAGGAGGCCCAGAAGTCCCTGCACAAAATCAGCAAGCTGAGCCGGGCCCTTTCCCTGCTGACGAAAATCGAAAACCTGGAATTCGAGCCCCGCGAGGAAATCGACTTTTCGGCGCTGTGCAGAACCCAGGCCGAGGAGTTCGAGGAGTTGTGCGCCATGAAGGGCCTGCGCCTGGAAACGCACATCCAGCCCGGCGTGCGGCTGAAGATGGACCGCGGGCTGGCGGAGATTTTGCTGGGCAACCTGTTCAAAAACGCCCTCCAACACAACCAGCCGGGGGGGTGGATAAAAATCGAGCTGGACCCTGTCCAACTGGTGGTTCGCAACAGCGGCCCCGCCCCGACGGCGCCCCCCGAAGCCCTCTTCGAGCGCTTCCGCAAGGGCCGTTCGGGGAGCGGGTCTCTGGGTTTGGGGCTGGCCATCGTTCGCAAGATTTGCGAGGTGCACCGCTTCGAGGTGGACTACCGTTATGCCTCTGAAAATCATTCCCTTGTGGTCAAATTTGTTAACCATTTGCTAAGGGAACCCTAATTCAAATTTCCTTCAAATTCGGGGCTTGCAGAGCCCGTAGTTTTGCAGGCGAAGAAATCACCCGACGACTCGTTAAGCCAAGAAAGCATGAGAAATCACCTGACGTTCGTGACTTTGCTGGGCGGTCTCCTGTTTGGAACCGCTCTTTTTTCCCAACCCGCACCGCCGCCCTCCAACCCGCCGCTGGGCTTGATCACCGGCAAAGTGCTGGACGCCGAGAGCGGCCTGCCCATCGAATTCGCCACCATCAGCCTCTTCCATCGAGGGGACAGCAGCCTCGTCACCGGGGGCATCACCGATGCCGGGGGCGTCTTTGAAATCGAAGCGCCGGCGGGGCAATATTTCCTGAAGGTGGAATTCATCTCCTACGAGCCTTTCGTAATCCCGGAGGTGGTCATCGGGCGCGGGCATCGGAAGGTGGACCTCGGCGTCATCCATTTGCAAATCGCCGCACAGCAGTTGCAGGAAGTGGAGGTGCGCGCCGAGAAGAGCACCCTGCAAATCAGCCTGGACAAAAAGGTCTTCAACGTAGGGAAAGACCTGGCCAACCGCGGCGGCACCGCCGAAGACCTGCTCGACAACGTCCCCTCCGTCACGGTGGACATCGAGGGCAACGTCAGCCTGCGCGGCAGCGGCAACGTGCGCCTGCTGGTGGACGGCAAACCCTCGGGTCTGGTCAGCGGCGCCTCCGGTTTGCGGCAGTTGCCCGCCAACATGATTGACCGCATCGAGGTCATCACCAACCCCTCGGCCCGCTACGAAGCCGAAGGCATGGCCGGCATCATCAACATCGTGTTGCGCAAGCAACAAAACAAGGGCGTCAACGGCTCTTTCGACTTCACCCTCGGCCAACCCTCCAATTACGGCGCCGCCATCAACCTCAACTGGCGCCGCAAAAAGGTCAACCTCTTCACCAACTACGGCCTGAGCTACCGCAAGCACCCGGGCCAGGGCTCCCTCTTTCAGGAAACCCTCCTCGACGACACCCTCCGCCTGCTGCAGCAAACCCGCGAACACGAACGCGGCGGCCTGTCCAACAACATCCGCCTCGGCGCCGACTACTTCCTCAGCCCCAAAGACATCTTCACCACCTCCTTCCTCTACCGCTTCAGCAAGGAAGACAACAACTCCGAGCTGCGCTATCGCGACTACCTCTTCAGCCTCGAAAACCCCACCTTGCTCACCCTCAGAGAGGACGACGAAAGCGAAGACGAATCCAACCTCGAATACGCGCTGAGCTACAAGCACCAGTTCGAAGGCGAAGGCCACGAGCTCACCGCCGATGTGCGCTTCATCCAGGACAATGAGACGGAAAGCTCCGACTTCACCGAGAGCTACTTCCTGCCCGACGGCGCCCCCACCGGCGGCGCCCCCCTCCTGCAACGCTCCAACAACGAGGAAGGCACCGACGAGCTCATCCTCCAGGCCGACTACGTGCGCCCCTTCGGCAAAGACCACAAATTCGAAGCGGGCTATCGCAGCTCCTTCCGCCGCATCCGCAACGACTACCTCGTCGAGGAATTCAACGACGTGGAGTGGACCGTGCTGGACGGGCTGAGCAACAATTTCGAGTACGACGAAATTATCCACGCGGCCTATGCCATCTATGGAAACAAGGTCAAGCGCTTCTCTTACCAGGCGGGGCTTCGCTACGAGTTTTCCGACGTCACCACCCACCTCATCCAGACCGATGAGCTCAACGCCCGGCAGTACGGCAACCTCTTCCCCAGCCTGCACCTGAGCTACGAGCTGCTCAACCAGAACGCCATCCAGCTCAGCTACAGCCGCCGCCTGCGCCGCCCCCGCTTCTGGGACCTCAACCCTTTCTTCACCTTCAGCGACAACCGCAACTTCTTCAGCGGCAACCCCAACCTCGACCCCGAATTCACCGACTCCTACGAAATCGGGCACATCAAGTACTGGGAGAAAGCCTCCCTGAGCTCCGCCCTCTTCTACCGCCACACCACCGACGTCATCGAGCGCGTGCGCACCCTCAACCCCGACGGCACCACCACCATGCGCCCCGAGAACCTCCTCACCCGCGACGATTACGGCCTCGAGTTCAACTTCAGCTTCAAGCCCGTCCCCTGGTGGAACCTCAACGGTGACCTCAACTTCTTCCGCACCATCACCGACGGCGGCAACCTCGGCGACGAATTCGCCGCCGATGACTTCACCTGGCACGGCCGCTTCACCTCCCGCGCCACCCTCTGGAAAGCCTGGGATGTCCAGGTGCGCTTCAACTACCGCGCCCCCCGCGAAACCACCCAGGGCCGCAACAAAGCCATGTACCACGCCGACCTCGGCATCAGCCGCGACATCTTCCAGAAAAAGGGCACCCTGACGCTCAGCGTCCGCGACCTGTTCAACACCCGCAAACGGCGCTACATCATCGACCAGCCGGGCTTCTATTCCGAGGGCGAGTTCCAGTGGCGCGCCCGCATGGCCACCCTCACCCTCAACTACCGCCTCAACCAGAACAAACAACGACGCCAGGGCCGCGGCAACGGCGAATTCAACGGCGAGGGCGGCGACTTCGATGGCGGCGAATTCTGAGGGACTTTCCTTTTCCGCCTGAAATTACCCCCAAAACGAAACAGCCTGCCGGAGGCACCGCGCAGGCTGTTTCCCTTTGTGCAGGATTGGGGGGCGGTTGGGGGAAGGGTTCGGGTTCCACACTTCCTCGAACCCACCCCCTTCCTTACCTCACGCCGCCACTCATTCCTTTTTCCCGCTGCCCAAAATCGCACCGACGACCCCGCCGGTCAGCCCCATGAGGACGGTGAAGACCACCAGGTCGGCGATGCAGGCCGTCAGGTTCATCAGGTTCGTCGTGCCGAGCATGATGAAATCGAATCCCAGGGCCATCAGCAGCCCGATGACGGCGCCGGCTTTCAAACCGCCGCCGAAAGTGCTCACGCCGGCCCAGCGGGCGAAAATGTAGGCCAGCAACAGGGCGTGCCCCAGATTCCCCACGATCAGAGCCCACATTTCCGGCGGGTCCTTCATGACCCCGCCGGCACTGCCCTGATTCGCCTGAAAGAAATCGGCCAGGGCGAGCCCATAAACCAGCCAGCCGAGCAGGAAGGCGACCACTCCGCCGCCCACCGTCGCCAGAATCATTTTGTTGACATTCATAACGCTTTGTTTTGATGAATAAATCGGCGCCCGCTCGCTGCCTCAGGGCAGGACCGGACGACCCGTTCAGATTCCACGTTTGCTTTGGGGCTCCAGAAAAAAATTCGGAAAAAACTTTGTCGGCGCAGCAATAAAGCCAATCAAAAGTAAAAAACCCTGCGAAAATGCAGCCGAAACCCACCCGAACCCATTGATTGTTTGCACCGCCCACCATTCGACAGCCCATGGAGGACGGGTCAGCGGGAAAGAGTAGATTTGCCCGAGCCACCCGCTGTTTTAGCGCCGGCGAATGAGGATGAATATCACGCAAGGAGGATTTGAGGATTCGAGGAGGCCGCCCGCGAGGGCAGCCCCTTGAGGATTCGAGGATTCGAGGAGGCCGCCCGCGAGCCTAGCCCCTGAGTATTTGAGGGTTGAGTCCACTGCAAAAAGGATTGTGGGTCTGAAGTTTAAAGTTTACTTCTTTGGTTATCAGTGATTTATTCAAATCCTCGATTCCTCAAATCTTCGGTTCCTCGGCGGAATTGGAC
>CAZBYX010000183.1:0-7750 GCA_964496055.1 uncultured Saprospiraceae bacterium
TCCACTCTCAACTCTCCACTCCATCACACCCACACCCCCACCCAACGAACAACGATCAACGAACAACGATCAACGAACAACGCCCGCCCCTCGCAGGGGCCATAAAAAAAACCGCCTCCAGATGGAAGCGGCATCTTGGCGCGGTCAAAACGATTCGACCGTACCGAATCCCTGTTATGGCTGACTACAACACATGTCGAAGGGGAAAAGACCCTCCCCCCGGAGGGGGAGGGGGCAATCGATTTTTGGGAAGGGCACGAAGCCTTCGGGCTCCGTCCGGTTTTTGGGCAATCGGTTTGGGAAAGCTCGGCGGAGGTGCCGCCGTCGGTTTTGGGAATGCTATGGGTTGGATGAATGGATTTTCGAAAAAGCGGCGCGGCCTTTAGCCGCGCCCCGCTGACAAATTATAATCTCATGAAAAAAACGAATTTCGAAGGAGGCCCCCCGCATCCGGGGGGCAGGTACAAACCGTTCATGGGGCTAATGGTCTTTGGGGTGGCATGGGTTCATGGTCGGTTGTCGTGCCTCAGAAGGCCAGGACCTTCCCGCTTCCGAGCAGGCGGCCCTGGTTTTCGAGGCGGAAGAAATAGAGCCCTTTGGGTAGCTTTCCGCGGCTCAGTTGGAGGCGGTTTCCGGGGCTGCTGATGCGGCGCAGCAGGCGGCCGGCGGAGTCGTAAAGGGAGAGCGTGACTTCTCCCCGCAGCACCACTCCGTCGATTTCGAAGGTGGCCGCCTGGCGGAAGGGATTGGGATAGACCCGCAGCTCGGCTTCCGAGGTGGGGGCGTTTCGGTCCGAGACCACGATGGCGAAATCGAGCAGGTCGGCACCGCCGACGTAGTGGGTTTTGGCGATGGATCGTATGGGAGCTTCGTAGCCCAGGTAAATGCTGGCCCGGTTGGTGATTTCCGTGCCGGGGGGCAGGTCGGGGCGTTGGGCGATTTTGAATTTGAGGAAGCCGGTAGACGACTCCGGCTGAGCGGGGTCCAGGGGTGGCAGGTTGATGTTTTCGAAGATGAACTTGACCAGACCGCGGTCGTAGGCTTCCATGCGCACCGGGTGGCTGGCGGAAGCCAGCCGCAGGCTGCCCAGCTCCAGGGTGGGGGGCAGCGTGTCGCGGATGACCACCCGGCGCACGGTATCGCTAGTGGTGTTCTGAAAGCGCACGTGGTACTCGATGTCCGTGTTGGCCTGGATGAAGGCCGTGTCGTTGAGGAAATAGCCTTTGGGATAGCCTCGCATGGAGAAGGCATCGAGCGTGGTTTCGGCTTCGGTGGTTTCCAGCGAGCGGAAGGGGTCGGCTTCGTTTTCGGGCAGCTGGGTGACGAAACCCGTGCTGGCGGGCGTTCCGCAGCCTTCCACGGCCAGGGTGGGGAAGTTGTTTCCGGGATGGCCGGGGCTCTGCATGGCGACGATGCGGTAGGTGGTACCGTCGGCAGGCAGGCCGATTTCGAGGGCTTCGTCCACATCGAGTTGGAATTGCCCCTGAAGACCGACGATGATGTCCTCGACGATGATGTAGTCTTGGGCCTCCTGCATATCACCATCGCCGATGTTTTTGATTTCGAAGCGGACGCTGTCGGGCTCACAGGTGCCGCTGACGGCGATGGAGGCCCCGTCCCAGTTGGGGTCGGGGGGTGTGCAGAGGGAGTCGGGGAAGATGTGCGCGAGCACTTCGATGGTCTCGCCTTGGAGTGCCTCACAGGAGAGGGTGACGCTGAGGGTGATGGTGCCGCAGGTGTCGAGCGGCAGGGTGCCCAGGTCGAAGCGCAGGAAGCTGTCCTGGACGGTGGTGGGGGGCAAGGAGGCGGCGTTGAACGTCAGCAGGGGGTCGAGCAGCACCTCGATGTAGGTGTCGGGGGAGGGGGTGGTGCCTTCGTTGCAGAAGCTGAGCGTGAGGTCCACCGGCTGGCAGGGCACCATGAAGGGAGTGGACACATCCACCCGGTTGAGGGGGCAGGCGATGGCGTCCTGCACGGGGAAGTCCACCTGGGTGCTGTCGTAAAACGAGTCGATGTGCAGGTCGGCGATGGTGTCCTGGCAGGGTTCCCAGTAGTCGTTTTTGGGCAACAGGATGAGGTCGTAGGTGCCGGTGTCCACCAGGATGGAGTAGAATCCCTGGGCATCGGTGCTGCCGACGAAGGTGGCCTGGTCGGAGACGGCCTTGATGAGCCACTCGCGCAGGCCCTGCTCGGCGGGTTGGGCTTCGCAGTCCAGGTTTTGGTCGAAGACGACGCGCCCCTCGATGAAGTGGGAGAAGGTGTTGCCGAGGCTGTCGGTTTTCAGCAGGCTGATGTCGTTGCCGACGCCGGTGATTTGGGAGTTGATGCCCACGACGACGAAGCCGCCGTCGGGGGTTTGGCGCAGGGCGAAGCCCTCGTCGAGGAATTCGTTGCGCCCCAGCAGGTTGGTCCACAGCACCTGCCCCTCGGCGCTGAGCCGGGCGAGCAGGACTTCGGCGTCGAAGGGGCTGATTTCGGAACCACCCACCGCGGCGATGGAGCCGTCGGGCAAGACGAGCAGGTCGTTGCAACGGTCGCCGAAATCCCCGCCGAGGGTTTGCTCCCAGAGGATATCCCCCTCGGGGGACACCTTCAGCACCCAGAAATCGCTGTTGTTGCCGGTGGCCCCGCCGATGAGGAAGTTGCCGTCTTTGGTGAGGGCCAGGGCGAGGCCTTCGTCGGCTTCGGGCCCGCCGAAGCGGAAACGGTTCAATTCGTTTCCGTCGGCGTCGGTGAGCAGTAGCAGGGCGTCGGGTGGGTTGGTGGGGGGGGCGGCGGTATCCTGGGCGGTGGCGAGCACGGCGTAGCCCCCGTTGTAGGGAAGGACGTCGTTACCGCGGTCGTTTTGGCTGAAGCCATAGGTGCGCAGCCATTGTTGGTTGCCCAGGGCATCGGTTTTGAGTAAGAGGATTTCGTCGTCGCCGTCGGGGCTGTCGCTGACACCGGTGACGATGTAGCCGCCGTCGGGGGTGGGGCTCAGGGCCAGGCCCATGTCCTTGCCGGCGCCGCCGAGGCGGCGGCTCCACAGCAGGTCGCCGTTTTCGTTGACCTTGAACAGATAAACCTGGATGTCATCGAGGGGGGTTTCCCAGATGTCTCCGACGACCACATAGCCCCCGCCGTCGGTGGCGGGCACGGCGTCCCAGCCTTTTTCGATGAAGCCCTCGTCGATGGCGCGCAACCAGACCACCTCCCCGTCCACGTCGGTGCGGATGAGGAGCAGGTCCATGTCGCTGTCGGAGCCGAAGGATTCGCTGTAACCGGTGATGAGATAGCCTTCGTCTTGCAGGGGCAGCACGGCGGTGGCGAAATCTTCCTTGTTGCCGCCGAGGTATTGCTCCCACCCCTGCCCCCATACCGGCCAAACCCCAAACAGGCAGCCCGCCAACAGGGCTATGCGCAGGTTCCATCCACTCATCAGGCTGTCTTGGTTTGGCTGCATGGAAGGTTTTTGTTGCCGGGATAACTTGACGTTACAAATGTGCTCAACCTTTTTTCCCATATCAAAGACAAAAATTTGTGTTTGTTGAATTTTTTACCCCTACTTTTGAAGGGCCAAAGCGCACACCATCCAAGATAAGCCCTTTAATTTCGGGCGATTTCGCCTCATTCCCCCCAAAGAATTTGTTGAAAACCACCAAGACAATCCCATGGAAAAGAGTCGGCTTTTTGCAATCGTGCAGTCATTGGAGCCCCAGGAGGTGCGCGAAATGCGCAAATGGCTGCGCTCGCCGATGCACAATCGCCGCGAGGACGTTCGGCGCCTGTTCGACTATCTGGTGGGGGTGGGGGGTGGGACCGAGCCGCGCAAGCTGGCCAAAGAACGGGTGTTTCGGCAGGTCTTTCCGGGCGAGCCTTTCGATGACGCGCGGCTGCGCCAAACCATGCACTTCCTGCTGCGAGCCCTGGAAAACTACCTGACCTGGAAGGAACTGACGGACGACCCCCGCAGCGCCAAAATCGCCCTGGCACGCACCTTCCGCAAACGCCGGCTCGACAAGAGCTGCCGCAAAGCCCTGCAAGAGGCGGGCGCCCTGCTCGAAGGCGAGTCCTTCCGCGACGAGCGCCACCTGCACCATTGCTTCCTCTACGAAGAGGAGCGCTACAACTACCTCAGCGGCTTCAAACGCACGGAGCTGAACCTGCAGGAAGTGTCCCAGGCGCTGGACACCTTCTTCATCGCCGCCAAATTGCGGCAAGCTTGCTTCATGCTGGCTCATCAGGCGGTGGTGAAACGCACCTACGACCCGGGCCTGCTGCCCGCCGTGCTCCAATACGTCGAAAACCACCACCTGCTCGACATCCCCCCCATCGCCATCTACTACTTCGGCTACAAAGCCCTGACGGAAAAGGAAAGCGAGGAGCACTTCTTCCAGCTTAAAAACCAGATAGCCCGCCACGGCCGTCAACTGCCCGAAGAGGAGCTGCGCATCGTCTATCTGCTGGCCATCAACTACTGCATCAGCCGCATGAACGCCGGGCAGCAGCGCTTCCTGCGCGAAACCTTCGAGATGCTCCGCCAGGGGCTGGAGACCAAAATCCTCATCGAAAACAACACGCTCTCGCGCTGGACCTTCCTCAACGCCGTCGTCAACGGCACCCTGCTGAAGGAATTTTCCTGGGTGGAAAACTTCATCCACCACTACCAAGGCTACCTCGAAGAGAAGTACCGCGCCAACACCGTCCACTATTGCCGGGCGAAGCTCTTCTTCGAAAAAGGCGACTACGCCCGCGCCCAGCCCCTGCTGGTGCAGCACGACTTCGACGACATCGTGCTCAACCTCAACGCCAAAACCATGCTGCTGAAAATCTTCTACGAGGAGAACGAGCTCGACGCCCTGGACAGCCTCATCGCCAGCATGCGCACCTACCTGCAACGCAAAAAGGTCATGGGCTACCACCGCGAAAACTTCCTCAACTTCCTCACCCTGACCCGCAAACTGGCTCACCTCAACCCCTACGACCAACCCAAACGCCAGGCCCTGCGCCGCGAAATCGAAGCCGTCCACCCCATGATCGTCACCGACCGGCAATGGCTGCTCAAAATGGTGGGGTGAGGCTTTTTATTTTTGCCCCCCAAAACCCAAGCGCGCATGAGCCGGCGAAACAAGCTGCAGAAGTTTGCGGAGGTGCTCAGCTTCCCCAACGTGTTCGAAAACTTCGACCCGAAAAACCCCCAACTCGTGGGCAAAGACGGCCAACCCGTGGAGCTGAAAGGCCGCTGGGCGGCCGCCGTCTTCGGCAACGACCACCCCCTGACCCTGGAACTGGCCTGCGGCCGCGGCGAATACACGCTGGGGCTGGCCCGGCGCTTCCCCCGTCGCAATTTCATCGGCGTGGACATCAAGGGCGCCCGCATCTGGAAAGGCGCCAAAACCGCACTGAACGAAGGCCTGGCCAACGCCGCCTTCCTGCGCACCCGCATCGAGCAAATCGACCTGTTCTTCGCCCCGGCCGAAGTGGATGAAATCTGGATCACCTTCCCCGACCCCTTCCTCAAAAAAAGCAAAGCCAACCGCCGCCTGACCTCCCCTGTCTTCCTGGAGCGCTACCGCCGCATCCTCCGCCCCGGCGGACTGGTCCACCTCAAAACCGACGAACCCCGCCTCTACGAATTCTCCCTCGAAGTCCTTGGCACCCAACCCGACGTCGAAATCCTTTTCCACCACGACGACATCTACGCCCACCCCCTCCCCTTCCCCGAACTGGAACTCAAAACCTACTACGAAGCCATGCACCTCGAAGCCGACAAAACCATCAAGTACATCCGTTTTCGTTTGGGGGAAAAAGCAGAAGCTGCCGGCTGAGGGTTTCACCAGAAAAGGAAGGCCGCGGCGAAAGCCACCACCGAAACAATCATGCCGTACATGAAGAGGGCATAGCAGATGCTCAGGAAGCGATACTTCTTGGCCAGCACGATGCCCAGGTAGTACAGGTCGCGGGTCATGGAGCTGTAGAGGAAGTCCGAGTCTTTGATCATTTCCATCATGCCCCAGTGGAAGTCTTCGAGCTTCATTTTGTAGAAGTTGCCGAAGAAGAGCAGGTTGGCGCGTTTTTCCTCGATATCCTTGCGGCTGAAGCGCCCCTCGGTGATTTTGGGGCGGGTGCTGAGCGTGGCGAAGACCATGGCGGACAGGCAGGTGGCCAACAGCAGGATGGTGGGCAGGATGAGTTTGGGGTTTTGGTCGAAGTTGGGCACCAACTGGGGCAAGACGATGGAGATGATGATGGCGTTGATACTCAGCATGATGTTCGCCTTGTTGTCGGCGATGGAGCTGAGGTTGACGTGGGTTCGGTAGGTGGTGCGGTACATGGTCTCCACCCCGCGCCCGAGGTTGATTTCCTTCAAATCGGCGGCGCCGTTGTTCGGCGCGGCTTTTTTCTTCTTCTTTTTCTTCTTGTCGGTTCGGGCCAAGTCCTCGACGGATTCGACTTCGTGGGGGTTGAGGCGGATTTTTTGTTTGCGCAACTGCTTGATGTGGCGCAGCTTGCGTTCGTTGTACAGCTCTTCGGCCACCTGCGTGAAGAAGCGGTGGCGATTCATGAAATCCAGTTCGAAGTCCACCCACTCCTGTTCGGACATGACGTTGCCCTGGGTGAGGAGCAGCTCCTGGCGCACCCGCCCGCAGCGGTCCCAGTAGCTTTTTTTGCCCAGGTGGCTCATGTCCGCATCGCAAATGATTTCCTCCAGCAGGTCTTTCGGCTGGTTGGGCATGCGGGTGGCCAGGATGAGGCGGCAAACCAAATCGATGGCATCCGCGGGGTAGTTGCGGGCGCGCAAAAACCCGAGTGCATGCTCGACGCTGCGCTGCTCGTGCCCTTCGGCGCCCAGGTCGTACCCGATGTCGTGAAACCAGGCGGCCAGCTTCAGGGCTTCCACTTCGCGCGGCTGCAAATCATAGCCCCGACAGATTTCGTCCACAGCTTCCACCACCGCGCGGGTGTGCTCGAAATCGTGATAGACGTACTCGGCGGAGACGTTTTCTTTGAAAAACTCCTGGACCCATTGCTCGGCTTCCTGCAAAATGGAGTTCGGCTCTTTTCCTTGCGTCATGATGGAAGAATGGTTGGCGGTCGGCGAAATTATCAAGATTTTGATTCCGGGGTGAAAACTTCCCGCCCGGAAGGGAAATTGCCCCCTCAAAACCTCCTCCGACTCCTGAATTGGACGCCCCGATGACGGAAGGACACCCTGCCCCCTCCCCGCCAAACGTTAAACCTCCCCCCCGGACTGGTACAACCAAAAATTTGGCCGTACCTTTTGAAACGGTTTGAGGTGGGAGGTGAGACGGTGCGAGGTTTGACCCCGAGAAGGCAACCCGAACTCCATCGTTGGCATGAATCACTTCACCTGGACATATGTGGCTGATTCGGGCAAGTGGTACCGCGTAGGCTGCCTGCACAGCAGCAAGAGCGGGCACCTGGTCGTGTACTGCAACGCCCGCATCCTCATCATCGACTTTCGGGTGCGCCAGTCCAAAACCTACACCTTCTTCATCAACGACGAGCTGTTCGACCTGCGCCTGGAACGGCGCGGCGACAAGATGTTCTACTTCTTTGAAATCAACAAAACCGCCGACACGCCGCGCAACCGCGCCCGCCGCAAGCTGAACCGCAGGTACGGCTGGCAGACGGCCGCCTTTTTCCTCGCCCTGGTGCTGAGTATGGGCGCTTTCATCGGCTACATGAACCACCTCAAAAACCGGGAACTGCGCATGCTCACCCACCAATCCACCCCCGCCCCCCCCCT
>CAZBYX010000184.1:0-2725 GCA_964496055.1 uncultured Saprospiraceae bacterium
CCCCCCGTCTCAAGACTTCCCATTGGTGCCCTGCTCTTCTTCGGCGGCTTTGAGGATGAGCTCCATGACTTCGGGCAGTTGTTCGGCGCCGATGCGTTTGGAGAGGATTTTTTTGTCCTTGTCGAGCACGTAAATCTGGGGGGTGGAGCGGATGTCGTAGATGGACTTGTAGCGCGAGCGGTGG
Organism: uncultured Saprospiraceae bacterium; assembly: GCA_964496055.1. Taxonomy (GTDB): domain Bacteria; phylum Bacteroidota; class Bacteroidia; order Chitinophagales; family Saprospiraceae; genus CAZBYX01. The sequence goes on from CAZBYX010000184.1 coordinate 185, forward strand.
TAGGGGTCCACGGTGTTGAGCCAGACGCCGGTTTTTTTCTCGTCGATGAAGTCCCAGCATTTTTGCACTTCCTCCATACTCCACTTGCCGTCTTCGGTGCGTTTGACCAGCTTGGTGCACACGGCGAAGACCTCGACGCCGCGGTCTTTGAACTGCTCGTAGAACTCCAGCATCTTGGGCATGGATTTCTTGCAATGCCCGCAGTCGGGGTCCCAGAAGAACAGGACGGTGTAGGGGCTCTGAAATTCGTGGAGGCGAATGCGGCGCCCGTCACGGGTAGTCATTTCGATGTCGGGGGCGATTTTGCCGATGAGCAGGGGTTCGAGTTTTTTGGCGTTGTCGATGATTTTCTCCAGCTGGTCGGGGTCGGTCCAGGGGGCATCGCCTTTGGCGTAGTAGTTCAGGGCGAGGTGGACGTACACGGCGTCGAAGCCGACGACCTTGCTCTTGGCGTACTCGTTGAGGAAGTGGATGAGGTAGAACTTGAAGGTTTCAGGGGCGGGGCGCATGGCCTCGAGGATGCGATCGAGGGCCTGGCTGATGGTGTCGGGGTGTTGAACGACCATTTTCTCGACGTACTGCTGCACGCGCTGAAAGAGGAAGGGGGTGCGCAGCATGCGGGGGTCGCTCAGGTCGAGGTTGTCGAAGTAGTGTTGGAGGCTCCAGCGCCAGCGCTTCAGGTGCACTTCCTCTTCGGTGCCTTCGAATTCGGGGGGTTCGAGGGGGAGGTTGGCGCGGATGATGGCGGCGGTGAAGCTGTTGGGGTGTTCTTCGATGATGCGCTGTTGGTAGGCGCGCACTTCTTCGTCGAGGGCTTCGAGGCGGTGCTGCAATTTTTGGCGCTTCTTGTCCCCTTCCTCCAACCCCTCCATTTCTTTTTTCAGGGCTTCGGCCTGGGGGCGCTTTTCCGCCAGGAAGGCCAGATAGGTGTAGAAGAGGCTGTTGTCGGGGCTTCCCTCGAAACGGATGTTTTCCGAGGGGTTCTCGTACTGGGTGTGCACGCGGAAATGCTGCTCCCCTTCCTGCACGAGCACCTGAAAGAAGCGATTGTCGGGAGGGAAGACGACCAGGTACATGCCCGGTTCGAGGGCTTCTTCCCCCTCGAAAACGAAGGTACCCTGGGGGTTGCGGGCGGTGGTGTCCCGGATGTACTGTTTGTCGCCGAAATAGTAGGCCAGGTAAATTTCCTGCCCCTCGAATCCCTCGGCCTGCACTTCGATGCGGTGGCCGGATTGGGCCGGAAGGCCGGAAGCAACGGCAGCGAGGAACAGGAAGCCGAACAGTCGAGCGAACCACATCATGGCGAAGGCGTTTTTGCGTGAACGAGGGAGGCAAAAGTACGCAATGCCCCCCGAAGGAAGGGTTGGCGGTGGGGGCGCGGGGACGGGAGGGCGCCCCGCCTGCCGGTAGAAGGAACGCCTCGGGTCAGTTGTTGTTATTGCCTTCGAGGGCTTTTTGCTTCTGTTCGATTTGCGCCTGCAGTTCCTTGAGCTTTGCCTGGGCTTTTTCCAGCTCGCTTTGGATGCGGCTCAATTCGCGTTCGGCGGCCCGTCGTTTTTCTTCGGCCTCGGCGATTTTGGCTTGCTCGGCGGCTACCTTTTGGGCGGCGTCCTCCTTGACGCGGGTGATTTGCTGAGCGGCCTGTTGTTTGGCTTCGAAGATGGCCTGGGCGGCTTCTTCCTTCACCCGGTTGATTTCGTCGAGGGACTGCCGGCGGGCGATTTCGGCTTCCTCCTGGTAGCTGCGCTTTTTCTCGGCGGTTTCCTGTCGGATGCGGGTGATTTCTTCATCCGCGGCTTTGCGGGCTTCGGCGATGGCCTGTCGGCTTTTGGCTTCCTCTTCGGCGACCTGCCGGGCGTATTCCTGCACTTTGGCATCGGCATGCGCCTTGGCGGTGCTTATTTTTTTCTGGGCTTCGGCTTCGGCCTGGGTGATTTGAGCGTTGAGTTCCGCCAGGCGTGCCTGGGTTTTGGCCTCCGTTTCGGCGATGGCGTCGGCGGCTTGTTTTTGGGTGGCAGCCACTTCGGCGGCGGCGGTTTCCTTGGCTTTGGCAATCTTTTCGGCGGCTTCCCGACGGGCTTCCAGGACTTCGAGGGCGGCGGCTTCCTTCTGGCGAGCGGCTTCCTCTTTGGCCAGCCGAATTTCTTCGGCCACCTGCGAACGCATGATGGCGATTTCTTCGGCGGCGCGCTGTCGGGCTTCGGCTACCTCGGCGGCGAGTTTTTGCTTTTCGTTGGCGCTGTTCTCCCGGGCCAATCGGATGGCTTCGGCTTCTTCCTGCTGGATTTGGGCGATGCGCTGGGCGGCATTGCGCTGAGCCTCGGCCACTTGCTCGGAAGCGGCTTGCTGTGCCCGGGCGGCCTGTTCGCGCACCTTGGCAATCTCATTGGCGGCCTGCTCGCGCGCCTTGCGCACTTCTTCGGCAGCTTTTTCGCGGGCGGCCACCACTTCCTCGGCCGTCATCTGCTTTTCTTCCTGTTCGCGGGCGCGGGCATCGGCGATGGCACGGGCGGCTTCTTCCTGAATGGCTTTAATCTGCGT
>CAZBYX010000184.1:2825-7748 GCA_964496055.1 uncultured Saprospiraceae bacterium
GCTTTCTTTTTCTCTTCTTCAGCCAGGGCTTTGGCGGCGGCGATTTCCCGCGCCATGGCTTCGCGCACCTGTGCGATTTCCAGCTCGGCCTTGGCTTTTTCTTCCGCCACCTGTTTGCGCGATTGCTGAATTTCTTCGGCGGCGCGCTTCTTGGCGGCGGCCACCTCCAGGGCGGCGGCTTCCTTCTCCCGCGCCACCCGCTCCCGAATTTCAGCCAGCTCCGAGGAGCTTTCCTGCTCCAGAAGGGCCTTTTCCTCGGCGGCCCGGCGTCGGGCTTCCGCCACCTCAAAGGCGATTCTTTCCTTTCCCACAGCGGCTTGCTCCCGAATGCGGGATATTTCAGCCGCCGTCTCCTCCTGGATTTTCAAAATTTGCTGGGAAGCGGTCTGTTTGGTTTCCACCACCTCTTCGAGTGTGCGATTTTCTTCCTCACTGGCTTTCTTCCGGGCGGTCTCCACTTCCTTGGCCGCTTCCTGACGAATGCGCTGGATTTCGGCCTGCGAGGTTTCCCGAGCCGAAGCGATTTCGTCGGCGTACTCCAGCTTGGCCAATTCCAGCTTCTTTTGAATTTTTTCGATTTCTTCGGCAGCGCGCTGACGGGCAGCGGCCACTTCCTCAGCGGCTTTCAGCTTGGCATTCTGGATTTCCACGGCGGCCCGCTCGCGCGCTTCTTTGATGTCCAGGTTGATTTTCTCCAGCTCGGTGGCGGCACGTTCGCGGGCCTGGCGCACCAGCTCCGCCGATTCGCGCTGCGCCTCCTCGATTTCTTGCTGGGAACGCTGCCGGGCTTCGAGCACTTCCTGGGCGTACTTTTGCTTGGCTTCTTCGGCGCTCTGGCGAGCCAGCATGATTTCCTGCTGAATTTGGGCCTTGATTTGGTCGGCTTTTTCACGCTCGGCCTGAATTTCGGCGCGCAAGCGCTCCCGGGTTTCCAGCAACTCCTGTTGCAGGTCTTTGACTTCCGGGTCGGAGGCGGCCGTTGCCGGGGAAGGCATCCCCACCGATTTGGTGGCGCTGATGGGCGCCCCCCTCTCATCCGAGGAACTGCGCACCGGGGGCAGGAGGGCATCGGGCAGCTCCACGTCTTTCACCTCCTCCTTGTTCAATCGCTGGAAAAAACACCCGGCCAAGCTGAGCAAAGCCTGCTGACGGTTGGGAATGAGCGGTAGTTTGCGAATGGTGTTGTTGACGTTGTTCTTGATGTAGATGGTGGTGATGGCGATTTCGGACAACCAACGCACGGCATCCAAATTGAGCTGCAGCGTATTGTGATGGACGGGGGTACCCCCCTTGGTGGTGACTTCGCCCATCCCGACGAACCGATAGGCCCGCCGGTTGCCACTCGCATCCAGAAAAATGATTTCGTCATCAGGGTTGAACGTCACTCCCGCTTTGGAATACATCCGGGCGAACACCCCCTGGTCATCACTGCTGAATTCGATGCTGTAGGAATAGCTCCCCCGAACGACAATGGTCTGGGGGTAAGTCCGCAATACGTGGGTGCCCTGAATGTTTTTGTCTTCGGCAATCAAGCTGGTGCAATCCTGAGCCGGGAGGGGGCAGATTCCAGGGAGGACAAGGACGGCACAAACGAAAAGTTTCCAATTCATGAAGGGTGGATTTAGGATGAATTGCCGGACGCCGAGCGGGCCCAACAAGTGCCGGAGCAGCTTGGAAATTTCCATATCCCATTCCAAGATAGAGAAATTCGAATGCCCGGCAAACAAATATCGGGGCACGGAGAATTTTGGTCAGGTGGCTTTCATTCTCAGAACCCTCGGAGGAAAGATGCCCGGGAATGGGCAAGCGGTTGGGCGTGTGGGGTCAATGGGGTCCAGCCACTTCATCATCAAAGGTATTCACTCCGTGCGAGAATGTTACCTGAAGCACGGGGCTCGCCCCCACCCCTACCCCAACTTGTATTCCTCGATTTTGCGGTACAGGGTGCTCAGGCCGATTCCCAGCAATTCGGCGGTGCGGGTTTTGTTCCCTTTGGTGTAGGCCAAAACTTTGCGGATGTGCATTTTCTCCATTTCGGAGAGGCGCAGGCTTTCCGGGCTGTCGCTTTTGTGGTCGGGGTAGATGAATTCGAGGGGCAGACAGTTGGGGGTGAGTTCGTCGGAATCAGCCAGAATGACCGCCCGCTCGATGACGTTTTTCAACTCGCGGATGTTGCCTTTCCATTCGTGGCGAATGAGCGCGGCGAGAAACTCCTCGGACATTTTCATCGCGCGGCGATTCATGCGGCCGGTGAAGGTTTGGATGAAATGCTCCGCCAGGAGAGGAATGTCCTCGGGGCGGTCTTTGAGGGCGGGCAGGTGGATGGTGAAAACGGACAAGCGGTAAAAGAGGTCGAGCCGAAAGGTGCCTTTGGCAGCTTCCTTTTCCAAATCCCGGTTGGTGGCGGCGATGACGCGCACGTCCACTTTCGTTTCGCGGGTTTCCCCCACCTTCAGGAAGGTGTTGGTTTCGAGCACGCGCAAGAGCTTGGCCTGCAGGGCCAGGTCCATCTCCCCGATTTCGTCGAGGAAAATGGTTCCGTGGTTGGCTTCCTCGAACAGGCCGCGCTTGTCTTTGTGCGCTCCGGTGAAGGCGCCGGCTTTGTGGCCGAACATCTCGCTTTCGAGCAGCTCGCGCCCCAGGGCGCTGCAATTGACGGCGACGAAAGGTTGCTGTCGGCGCCCGCTTTCGTAGTGGATGGCCTGGGCGAACACTTCCTTGCCCGTGCCCGTTTCGCCCGTCAGCAGGACGGTGGTGTCCGTTTGGGCCACTTTCTTGGCCATCTCCACCGCCCGGGACATGGGTTTGGACTTGCCCACCAATTGGTCGAAGCGGAAGCGCTCCCCGGCTTTCTCTTCCAATTGCTGGACGCGGTACTGCAAAAAGGCTTTCTCCGCGGCTTTATTCACCAACGGAATTATCTTGTTATTGTCGTCCCCTTTCGTGATGTAATCGAAAGCCCCCAACTTGATGGCATTCACCCCGTCGGGGATGGTGCCGAAGGCCGTGAGCAGGATAACCTCGCACAGAGGCTGGATTTCCTTGATTTTGGGCAAGAGGTCCACCCCATGAGCGTCGGGCAATCGCACATCGCAAATGACCACGTGCATGGGGCGTTTCTCCAAAAGCTTGAGCCCCTGCCGGCCCGTTTCCGCCTCCAACACCTCGAACCCCTCCAGCCTCAGGATGCGGGTGAGCAAAGACCGGATATCGCTTTCGTCATCGATGATCAATACCTGTGCAGAAGCCATGCAGGGTGGATTCGGGAACGCACGCAGAATCGGAAAGGACGGCTAATTCCAGCTCCGAAGATAGATAATGTGCCGAAATGAAGGAGGGTTCAAGGAAAGGAGAAGAGCACGCGCGGGAGAAGGGAAAATAAAAAACGCCCCCCTCCTTCCATAGGAGAGAGGCTATCCCAAAAACCGATTACATCTTGTGGTTCGTTCGGGGCGAAGCGATTCCTCAGCCTTGCACACTCGGAAGTGGCGGCTGCGGTAAGTTTTGAATGCGGGTTACGACAATTGGTTGGGAGGGAAAGGAAAAATGAGCAACGAATGCAAGGGTGGTTTTGCAAAAACTCGGCCACTTTCGCTTCCAGCGCAAAGAAGCAGCCCACCCGAAGCATTCCTCCATCCAGGGAAAGGATGAGGTCGTATTCATGAGATTATAATTTGTCATTTCAGAGCAGAACCCCAGTGTTCTGAGTCGAAGAGGTTTTCTGCTGATAGAACCGCTAAATCCCAGGGAAAAAAGTGAGAAGCCGCGGGGGTTTGAGGGATGAGAAATTCTCCAATCGGTTTGCGGGATGCCGCCCCAAAAGGGAACGGGGGTGCGTTGAAATCAGATGTCCCTGTTGCGGCTTCTCAGAATGCGTTGAAAAGAAGTAAAGAATACTTCATTGTCCATGGGATTTGTGGGTTTCATTTGCTTGCCGTAAAGATAGGCACTGGGCGCCAAACGGAAGAAATTTCGACAATTTATTTTTTTCCAGATTTAAAAGAAAAAGCCCCTGGAAGCAGGGCGCATCCAGGGGCTTGGGCGGGTGGAAACCGCGAACCAAGTCGGGTCAATCCACCAGAATCATTTTTCTCGAAGCGGTGTGGGTCGGGGTTTGGAGTTGGTAGTAGAGCACTCCGGCACCCGACAGGTCTTTGCGCAGGATGCGCACCTGGTTGTAGCCTTTGGCGAAGTCACCTTCCACCACCTTGAGGACCCGACCGGAGATGTCGGTGATGGTCAGGGTGGCGTGGGTGGCTTCGGGCAGGTTGAAGCCGATGACCGTTTCGGCGGCGAACGGGTTCGGGGTGTTCTGGTACAGTTCGAACACGGGGGTTTGAGCCGTTCCTTCGAACACCAGGTTCACGTTCAGGAGGTTGCCGTTCAGGTCGTAGGCTTCGGCGGCGGTGTAGCGGCTGTTGACGCTCAGCAGGTTGCTCAGCACGCCGTTGGATTTGGCGCGGAACACCAGGCTGAAGAGCACCTCGTCGTCGGCAATGCGAGCCGACTCGCCGTTCCAGCTGGTGGTGATGGCCCCTTCGTCGAGCAAGGTCAGACCGAAGTTTTCTTCCTCAGCCACACCCGGAAGGATTTCGACGAATTCGAGGACGTCGGCATCGAAATTCAGGGTGAACTGATAGCCCTGCACCTGGAAGTCGCGTGCGCGGAAGTCAACCGTGTAGGTTTGACCTTTTTCGAGGCGCAGTTCGTCCAGGGCGAAGGTCAGGGTGCCGTGGAAGTTGCGGTCTTCGACCGTTTGCAGGTTGGGCGCCGCGCTTCCGTTCACATCCCCCACCTTGATGGCGACGAAATCGGCATTGTCGACGTCGGCCGGGAGGTTGTTGATGTTGATGATCTCGGGGAAGACCGTCTCGAACGGATTCTGCGGGTTCGGGAACACGAAGTCCTTGTCCACGAAGCGCC
>CAZBYX010000185.1:0-7727 GCA_964496055.1 uncultured Saprospiraceae bacterium
GCACTCGGCGTCGCCGTTGCAGAGGTCGAGGTCAGCTTCGAGGTTCTCCCAGTAGAAGTCGCAGGTAATGGAAGCGGGGCCCGGGCAGCTCACCACTTGGGGCGGCAGCTTGTCTTCAACGTTCACCGTCACCATGCAGGTGTTGTAGTTGATGGCGTTGAAGTTGGGCGTGAGGAACAAGCCGGCGGCATCCGGGAAGCAACCGAAGGCCGGGATGTCGAAGTTGGTCATGAACGGCGTGGGATCGCCGTCGAGCACGAGCAGGATGACCTGAACGGCTTGACCAGCTTCATCGCAGCAGAAGTCGCGATCCGGGTAGTAGCAGCGGTTGAAGATGTCTTGGCTGAAGCTGTCGTCCATCTTCGCCATGAGGAAGAACACGGGGCGGCAGTTGTCGTAGCTGCCGTCGTCGAGGTTCTCAGCAGGCAGGTTGCTGCAGCCGCTACCGGTCGGGCCGCTGTTGGTGATGGCCACTTCCGTGATTTCGTCGCAGATGGCCACGGGCGGGACGCGATCGCGAGCCACGACGTTGATGGTGGCTTCGGTTTCGTTACCGCAGGCGTCGAAGGCCACATAGCGGACGATGTACTGCTTGTTCTGACCGTTTTCGAGCAACTGGACGTTGCTGAAGATGGCACCGTTGGTGGCGCTTTCCTGCAGCAACTGACCGGGGTTGCCCTGAGCGTCGCGCGTCCACAGCTGGGTGATCCAACCGGCCACGAAGGAGCAGTTGTCACCGGCGCTGCTGGCGGGCGGAACCACGAGGGTACCTTCGCAAATGCCATGCGGGCCGTTGGGCGTGGGCGACGAAGCGTCGTACACGTCGATGGTCAGGTCACCGGGGGTGCTCACTTGCGGACCGAGCAGGTCGCGCACCTTGATCACCTGGTTGTGGGAAGTTTCAGCAACGGGGTTGGCGCACCAGTCAATGGCGACCCACTTGCGCAGGATCTTGAATTGACCTTCGCACTCGTTGATGACCACGTCGTCTTCCACCTCCACACCAATGCCGCAGAGGTCGTTGTTGCCCACCGGCACACCGGCGATGCTGGGCACACCCGAACCCGTGAGGGCCAGCACGTCGGCGTCGTCCAGACCGTTGCCCGGGCAGCCGTTACCGCCGTTGGCGGGGTTGGTGCTGTTCACGTTCGGATCGTCATTCTGAACGGCATCGTTGTCGTCGCAACCCGGGTCGAGGTTCACTTCGATGATGGCCGTGCTCGGGTCGCTGTCGGCGATGAACGGATGCAGCGGAGCCGCATCGGTGATGTTCGGGAAGGCGGCGTATTGCTCGCAGGTCCACATGATGTCCTGCGGGAAGTTCACGTCGGCAAGCGAAGGCCGGCGGATGTTGATGTTCTGCACACAGCTGGCGCTGTTGCCCTGCGGGTCGGTGGCCGTCCAGGTACGCTGGATGGTCGCCACATAGGGATTGCCGCACTCGTTGGGCAGCAGGTTGTCCACGAAGGTCAGGGTGACGGGGCCGCAGTTGTCGCTGGCGACGGCGGCGGGAGCCACTTGCTCTTGCGTGGTGATTTCAAGGGTAAATTCATCGATGGTACCGATGTCACCGCCGGCATCGTCGAAGACGAGCAGGGTCCAGGTACCGTTCGGGTTCTTGTCATTGAAGGTGGCCAAGGGCTCATCCGGCGGACGGACTCCACTGATTGCGGGCGGAGCACCGCTACAGGAGGTGTTGTTGCCGTCGTCGTCGAAGATGGCGTCCACGTTGTCGCCCAGGCCGCAGTCGTCGGCGAACAGGCGGATGACGGTGCCGTCGGGGCCTTCGAGGTCCACATCGAGGTCAGACACCCAGGTGTGGGTGATCTTGATGCCCACGTTCACGTCGGTGATGAGACCCGACAGACCGCTGGCGGTGATGGTCGCCTCGGAGGTGGACAGGTCGTTGATGGCCACCGGTACGTCGTTGGAGCTGAGGTTGCTCGTCACGGGGCCGGGAGCACTGAAGGCCGGCGGCACGTTGCCGTCGCAGGCGAAGATGTCGACATCGGTGCAGCTGATGGTCGGAGCAATCTTGTCTTCCACGACCAGCTTGCCCCAGCAGGAGTTGCCGAAGGACGGGCTGTCGGGATCGGGATCGCTCACGGTGTAGGTGATCAGCATTCCGATATGAGCATCCGTCAGGACGTTTCCGGGAATGAGCTGGCCGTTCGGCATGCGCAGCTCGATGTCGAAGTCATCGTAGCAGCCATAAGGACCGCCCTCGAGGAGCATGTCGGCACCGACAACGGCTTCGCAGTTGTCATCGAGCGACACTTGCACCATGTCGTTGCAGGCCAGGGTGGCGGTCGGGAAGGCGAATTCCTCGACGGTCACACACCAGCTGCAGGTGCTGGTATTGCCGGCCTGGTCGGTAGCCTGGTATTCGAAGCAGTGGGTACCGATGGGCAGGAAGTCGCCGCTGGCGAATTCGTTGAAGCCCGGGGTATCGGTCGGAACGGCTTCAGCAGGTGCTTCGACCACCACGGAGTACATGGCGTCGAGGGAAAAACCAATGTTGGCAAAGGTCGCTGGCGTGGAAACACCGCAGGCAGGTATAACTATGTAAGAGTTCTGACCGGTGGCGGGGTTGCCGTTGCAGTCGGTGGCAGGCGTCTGCACCAAACGCGAGTTGAAAGCACCGGTCGTCATCACGTCCACCCACACGTCGCCGGTGGTCGCAATGGGCGTGGGCAGGTCCACGCAAACGCAGGAGCCGTCATCGGCTGCCGAAGGCATGTAGTTGAAGGAGCCCAGCTCGGGGAACGGGCCGCCGATGTAAGGCACTTGCCCCCCACCCGGGTCGGCGAAGAAAGCAATGACCGTCGTGGTGGGAATGAAACCAAAGCTCTCCTGGTTGTAGCAGAACTGGACGATGTCGCCGCCCGTAGGCACATCCACTTTGGCAATGATGTGGTTGGGAGACACCGTACAAGCCAGTGCGGAACCGCTGGTGGGGCACTCACAGGGGTCCCCGAAAGCCGTGGTTGCCAGGATGTCGAAGGGGCAGTTGTCCGTCACACCCACCTGGAAGTGATAGACCGTACCGCAAAGACCGGGATCGAGGTTGATGGTCTGGTCGGTGGGGCAGTCGAGCACGGGGGCGTCGTCGTCCACCACGGTGACGGTGAAGCAGCACTCGGCGGGAGCGCCGTTGGCGTCAGCCGACTGGTAGCAAACGACATGCGTACCTTTCTCGAAGGTGCCGGAAGCGTTGCCGGGAATCTGCGGACCATCGTCGATGGTGTGGGTAAAGGGAGCGGCACCCACGGGCAGATAAGAAGCCGAAACATTGAACATGTTCTGCGGACAGAACTGGTTGATGCCGTTGAACAATGCACAGCTGGCCAGCTGGACGGTGAAGTCCAGGTCGGTGAAGGTGGTCACCCAGTTGTTCCACGTGGCCATCGGAATGGTCGTGGTCAAAGTGGTGGGTTCGCAGTCGAACAGACCACCCGGAGGGGATGCCACACAGGCGAAGATGGGGTTGCCATCCGGACCGAGCAGGTCGATGTGTTCGAAGAAGGAGATGGTACTGGAGCCGTGGTCACCAATGAAGAAAAACTCGAGGTCCACATCGGTGGTGGCTTCAGCCGGGCCGGGAATGGTTCCCGTAGTCGGAACCAGCAAGTTGCCGGAAAACATATAGTTCACATTCCCCGTGCTCACCGTGATCGCCGGAGCCACACAATCCGGGCCCAAAATGGGATTTGGAATGAGCACATCGGCGGCGCACTGGTCGGCATCCGTACCGACGACCATATCACCGGGGCAGGTGATATCACATAGCGACAGGAGGGCCTCAAAGGTGCCCAACACGGTACCGCCGTTGGAACCGTTGCCACAAGTGTTGTTGAAACCGCCGGCGGCAAGAGTCACATTGATGAGCTCGTTGCCGAAGGCATCTTCCACGATGAGGCGGTTGCCGTTCCAGCCGTCTCCGAAGGAGTCGTAACCGCGGACTTCATACGTCCCTTCCGGCACATTGATGTTCGAGATCAGGGGTGGAAGCGCACCGCCCGACTGCTCACAGTGCACCTCGGCACTGGAGGGAAGCGGGCCGATAATCTCCCAACCCACCTCTGCGTCGAATGCCCCGGAGTTGTCGAAGATGACCGTCAGGTCAACCTGGGCAGACGACTCACTAATGCCGATGAAGCCCCAACAGAGCCCCAGCAGCATTAATAGAGATGTAAAATTCGTCTTTTTCATGAGATCAGATTTTGATTTTACACATTTGAGATAATTTGTCGCTCAGCTGAGGTCCCATCAGATGGACAACAGGAGAATGGTCTCCTCGTACACCTGCAAAGGCGTGACGTTCAGCACCCCTTGAGGAAACATGCCGTAGAACTGCAACAAATCGTCCTGGCTGTCTTCCAGCGAGGTCTTCACGTCCCCCTGGGCGCTGATGTCAATGACGAGGTGCTTGTAGTACATCACCTTCAGGCCATTGAGGTTTTGCTGAAAGTCGTCGTTCGGTGCTGGAGACTGGGTGATATTCTGAATTTCTTCATTCAAAATGTTCACCGCCTCCGAGGAGCTCACCAACTGGACGTTGTCCAGGTTGGCAGGGGAGTTCTTGTCGGTAACATCAATGACCCCGACAGCTTGTGGAGAAAGGGATTGAGCCGATAGGCCTTGGGCCCCCAGAAAGAGGAAGAGCAGAAAGGCCGTGCCCACCAAACTCCTGAAAAAACTCACTTTTTTCATGAGATTAGAATTTGATTTTAGTTAACAAATCAGGTTCCGCAGAAGAAGTATATCGACTTAAGGGAGCGAAAAGAAAAAAGGCATTGGCGCACTGCTTCCACAGCAGGCCCCAATGCCTCGCTCCATTAAGAAGAGTATTGTGTGTAAGATTCGTTTCCCTCACGAGATTATAATTTGTCGATAGCTGGGCGCTTTCCCGAAATGCCGACCGATACGAGAGGCCGGAGCGCATTTCGGCAACTGGTGTGCAAGTATTGGTGGTACCGAACTATGTCTGTCAGAGTGCTCGGGCCGGGCCCGAGGGGGAATGGTTCAAGAGCAGTGGCTCAAAGACAGAAGATGCCCTTGGCAGGACAGTTCCTGGTAATCGGTTAAAGGGAGGTAATCGGTGGGAATTGGTTTTGGGAGACCGCAATTTTGAATAAGAAAAATTGCGATACAAATATAAACCAAAGCAATCGGCAGGTTATACCCCTGTTAAGGTATTTTAAGAATTAGGGGAATTCGCCACATTCTAAGAGATGTCCGGGTGGCTGTCTGCAAATATAGGATTTCCCCTCTATTGTGCAGGGCTCCCCCCAATTTTTTTTGAAAAAATGGCAAATTCGGGAGTGGAAGAGCAAGTTGGATGCCAGAAATTAAAAAAGAAGTGGGGATATTTCGCGGAGACTCAAAAATGCAGCTATGGAGAAACCTTTCAAACGCCGGGAATTTTTGAAGACCACGGCTCTGGCGGGGGCGGGTTTGAGTTTGGCGCCGGGGATGCGTTCCGCTCCCCGGGCAGGCAAGAACCCCTCGTCGAAAGTTCGACTGGCCATTCTGGGGTGTGGGCTTCGGGGGCAAAGCCACCTGGAGCTGGCCCTGCGGCGGGACGACTGCGAAGTGACCGCGGTGAATGAAATCGAGCCGGTCATGCTGGAGCGCACCCGCGCCCTGTTCGAAAAGCACGGTCGCCCCCAACCCACCTACTACACCGACGGCGAGGAGGCCTTTCGAGCCCTGCTCGCCCGCGAAGACCTCGACGCGGTGCTCATCGCCTCGCCCTGGCGCTGGCATACACCCATGGCCACCGCGGCCCTCGAAGCCGGCCGCTACGTGGGCATGGAGGTGTGCGGGGGCTTCAGCCTCGAAGAATGCTGGCAACTGGTGCGCACCCACGAACGCACGGGCACCCACCTGTTCTTCCTCGAAAACGTCTGCTACCGCCGCGACGTGCTGGCCGTGCTCAATATGGTGCGCCAGGGGCTCTTCGGCGAGCTCATCCACTTGGAATGCGGCTACCAACACGACCTGCGCGCCGTCAAGTTCAACGACGGCAAGCAACCCTACGGCGGCGGGGTGGAGTTCGGGGAAAAAGGCTTCAGCGAAGCCAAATGGCGCACCATCCACTCGGTGCATCGCAACGGCGACCTCTACCCCACCCACGGCATCGGCCCCGTGGCTCAGTTCATCCACATCAACCGCGGCAACCGCTTCCTCAGCCTCTGCAGCATGGCCTCCAAAGCCCGCGGCCTGCACGACTACATCCTCAACCACCCCAAAGGCGGGCCCCAACACCCCAACGCCCAAATCGAATTCAAACTGGGCGACAAGGTGACCACCCTCATCCAGTGCGCCCACGGCGAAACCGTCGTCGTCCATCACGACACCAACCTCCCCCGACCCTACTCCCTCGGCTTCCGCGTTCAGGGCACCCGCGGCCTGTGGATGGACGTCAACGACAGCCTCTACCTCGAGGGCACCAGCCCGACCCACCGCTGGGAACCCGCGCAGCCCTATCTCCAGCGCTACGACCACCCCCTGTGGCAACGCCTGGCCGAACGGGCCACCGGCGCCGGCCACGGCGGCATGGATTTCTTCCTCTTCAACGCCTTCATCGAGTCGGTCAAACGAGCCGCCCCGCCCCCTCTCGACGTGTACGATGCCGCCACCTGGCTGGCCATCACCCCCTTGAGCGAGCAATCCATCGCCGCCGGCGGCCAACCCCAACCCTTCCCCGACTTCACCAACGGGCGCTGGATGTTCCGCCAACCGAACTTTGCCCTCGACGATACGTACTGAGGACTGCAACCCCGAAAGCCCTGCCGTTTTTCCAAAACCGACAGCATGACCCGTCCTACCCTCGTCATTCTGGCCGCCGGCAAAGGCTCGCGCTATGGCGGCGCCAAACAACTGGAACCCGTCGGGCCCCACGGTGAGACCCTCCCCGAATATTCCCTTCGATATGCGCAGGAGGCGGGTTTCGGGCGGGTGGTCTTCGTCATCCGCCCCGAACTGGAAAGCGCCTTCCGCGAACGCCTCGAAAAAAAATGGCGCGGCCGAATCGAGCTGGTCTTCACCTTCCAGAGCCTGGAAACCTTTTACCCCCGCGAGCTGCCCCCGCCCCGCCGCCCCAAACCCTGGGGCACCGCCCACGCCCTGCTCTGCGCCGCCCACGCCATTCGGGGGCCCTTCGCTACCGTCAACGCCGACGATTATTACGGACCCGAAGGCTTCCAACTTCTGGGGCGATTTCTCCAACAGGAATGCTCCCCCACCCACTTCGGGCTGCTCGGCTATCGACTCGAAAACACCCTGCCCGAAGAGGGCGCCGTCTCCCGCGCCCTGGTCGAAGTGGATGCCCAAAACCGGGTCCAACGCATCACCGAGGTGCCCCACATCCGCCGCTCCGACGGCTCCATCCGCTCCCTCAGCCCCGACGGCCCCCAAACCCTGGACGGAAACTCCTGGGTCTCCATGAACCTCTGGGCCCTCCACCCCACCCTCCTCGACTGGATGAAGGAGCGCTTCCGGGCCTTCGCCCGCGCCCACCACCAGGACCCCGAAGCCGAATGGCAACTGCCCCGCCTCATCCAGCAGTGGCTCGAAATCGACGACCACCAATTAACTCTCCTGCCCGGCAACGAACGCTGGATGGGCATCACCTACCCCCAAGACCTCGAACGCGTGCGCGCCTTCCTCGCCCGACTGGAACGCTGATTCCGCCCTCCCGGCCGATGGCTTTTGGGCCGCCC
>CAZBYX010000186.1:0-7692 GCA_964496055.1 uncultured Saprospiraceae bacterium
TTTGGGGGCGAGCGAACCGTTTCCTCCGTGTGCACTCTGGCTTGACCGTATGGTTCAATCTGCGGTTTAAACAAACCCAAACCCCAAACCCCTCGACACCTCGAAACCTTGGAACCTTGGAACCTTGGAACCCTGACCCCTCCAAACCGTGACCCCTCGAAACCTTGAAACCATGAAACCTCGAAACCGGGAAACCATGAAACCTCGAAACCGGGAAACCATGAGACCGTGAGACCCTTTTTTTCCATCGCTCCCCCATTGTTTTCAAAGGCGTATTTTCGCCGCATGGAAGAAGCGAAGGGTTTGTTCGACGAATTCCCCCCCATTCGAAAGGCTGAGTGGTTGGCGCAGGTAGAGCGCGAACTCAAGGGTCGCCCCCTCGAAGACCTGAACTGGGCCCTGGAGGATGGTTTGGTTCTCTCCCCCTTCCACCACCCGGAGGACTTGCCCGAACCCCCTCCCCCTCTGACGAACCTGCCGAAGGATAAGCAGGGCTGGCAATTGGTGGAAACCTTCCGGCTCGATGGCGGTTTTGCCGAGGAGTCGCTGGAAGCCGCCCTCGAACACGGCGCCCAGGCCGTTCGGTGGGTGGTCGGGCAAGGGTGTGACTTGCAGGGCGTTGGGAAAGGACTGGAAAGAGCACTGAACCGAACACCCTTCCCCTGCCATTTCGAATTCGCACAAGCGGAGGACTCCTGGTTCGACAGGATGGCTGATTGGGCTTTTCTCGGCTCCCTGGAGGGCTCTCTGCTCTTGCCGAAGGAATTCGCAGGCTGGCAGGATGTGCATGCGCTCGCCCCCCGAATGCAGGTCTTCACGGTGGATTTGCGGGACGGTGCCCGCGCAGGCACCCCCCCAAGCAAGGAACTGGCCCGCGCCCTGCAAAAAACAGTGCGCTGGCTCGAAATGGGGGAACGGCTGGGCTGGAGCCTGGAGGAAAGCCTGAGCCGGGTACGCTTCCTCATGAGCATGGGCCGCGACTACCTGGCCGGGATTGCCGAACTGCGCGCCCTGCGCCTGCTGTGGTTCAACCTGCTGGAATCCCTCGAATGCCCGCACCCAATCAGTCCGACCGTCGAGGTGCAGGTGTACCCCCTCCCCGACACCCCGGACCCCAACCACTACCTCATCGAAGCCACCACGCGCACCATGGCGGCCGTGTTGGGCGGGGCGCAAGCCGTGGGCATCCTGCCGGCCGAAGACACCCTCCAACAGCGCCGCCTTTGCCGCAACCTGCACCACATCCTCCGGCTGGAAAGCAAACTCGAGCGCGTGGCGGACCCCGCCGCCGGCAGCTTCTTCTTCGAAACCCTCACCGAAAGGTTGGCAGAGAAAGTTTGGAAAGACCTGGGAAAGGAATCGCCCGCCTGAGCACCCTCAATCCGCCCCCTCCTCGGGCACCCACTTCAAGGAATCGATGATGGACTCGATGTAAGCGTGCAACTCCTCGAGGGATTCCGGGGCCTCGACGATGCTGCGCACTTCCTTTTCCTGGTCGCCGAAGCGCACGTACACGATGGTCGAGGGGGCATCGGCGATTTCGACACCCTGGGCGGGGTAGCGGTTGTAAAGGTCGAAGAAACCGGCGGCTACGATGCGTTGGCGCAGGGCGCGGCTGCGCGTTTCATCGAGGCGAGCCAGGTGGCGGCCCAGCTTTTCCACGTGGGCCTTGCCCTCGTACACCACCTTCCCGTCGGTGAAGAATTCCACCGTATAGACGGGGCATTCCCCATAGCAGGCGGTTTTGGCATAGCGCACCCAGACGTAAGCCTCGGCGGGAGCGGGCTCGTCGGGCACCTGGGTGGCGCCGGTCTGGCGGTGGCACTGGCTGAAGAGGAGCAACAGGATGCCCAGCGCGGAGCCGAGCTTCAGGCAGGGGGGCATTTTCATGGTTCGGCGGGTTGTGAACGGGAACGATTACTTTTTCTTCCGTGCGCGCTTGCGGGCGGCCTCTTCTTCCGCCATGCGGCGTTGCTGCTCCTTGAGGGCGGCCTCGAGCCGGGCCTGGAAGCCACCCTTCTTCTTGGGCTTCTTCTTGTAGGCTTCCAGCTCCTGGAGGATTTTCTCCTGGTCGATGATGTAGTTTTTGGTGATGAGGGTCTGGGCGATGTTGGTGACGTTGCTGAACAACAGGTAGCAGGTGAGCCCGCTGGCGAAGTTGTTGAAGAAAAACAGGAACATGACGGGCATGAAGTATTGCATGTACTTCATCATGGGGTTGCCCATGGCGCTCATGTCCATGTGCTTCATGTTGTAGTGGGTGTAAGCCACCGTGGAAAGCGCCCAAAGCAGGGTGAAGAGGCTGACGTGCTCGCCGTAGAAGGGGATGTTGAACGGCAACCAGAAAGCCGCATCGTAGCTCGACAGGTCGGTAGCCCAAAGGAAATCAGCCTGCCGAAACTGAATGGATGCCGGGAAGAAGCGATACAGAGCGAACCAGATGGGCATTTGCAAAATCATGGGCAGGCAGCCCCCCAAAGGATTGACCCCGAACTCCCGGTAAATCTTCATCGTCTCCATCTGCATCTTCTGGGGGTCGTCCTTGAACTTGTCCTTCAGCGAGGCCAGGCGCGGCTTCAGGGCCGCCATCTTGCTCTGCGAGTAGAGCATCTTGTAGGTCAGGGGGAAGAGGAGGAGTTTGACGATGAGGGTGAGCACCAGAATGGCGATGCCCTTGCTGCCGATGAAAGACAGCAGGAAGTTGAACAGCGGCCGAATGACCCAGCGGTTGATGGTTCCGAAGATGCTCCGCCCGAAGGGAATGATGTCTTCCAGCAAAGCGTCGTAGGCCAGCAGGTTTTCGAATTTCTTCGGGCCGATGTACCACTCCATGGCGTAGCCCTCGCCCTCGAAGGGCAGGTAGATGTCGGACTGGAGTTTTTTGAGGTCTTCGGCTTCCTCGTCCAGCACTTCGGTGCGGAAGCGCCCCCCGCGGAAGTTGGCTTCCTTGGCGAGGAGCACGCTGGCGAAGAACTGATTGGAGTGGGCCACCCAGTCGAGGGGGGTGCTTTCGAGGTTTTCCTCGTCGTCGGAGGTGCAGGAGCAGTAGTCGGGGTCGTCGTCGGCGACTTTGAAATAGACGGTGCTGTAGTTGCGCTCGTACTTGGTGTTCTGCTCCAGCTTGTCGAGGTAGTTGGTCCAATGCAGGCGGAGGCGGTCGGTGCCCGGGGGGGCGAGGCGGTTCAAGCCTTGCCAGTTGAGGCGGTAGTCCAGGGCGAAGTCCTTGCCCAGGACGTATTGCTGTTCGAAGCGGCTGCCGTCGCTGCCCTGCAGGGTGAAGGTGATGCGATTGCCTTCGCGCTGCGTCTGGAAGAAGAGCTCACCGGTAGGGACGGTGCCATTGGGCGCCTGCGCGATGGGCAGCAGGTATTCGAAACGGTTCTTGGAATCTTCGAGCAGTTTCAGTGGCAGCTTGTGCTCCTGGTGGTTGGAGTCGAGCTGAACCTTGAAATAGTTTTTCAACTCCACCTCCACGATGCGCCCGCCTTTGTTGGAGAACAGCACGCGCATTTCCTCGTTTTCCAGCACTTCGAACTGCTCCTCTCCGTCCAGGGCGTGGGCGAAGGGGCCGTACAGGCCTGCGAGGCGGGTTTGCCGGGCCGAATCGACGGCTACGGGGGCGGCGAGGCTGTCGGCCGGGGCGGCGGTCAGGCGGGCCAGGCTGTCGGCTTTGAGTTGCTCGATGCGGCGCAGCGAATCCAGGCGGGCTTGCTGGCGTTCGATTTCTTCCGGGGTGGGCGCCACGATGCGCTGCCAGACCAGAATGATGGCGAAAATGAGAAGGAAACCAATGATGGTGTTTCTGTCCATACCCTGCGTTTGTTCCCCCGGGCCCGGCTTGCACCCCTCGACAGGAGATGCACCGCATGAATGGGTGGTGCGGTGGCTCCAGGGTTCCTTTTGGCGGCGCAAAGGTAAGTTTTTCTGTCTGCTGTGAAACAAACCCTTCGACCGAAGCAACCCCTCCGCAGGACGAAGCACTCCCTGCGGGCGAACACCCCGGGAAACCCTTCCCCCAAACCCGGAACCCCTTCCCGGGAAAACTCAATGCCGCAGAATTTTTTCCCGAAACCGGAATTCACCCACCCGAACTTCCAGGACGTACCACCCGGCGGGTGTGGGTGGGAGGTCCAGGCGGAGGGGCGTTTGGGTGGGCGGGACGTGTTCGAGGATGCGAGCTTGCCCCAGGGGGTCAATCAGGGTGAGGCGCAGCGGCAACTCGGGAGGGTGGGCAAGCTCCACGAAGAGGTGGTCGTGGGCGGGTTGGGGCCAGAGGCGCAGCCCGCCTTCCAGGGGCAGCTCGGCGCTGACGACTCGGCTGAAAGAGGAGCGCCCGTCGAAATCCACCTGCTCGATGCGGTAATAGTTGGGCCCGGGGAAAGGACTTTCATGGACGAAGGCATAGTGCCGCACCACGAAGGAGTTGCCGGCGCCGGGCACCCGGCCCAGGGGTTGGAAACGGCGCCCGTCGAGGCTGTGCTGAACTTCGAAGTAGTCGTTGTTCAGCTCCGTGGCGGTGCGCCATTCCAGCCGGACGGCGCGCACGGGCAACACCTCCGCCCACACACCCAGCCAGGTGACGGGCAATACCGAACCACTGATGGACACGTCGTCGAAGCGCCACGTGCCCTGTGGGGCTTCGGCATTGTAGCCGTAGATGCGGAAGCAAATGTCCGTTTCGTTGCTGATGGTCAGGGGGAAGCTCTGGGTGCGCCAGAGCGTGGTATCCGGCAAGGTGACGGAGCCGATGAAATTGTCGTCGTTGGTGAAGTTGTCGTTGCTGTAGCGGATTTCGAGGGTTCGGGGGCCGGTGCCCGAGCGGCGCTCTTCGAAGGAGATGTTGGTCAGGTCGAGGGTGCCGGTGGTGGCGCTGATGCAGACCTGGAAGTACTCGTCGGGGTTGCGGGCGGGGCCGGTTTCCCAGCTGTTGCCCGAGTAGGCGCCGGGGTTGTTGCCGTCGTTGTCACTGACGAAGGTTTGATTGCCGACGCCGCTGCCGAACAGCGCCTCGGAACCGCTGATGTCCGGAGCGGTAAAGCTGGGCAGCGTGCTGCCGTTCAGGTTCCATTGAACGAGTTGAGCGGAAAGGGAAAGGGGAAGCACCCACAGAAGCAGTGCAAGTTTGGTTTTCGCCTGCATGGTTTTGAGTTGGGGGGCGGTGCCACGGATACCGCAGCGAGTTGCTGGAGCCACGCCAGGCATGCATGGCACGAGCCGGGGTAGATGAATGAACGAAGCGTCAATCCACCTGCCGCAAGGCAGGCTACAGCGAGATGTCGATCGGAAGTTCGCGCCGCCGAAAGGAGGGCCGGCGGCGTGGCAGCCTCAGCAGTGTGCGCGGGGAAGGGCTCCCCGGTGTTTTCTCAGTCTTTCAGAATGTGGCGGGAGATGACGAGCTTCTGGATTTCCGAAGTGCCTTCTCCGATGGTGCAGAGCTTGGCGTCGCGGTAAAATTTTTCTACGGGAAATTCTTTGGTGTATCCATAGCCCCCGAAAATCTGGACGGCTTCGTTGGCAATCTGAACCGCAATTTCCGAGGCGAGATATTTGGCCATGGCCGATTCGCGGGTGCAGCGCTTGCCGGCATCTTTCAGGGCACCGGCTTTGTGGGTCAGCAATTCCGCAGCCTGGATTTTCGTCGCCATGTCGGCCAGTTTGAAAGCAATGGCCTGAAACTCGGCAATGGGCTTGCCGAACTGCCGACGCTCCTGGCTGTACTGCACGGCAGCCTCGTAGGCGCCTTTGGCAATACCCAAAGACAGGGAAGCGATGGAAATGCGCCCCCCGTCGAGGATTTTCATGGACTGGATGAAGCCTTCCCCTTCCTTGCCCAGCAATTGGCTTTTGTGCACGCGGCAATCGCTGAAAACCATTTCAGCCGTCTCGCTGGCCCGCATGCCCAGTTTGTTTTCCTTTTTGCCACCGCTGAATCCCGGGGTGCCCCTTTCCACAATGAAGGCGGAAATGCCGTGCTTGTCCAGCATCTCCCCCGTGCGAGCCACCACCACCGCCACTTCAGCGGACTTGCCGTGCGTGATGAAGTTTTTGGTGCCGTTCAACACGTAGTAGTCGCCGTCCTTTTCGGCCACACACTTCATGCGGGCCGCATCGCTGCCCGTTCCGGGTTCGGTCAGGCCCCAGGCTCCGATCCACTCGCCGCCGGCGAGCTTGGGCAAATAGCGGCGCTTTTGCTCTTCGTTGCCGAATTCGAGGATGTGGTTGGTGCAGAGGGAATTGTGCGCAGCCAGGGAAAGCCCGATGGAGCCACACACCTTGGCGATTTCCTGAATGATGGTGATGTATTCGCGGTAACCCAAACCGGCTCCCCCATACTCTTCCGGAACCAACACCCCCATGAAGCCGTATTCGCCCATTTGCCGGAACAAATCCCGGGGGAAGTGTTGGCTCTCATCCCACTCCATGACGTGGGGGCGAATGTGGGTTTGGGCGAAGTCGCGCGCACTTTCCTGGATGAGCTTCAAATTGTCGAGTGTGTCAACATTCATCATATGAAGGAGCTGTTTGGGGAAACGGTCGGGGCCGCACCTGCCGTTTCGGTGATGGGGCTTGGGGCTTCCAATGAAACGGCAAAAAAAATAAGGAGTTTTAATTCGCGGAGGGTTTTTCACCCAAAAGGCCGAGGGCTTGCTTCATTTTGAAGTAGATTTCGGTGTTGTCGTACACCCCGCTGAAAAGCTCGGCTTGGGGCCCGTAGGCGAATACGGGCACCATGGAGATGGTGTGGTCGTGGGTGGTGAATTCGATGCGGGGGCGTTTGAGTTTGGAGCCGGGGTTGACGGCCACCCCGCCACACTCGTGGTCGGCGGTGACGATGACCAGGGTTTCGCGGTCTTGTTCGGCGAAGGCCAACACCCGTCCGAGGGCTTCGTCGAAGTCCAACATTTCTTCGATGAGCTGGTCGGCAGCGTTGGCGTGGCAGGCCCAGTCGATCTGGGAGCCCTCGATCATCACGAAAAAGCCTTTGGGGCTGCGCCCGGAAAGGAACTTCATCGAAAAGGAGGCGGCATCGGGCAGATAATCGCGCCCCTGCATGCGCGACAGGGGGTGGTTGTCGGCCGTGAAATAGACGAGGTTGGCACCCGGTGGGGGGGCGAGGCGGTTCAGCCCCCTGCGGAAATAATCGCTGACGTAATAGCCCCGCTGCTTCCACTCGGCAATGAGGTTGCGCCCGTCGTGCCGCCGGGCGCTGAAGTATTTCATGCCCCCCCCAATGACGAGGTCGATTTCGGTCTTCAGAAAGTCCAGGGCGATGGCTTCGTACTTGGAGCGCATGTTCTGGTGGGCAATGAAAGCAGCCGGAGTGGCGTGGGTGATGCTGACGGTGGCGACCAGGCCGGTGGCCCAGCCCCGTTCGTCGAGCTCTTCCAGAATGGTGCGGCAGGGGATGCTGTCCTTGTCCAGCCCGATGGCCGAGTTGTACGTTTTCTCCCCGCAGGCCATAGCCGTAGCGCTGGCGGCGGAATCGGTGCGCAGGCTCTTGGAGGAATGGGTCTTCTGGTAGCCCACCACCGGCATGCGTTCCAGGTTCAGGTGCCCGTTGTTGGCATACAGGGCCGCCGTGATTTGCCCCAGGCCCATTCCGTCGCCGATCATCAAAACGATGTTGCGCGGATGGGTGGCGGTGGGCTTTTCCAGTTTCGGGGGTGGCGGCTGAACGGAAACCCTGGGGGT
>CAZBYX010000187.1:0-7668 GCA_964496055.1 uncultured Saprospiraceae bacterium
ACTGCCTACTGCCTACTGCCTACTGCCTACTGCCTACTGCCTACTGCCTACTGCCCACTCCCCCCCTCCACCGCTTCCGCTTTCAGTTTGCCGGCCAGCTCCTCGCCCAGGTACCAGTCGATGAGGTAATGCCCCAGGTAGATGAGCGGGGTGAGCAGCACCGCCACCACGAATTTGTAGGCGTAGTTCACCGTTCCGACGGCGAGGAAGAGGCTGAGCTCCCATTTGGGAGGGCCGAGCACGAAGGCAATGTAGAGCACGACGAAGCTGTCGATGAACTGGCTGATGAGGGTGCTGCCGGTGGCGCGCAACCAGACGTGGCGCTCGCGGGTGAAGAGCCGCAGGCGGTGGAACACCCCCGCGTCGATGATTTGCCCCAGCAAAAAGGCGATGAGCGAGCCGACGATGATCCAGTTGCCCTGCCCGAATACCTGTCGAAAGGCTGCCTGCATGTCGGGCACGCCCTTGTCGGCGTAGCTGCCCGGCCACCAATCGGCAGGCACCAGCTGGATGGCCAAGTAAACCATGAGAAACGCATAGGCGATGAGTGCCGCCGCCATCCAGCTCAGGAGTTGAACCCCCCGGCGACCGTAGTACTCGTTGATGATGTCCGTCATGATGAAGACCACGGGCCAGAGCAAAACCCCCGCGGTGAGCATCAGGCTGCCCTCGTGCCCGAACAGGCGCCAGTTCAGGGGTTCCAGCCCCAGGGTTTCCTCCAGAGCAAATATTTTGACGCCGATGAATTCGGCCACCAGCGCATTGGTCACGAAAAAACCGCCGAGCACCACAAAGAGCCGGACGGGCTTCTGCTGGACGTAAGCTGCCATAGCGGATAGTGTTTCTTCAAAACTTGAGCGGGCAAATTAGCCAAATTTCCTCCACCCCCTCGGCGCCGTTCACGAAGTCGTCCCCAACCTCTTGGGGGGAAAGGCCCGTCCCTTGGTATCGGATGTCCACATTCCCAAATTGTCGTACTTTGCCGGAAAACCATCCTCCCCAGATGAAGCCCATCTTCTTCCTTTTACCCTTGCTCCTAACGAGCAGCTGCCTGGCCACCCTTTCCGCTCAGACCATCATCGGCCGACTCGACCCCGCAGACACACTGCAGCGACACGAAATCCTCACCGACCAGGGCGACCGCTTCCTGGGCCGCATTTTCCAGCTGAATGAGCAGACCATTCACCTCCGCCTGCCCGACGGCCAGGAGCTGAGCCTTCTACGCTCCCGGGTCAAAACCATTCGCGTCCTGGATGGAGAGGCCCCCGCCGAGGAAACCGCCCCCCTGAAGCAGATTCTGGTCACCACCCGCGGAGAACGCTTCGTCGGCAGGGTGCAGCGCATGGAAAACGACACGGTCTATTTCCTCTTCCAGGGAACCACCTTGCTGCGATTCCCGATGGCGCAAGTGGATTACATCACCAAAGCTTCCGAGGGAAAAAGCCCGCCCCTGGAAATGGAGGACTACCCCACCCACACGGAAATCCTCCTGACCCCCACCGGGTTCGGGTTGGAGGCCGGGGAGTGGCAGTACCGCAACGTGATGGCTTTCTACAACAGCGTGGCTTACGGCATGACCGATCACTTCAGCCTCGGGGCGGGAATTCTGCCCTTCATCGGTGACGGAGCCTTCTTCCTCTTCAGCATCAGCAGCAAGCTGAGCACGGAAATCTCCCCCTCGGTCCATCTGGGCGGGGGGCTGAACCTGTGGATGGCCACCGGCGACGGCACCAGCGTCGCCGTCATTCCTTACGCAGCGCTCAGCTTCGGCAACGAAACCAGCTTCCTGAACCTCTCCTACGGGCGCATCCTCGCCGATGAGGAGGGCTTGAACTCCCTCGCCCTCGGTGGCATGGTGCGCCTGTCCCCCAACTGGCAACTCTACCTCGACACCAACCTGCTGTTCTACGACGACGAGGAAGGCTTCGAAGACGGTGTCTTCATGGTCATGCCGGGGGCTTCCTGGACCAAGAAGCAGAATCGCCTCAACTTCG
Organism: uncultured Saprospiraceae bacterium; assembly: GCA_964496055.1. GTDB lineage: Bacteria > Bacteroidota > Bacteroidia > Chitinophagales > Saprospiraceae > CAZBYX01. The sequence continues at coordinate 1,995 of CAZBYX010000187.1, forward strand.
GGCTGTGGTTGGGCATTCAACTCGGAGATGCCATCGGCATTCCGACAGCCACCTATTTGCGGCGCTTCTGAAGCGCGCGCTCGAAATTTTTTCGCATCTTCGCAGCCGCCACCCCTGTGGAGCTCACACCTTCGACCCTGCCTGCTCCCATCAGCAGACCGCTGCTTTGAGACCCCGTCTCCTTTTCACACAAAAACCTTCCGAGCAATGCGTATTTCGAACCTGCCCTTCGTGGGGCTGCTCCTGTTGCTTTGTGGCGCCCTCCGTGCCCAAAGCGGCTGCCCCGGTTGCCTCATCGAATTGCCGCCCCTGCCCGCCGACACCATCTTCCTCTCCCAGGCACCCGACGGCCAGGCCGGGCAGCCCTACGACGGCGACCTCTCATTCCGCATGCCCCAAACCACCACCCCCGTCGCCGCCGTGGACAGCACGGTACCCGCCGGCCTCACCCTCGACAAGGTGACCATCCTCTCGGTGGTCAATCTGCCCCCCGGCCTCAGCTGGGAGCCCAGCCAGTTCGAGTTCAACCCCAGTGAGCAAACCGACGGCTGCGTCAAACTCTGCGGAACGCCCCTCCAGCCGGGGCTCTACGAGGTTTCCGTCATCGTCAGTGCCGAAATCTCCCTCATCTCCCAAACCGCCAATTTCGATTTCGACATCTACATCGCGCCTGCCGCCAGTCAAACCGACGGCTTCAGCATGACCAACACCACCGGCTGCGGCTCCACCACGGTGGCTTTCCAAAACCTCCTCCCCTCCAACGACCAACCCGGCATCAGCTATTGGTGGGACTTCGGCAACGGCCAAACCTCCTCCCTGGAAAACCCCGACACCGTCCGCTACGACAGCCCCGGAATCTTCCCCGTCCACTACACCGCCACCTTCGACACGGTGGGCCACCTGCTCACCGCCGTCACCATCCTGGATGTGGGGTGTGGGGACGTGGCCGTGCCCCCCATCTTCAACGGCAACCCCGACCTGTTCATCGAAATCGAAAACCCGGCCGGCGACCGGATTTTCAAATCCGACGTCACGGACAACGCCGGCCTGCCCCTGGGCTACACCTTCCTCCTGCCCCTCGATACGGGCACCTACACCCTCCACGTCAAGGACGACGAGTTCCTCATCGGCGACGAGCATTGCGGAACCGTCACCTTCAGCCGTTCCCTGCACGACACCCTCACCGACGGCGACCTGCAGGTGCTCGTGCAGGTGGTGCACCCCGTCTTCACCGTGGAAGCCACCGACACCGTCCGCGTCTTCCCCCAACCCGACCCACCCCTCATCAGCCCCGACAGCCTGCCTCCCCTCTGCGACGGGCAGCCCGTCCAGCTCTTCGCCTCCTACACCGACGGCCTCCAATGGTACCGCGACTCCAGCGTCCTCTTCGGCGACACCAGCGACCTGCTCACCGTCACCCTGCCGGGCAGCTATTGGGTGGAATACACCAGCCCCGACGGCTGCAAAAGCCAATCCCAACCCGTGCGCGTCGAGTTCATCCCCCTCCCCTCGCCCCCCATCTTCACCAACGACGACAACTTCGTCAGCCTGAACGACCCCGCCGCCCTGCCCGACTCCTTCGCCCTGCAATGGCTGCTCGACGGCCAACCCCTCGAAGGGGCCACCGACTCCCTCCTGTGCATCGAACAGAGCGGCCTGTACAGCCTGGTCGTCACCGACTTGGAAACCCAGTGCTCGAACCAGTACACCTTTTTCCTCAACCACAACCCCGCAGTCAGTTGCTCCGTCGCCGCCGGGGAATCCCCCCTGCCCGAAGGATTCGCCACCCTCGCCCCCAACCCCAACGACGGCCGCTTTTCCCTGCAATTCGAGGAACCCCTCCACGAACCCCTCGAATGGACACTGGTCGCTCTTTCGGGGCAAGCCTACGGCCGGGGGCAAGTGGCGCCGGGCACCTCCCGTCATGATTTCGACTACGCCACCCTCCCGCCGGGCCTCTATTTTCTGAAGCTCCTAAACCGAAGAGGGGTGCTTACGCTGCACTGGGTGAAAAGTCGTTAAGGAAACTCCGGTTTTCATCTCCTTCCCTGAAATTGGCGAGCCGTTTGGCCGTGTGTGGGGCGGGCGGGGGAAACCCGCCCCGCCTCACCCGGAGGGGGGAAGGGCTGCCCGCACACCGGAGTCCGGCCGAGCTGGCCTATGGAACCTCTCGAAAACATGCAAGGGGTTGGAATTGTCTGGCAGGCGTAACTTGGGGGCACAAAAAAATGTAACTCCTAACGGGCATTAGGAGTTACAATTTTCAAAAACGCTCCGAGAAGGCGCTAACAACATTGCCGGAAAGAGAGGAAAAGACAAATAGGTACCGGCGGGGGATGAGATGTTGTTAACAGTGCCAAATATAATGCATTGCACCCATATCGTCAAGTATTCATTGGAAAACTTTTTCGTTTCCAAAATCCTTCGCTATCACCTGAAGCAAAACGTAAAATATTTTTTTACAAATGACTTCCCTTTCCAAAGTGGACATTTTGGCCGTCGGCGCCCACCCGGATGATGTGGAACTCAGTTGCAGCGGCACCCTGCTGCGCCACCTCGACGAGGGGAAAACCGTAGGTCTGCTGGACCTGACCCGCGGAGAACTGGGCTCCCGCGGGACGGCGGAAATCCGCGCCGAAGAGGCCGCCCGCGCCGCGGAAATGATGGGCGCCGCCTTCCGGGTCAACCTCGGCTTGCCGGATGGGTTCTTCCGCAACGAGCGCGAAAGCATCCTGCGAATCGTGGAGGTCCTGCGCGCCTGCCGGCCCGAAATCGTGTTGGCCAATGCCCCCAGCGACCGCCACCCCGACCACGGCCGGGCTGCCTCCCTGGTTCGCGAGGCTGCTTTTTACGCTGGCTTGCCCAAAATTCCAACCTCCAGCACCGATGGAAGCCCCCAGGAGCCCTGGCGGCCCCGCGCCCTTTACCACTACATCCAGGACTACAACCTCACCCCCGACTTCGTGGTGGACATCAGCCCCTACCTCGAACGCAAGATGGAACTCGTCCTGGCCTTCCGATCCCAATTTTACCTTCCCGAGGACTCCGCCTTCCAGGACGAACCCCAAACCCCCATTTCCGGAAAGGACTTCCTCGAATTCCTCCGCGCCAAAGCCCGTACCTACGGCCGCCCCGCCGGGTTCGAATACGCCGAAGGGTTCATCGCGCCTCGCACACCCGGGGTTGCGGATTTGTTTCACCTGCAATGAGCCCTCCAACCCCTTTCCCGACAAAGGACTATCTTTGGGTTTGTTGCGCTTTCCCAACATTGACCATTTCCACCTCCACACACTATCCCCTATCCATCTTTGGTTAACTTGCGGCCTCTCTTTGGCCGATCCGCATCTGCGGAGATTTCTTCTGAGAGGAGTCGAAAACAGGTGGACAGGCTCCCAACCGAAAGGACAGCAAAGCCATTTGAGTCTGCTTGCTCGGCAGCTCCCGTTGGTGCCCGTGTCAGGTGGAGTTCAGGTGGCCGAATAATGGAATCCTCGGTCAAAAACCCTAAGCGTGAACCTAAGCTCGAAATGGTATCTTCCCAGCCAATGGCTGATGGGGTGTGCGGCAGCTCGACGGAAGCCGTGCATGTCATTTGCCTTGCTGGCCTTGCTGTCGGCAGCTCCCCCCCCTACCCTCGCCCTTTCGCCCTTCGCCTCGGCCGAAGAACTCTGGCAAAGCCTGGAGACTCACCTGGATTCCACCGAGGATTTGAATATTCTGGTGGACCAGATCATGCAGCTCTCGGAAGAGTATTGCGAGAAGGAGCCCGAATGCCTGAACCAAACCCTGCTGTTTCTGGAGGAAAAGCTCGAACGCAAGTTCGACTTGCCGCTGGCCATTGCCCTGTGCAAGAGCCACCTGCTGGCCTTGGACCGCCTTGGCAAGCAAGCGTGGAAGTGCCTCGTCTTCAAGAAACTGTGGTTTTTTTACGATGCTCTGGGGTATCGAAAACTGGCCTTCCACTACTACGAACAGACCCGCAACTGCTACCTGACCAACCGAGACACCCACAACCTGATGCGGGTGGATTTTCGCCGCACGGAGTCGCGGGTCATGATTGAAAACCCCGCGCTGGCCCTGGAGAAAATGGAAGATTTCATCGCCCGGGCCGAGGAAAGGAAGGACACTGCCCTGGCTGTCTTTTTCCACCGGCGCTTCCTGATCTACACCGTGACCACCGGAAATATCCAGAAGGCCGAAAAGTCCATTGCCTACCTGGAACGGCTTCCCCTTTCCCCCCCATACACCCCGGAGGATTACCGAATCCTCATCTCCCTGACCATGGCCAAAGGCAAGCTGGCCGTTCATAATCAAGCGTTCGAGGAGGCTTACCGCCAGCTCGAAAAATGCCTCCAATATTGCCGGGACTTCCCCGACCGCTGGATGGAAATTTTCATCCTACTGCAGTTGAGCGAGCTGGATATGTCCCTGAATGACCATGCCAAGGCCAAAACCCGCCTGCTGGAAGCCCTGGACAAAGGGCTGGAACTAAACCAACACGACTTGCTCAACGACACCTACTCCATGCTGGCCAAACTGGCCGAAAAGGAAGGGCACTTCAGCGGGGCCTTAACCTTCCTCCAAAAGGCGGAGGCACACAAAAAGAAATTCCTGGAGCGCTCCGAAGGCTTCGACCTCGAAAGACATTTCCTCGAACTGGAAAAAAAGCAACTCGAAATTCAGAAAGCCCAACAGGAACTTCAGCTCCGCTACGAGCAGACCGCCCACCGCAACGCCTTCCTCTTCCTGGTCATCGCCCTGCTCCTGGTCGTTTTCCTGCTGGGCGCCTTTTACCTCGAGCGCCGCAAAAAACTCGCTGTGAACGCCCGCAACGCGACCATCCAACAACAGGCCGAACAACTCAAGGAAATGGACGAAGCGAAGTCCCGCTTCTTCGCCAACATCAGTCACGAGCTGCGCACCCCCCTTTCCCTGATCTTGGGGCCCCTCCAATCCTTGACCGGCAAATCGTTGGACGCAAGCGACAAGCAGAAAATGTTGGAAACCGTCCAACGCAATGCTCACCTGCTGGAAGGGCTGATCGACGACATCCTCGATTTGCAAAAGCTGGACAGCGACAAAATGCCCGTCCACCTTCAAATCCTGCCCCTGGCCGAGTTCTTCCGCATGCAATTCGCTCAATTCGAATCCATGGCCCCCCGGAAATCCATTCAGTTCTCCTCGGCCGTTCGGGTGGGCGAAGAGAAGCTGGGCTTGCTCGACCGGGAAAAGTGCCGCCAGATCATCTACAACCTGTTGGGCAATGCATTCAAATTCACCCCCCGAAATGGAAAAGTGCGAGCCGAGGTGGACTTGGAGCAGGAAACCCTACACATCACGGTATCCGATACGGGCCAGGGCATCGCCCCCAGAGACCTCCCCCATATCTTCGAGCGCTTCTACCAGAGCCGCGCCAAAGACGCCCCCGAAATGGGTGGCACGGGCATCGGGCTGGCCCTGTGCAAGCGCTATGCCGTCCTGTTGGGGGGCGACATCGAGGTTCAAAGCCGCCCCGGGGAAGGAGCCACCTTCCGGGTTCATTTCCCTATTCAATTGATCGAGGGGGTCGGTAAAACACACCTGGCCCAAGAAACCCCCGCGAAGCCCCCCTCACGACCGGAAGCTGCCACCGAACCAACCCCAACCGCACCCCTGCCCAAAACCACCCCCACAC
>CAZBYX010000188.1:0-7628 GCA_964496055.1 uncultured Saprospiraceae bacterium
CAGCAAGACGAAATCTTCAAGGTTGTGGAAGAGATGCCCCGCTTCCCGGGCTGTGAAGATTTGCCGGGCACCAAGGAAGAAAAGAAAGCCTGTGCCGATCAAAAGCTTTACGAATTCATCTACAAGCACCTGAAGTACCCCGACATCGCCCGCCAGAACGGCGTTCAGGGGATGGTGGTGGTGAAGTTCGTGGTGGAGAAAGACGGCAGCATTTCCAACATCGAAATCGTGCGCGACATCGGTGCCGGCTGCGGCGAGGAGGTGGTGCGTGTGGTTGAAAAGATGCGGGAGCTGCCGGAAAAATGGACGCCCGGCCGCCAACGCGGACGCCCCGTGCGGGTGGTTTTCCTCCTGCCGGTGCGCTTCAAGCTGGCGGATGCGTGAGGATGGGTTTGGCGGTGGGCAGGTGGGGGTGAGCAGGCGCCCTACGGGTTTACCGGAGTTTTTTCGATTGCCCCTTGGCGTTCGAGCACGCGGCGATAGTCACGAGGCATGACCTTTTTGAACAAGCGGCTACGGGCGTCCCAGTTGCGCAGGATGCGCAGGGCGGTGCGGCTGCTGGTGTGGTGGAAATGGAGGCGGAGCAGGCGACGGATGAGGGTCAGGTCGGCCCCGTCGGGGGGCTCGAGGTCCACCATTTCGGCGTTGAGGTTGGAGGCGAAGTCGTCCTGGGGGTCGAAGACATAAGCGATGCCGCCGCTCATGCCGGCGGCAAAGTTTTTACCGGTGGGCCCGATGACGACCACGCGCCCGCCGGTCATGTACTCGCACCCGTGGTCTCCCACCCCCTCGACGACGAGCTGGACGCCGCTGTTGCGCACGGCGAAGCGCTCGCCGGCCCGCCCCCGGATGAACGCCTGCCCGGAGGTGGCACCGTAAAACGCCACGTTTCCGATGATGATGTTCTGGTTGGGGTCGAAGCGCGCGTCCCGGTCGGGCACGACGATGAGGGTGGCGCCGGACAGACCCTTGCCGAAGTAGTCGTTGGCTTCTCCTTCCAGCGTGAATTGGAGGCCGCGGGCGGCGAAGGCGCCGAAACTCTGCCCCGCCGAGCCGCGGAAACGGAAGCGGATGGTGCCGGGAGGCAAACCCTCGGGACCATAGCGGCACACGAGCTCGTGGGAGAGCAGGGCGCCCACGCTGCGGTCGGTGTTGCGGATGGGGAAGGCGCTTTCCACCCCCTTGCCCCATTCGAGGGCCGGTCGGGCATAGCGGATGAGTTTGCGGTCGAGCACCCCTTCGAGGCCGTGATTTTGCGCACGCAGCTTGCGTTGGCCCACCTCTTCGCCGACGGGCTCCTGATAGAGCAGAGGGCTCAGGTCGAGTTGGCGAAACCGGGGCACCTCGAGGTCTTTGCGGACTTTGAGCAACTCCACGCGGCCGACCATTTCGTCCACGCTGCGGAAGCCCAGTCGGGCCATGATTTCGCGCAGGTCCTGCGCCAGGAAGGTGAAGAAGTTGATGACGTGCTCGGGTTTGCCGGTGAAGCGCTTGCGCAACTCGGGGTTCTGGGTGGCGATGCCGACGGGGCAGGTGTTGAGGTGGCACTTGCGCATCATGATGCAGCCCTCGGCGATGAGGGCGCCGGTGGCGATGCCCCACTCCTCGGCCCCCAGGAGGGTGGCGATGGCCAGGTCCCGCCCCGTGAGGATTTTCCCGTCGGTTTGCAGCACGACGCGGTCGCGCAGGCGGTTGCGCACGAGGGTCTGATGAGTCTCGGCCAACCCCAGCTCCCAGGGCAGTCCCGCATGGCGGATGGAAGTGAGGGGGGAGGCCCCCGTGCCGCCGTCGTGTCCGGAGATGAGGATGGCGTCGGCGTGGGCTTTGGCCACCCCGGAAGCGATGATGCCCACCCCGGCTTTGGACACGAGCTTGACGTTGATGCGGGCGCGCGGGTTGGCGTTCTTCAGGTCGAAGATGAGCTGCGCCAGGTCTTCGATGGAGTAGATGTCGTGGTGGGGCGGCGGAGAAATGAGCCCCACGCCGGGGGTGGAATGGCGCACCCGGGCAATCCACTCGTCCACTTTGTGGCCCGGCAATTGGCCGCCCTCGCCGGGTTTGGCGCCCTGGGCCATTTTGATTTGCAGCTCGTCGGCTTCGCTCAGGTAGTGGCAGGTGACGCCGAAGCGCCCCGACGCCACCTGCTTGATGGCGCTGCGCTCCCAGTCGCCGTTGGGTTTGCGCACGAAGCGCAACTCGTCCTCACCCCCTTCCCCGCTGTTGCTTCGCGCGCCGATGCGGTTCATGGCCACGGCCAGAGTGCTGTGCGCCTCGTAGGAGATGGAGCCGAAAGACATGGCCCCCGTGGCGAAGCGCCGAAGGATGGATGCCACGGGTTCCACTTCTTCCAGGGGTACGGGCTTGCCCTTGCGGAAATCGAGCAAGCCGCGCAGGGTCAGCCCCTTGGCATTCTGGGCGTTGACGGCGTCGGCATATTTGCGGAAGGACGCGTAGTCCCCTTTGCGGACGGCGTATTGCAGCAGGTGAACCGTTTGGGGGGTGAGCAGGTGTTCCTCGCCGTCGCGCTTCCACTGCCAGATGCCCCCGGAAGGCAGCTCGGGGCGGGCGGGCGCTTCGCGCGGAAAGGCGCGCCGATGGCGTTCGAGCACCTCCTCGGCGATGGCGTCGAAGTCCAGCCCCTCGATGCGGCTGACCGTCCCGGTGAAGCATTGGTCCACCACCTGCCGGCTCAGGCCCAGGGCCTCGAATATCTGTGCCCCGTGATAGGACTGCAGGGTCGAGATGCCGATTTTCGACATGATTTTCAGCAGGCCCAGCTCCACGGCCCGGCGGTAGCGCTCCTGCTGCTCTTCCGGCAGGCTGCCGTTTCTTTCCATTTGCATATCCAACGCGTTTGCAGGCTGATTTGGCAGGGCACGTGGGGGTGAGCCGACAAAAATAATTCCTCGCCGTCGCGGGCACCGCTCAGGTTTGCGCCGGTTTTCCGGTGTTCAAACCACCCGCCGCTTCCCCTCCCACCCGCCCAAACCGCCCCCGAGCATACCTAATTTTCGGTAGGGCCTACCTAATCTTCCCGTCCAAGGGATTGCTAACAATTTGGTATTGTGCGCCTTGGGGGGTCGGGGTAGTTTTGCGGCGTTATTTTGATTTAGTCCAAATTGTTGAAGACTCGAAAAACAAACGTCATGAAAAACTGGAACCGATGGATTTGGATGGCGGCGGCCGTATTGGTTCGGAGTGCCCTTTTCGGGCAAGGTGCCATCAGTGGTCAAGTCGTGTTGGCGGGGGAATCCAGCCCCGTCCCCTACGTTTATGTTTACCTGGACGGCACCGAGAAAGGCGCCTTGACGGATGCCGAGGGGCATTTTCAGTTGAGAGGCCTGGAGCCCGGAACGTACCGGTTGGTGGTGAGCGGTTTGGGTTATGAGCGGTGGGAGCAAGCGGTGCGGGTGGGGCAGGAGCCCGTGGAAGTGCGTGCCGAAGTGGAGGAGCTCGTCATGGGGCTGCCCTCCGTGGTGGTGCAAAGCGTTTCGCTGACGGGCGGCTTGCGCGGATTGAAGGAGGTGCCCGGCTCGGCGGCTTACCTGTCGCCCAAGGACCTGGACCGCTTCAGCTACACCGACATCAACCGCACGCTGCGCGCCGTTCCGGGGGTCAACCTGCAGGAGGAAGACGGCTTCGGCTTGCGTCCCAACATCGGTTTGCGCGGCACGGGCGCCGAGCGCAGCTCCAAAATCACCCTGATGGAAGACGGCGTGCTGGCAGCACCGGCTCCCTATTCGGCGCCCGCGGCCTACTACTTCCCCACCATCGGCCGCATGCAGGGGGTGGAAGTGCTCAAGGGCAGCAGCCAGATTCGCTTCGGACCCTACACCACCGGCGGGGCCATCAACCTGCTTTCCACGGCCATCCCCACCGCCTTTTCCGGACGCCTGGACCTGCTGGCAGGTGAGTACGGCAACCGCAACCTGCACGCCTACGCCGGCAACAGCCACAAGTATTTCGGCTACCTGGTCGAAACCTTCCAGTACCAGTCCGACGGCTTCAAGGAACTCGACGGCGGCGGCAACACGGGCTTCGACAAGAAGGATTACCTGGCCAAAGTGCGCCTCAACACCGCCCCCGACGCCCCTCTCTACCAGTCCCTCACCTTCAAAGTGGGCCAAACCACCGAAACCTCCAACGAAACCTACCTGGGGCTCAGCGCAGCCGACTTCGAACGCAACCCTTACCGCCGCTACGCGGGCTCCCAGAAGGATGTCATGCGCACCAACCATGAGCAGTATTCCCTGCAACACCTGCTCCAGCTCAGCGACAAAACCGATGTGACCACCACCCTTTACCGCAACGAGTTCCACCGCAACTGGTACAAACTCGACAAAGTGGTGGACAGCGACGGCAACACGGTCAAAATCGCCGCCCTGCTCGACCACCCCGAAGACCACCCCGAAGCCTTCGCCGTCGTCAACGGAAGCACCTCCCTCAACGACGAGGCCCTGCACGTCAAGGCCAACAACCGTTCCTACCTCTCCACGGGCGTTCAGACCGTCCTCAGCCATCGCTTCGGCGGCACCGACCTGCGCCACACCCTCGACCTGGGCCTGCGCTATCACTACGACAAAATCGACCGCTACCAGTGGGTGGATGCCTACAAAATGGAGGACGGCGTCATGGAGCTGACCCGGCCCGGCCAACCCGGCACGGAGAGCAACCGCATCGAATCGGCAAAAGCCTTTGCCGCCTACCTGCAGTACAAGCTCCAGGTGGAACGCTGGACCTTCATCCCCGGCCTGCGCTATGAAAACATGGATCTGGAGCGCAAGGACTATGGCAAGAGCGACCCCGAACGGCTCGGCACCGACCTGAGCATGCGCCAAAACCAGGTGGATGTGTTCATCCCCGGCATCGGGGTCAACTATCAGTACAGCCGCGAGCTGCAATTCTTCGCGGGAGTGCACCGAGGCTTCTCCCCTCCCGGCAACAAGGAAGGCACCCGCCCCGAGAAGAGCATCAATTACGAGCTGGGCGCCCGCCTGAACAAAGGTGCCCTGAGCGGACAAACCGCCCTGTTCTTCAGCGACTACGACAACCTGCTGGGCACGGACCTGGCCGCAGCGGGCGGCGGCGGCACCGGCGACCTGTTCAACGGCGGGGCCGTCCAGACCAAGGGGCTCGAACTCCAGCTCACCTACGACCCCCTGACCGGCTCCGGCTCTTCCTGGACCCTCCCCCTCACCGTCGTGTACACCTTCACCGATGCCGAATTTCAAAACAGCTTCGAAAGCGATTTCGAGGGTTGGGGCACCGTCCAGAAAGGGGATGAACTGCCCTACCTGCCCAGGAACCAGCTGACCCTCATGGCCGGCCTTCAGGGGCCGCGCTTCGCCCTCAACCTCAGCGCCCGCTACCAGGATGCCATGCGCACCCAGGCCGGCCAAGGCCCCATCCCCGAGGATCAGAAAACCGATGCCTATTTCGTGCTCGACGCCAACGCCAGCTATGCCCTCCACCCCAAAGTCTCCCTCTTTGCCAGCATGACCAACCTCACCGACGCCGTGTACGTGGTGGCGCGCCGCCCCGCCGGCCTGCGCCCCGGCATGCCCCGCACCTTCATGGGCGGGCTGAAAGTGAAGTTTTGAGAGGTGGTTTTCGGGCCTGCAGCGCCTCGGCGCTGCAGGCCCGCTTCCTTTTCAGTAACTTCACCCACCAACAACCGGACATGCTATGGGTGAAGTCAAAATCGAAGCCAGCTGGAAGGAAGTGCTGAAGGACGAATTCCAGCAGCCCTACTTTCGGGAGCTGGCGGATTTCCTGCGGCGGGAGAAAGCCGCCGGCAAGGTCATTTATCCACCGGGGCCGCTCATTTTCAACGCCTTCGAGCAGACGCCCTTCCCCGAAGTCAAGGTGGTCATTCTGGGGCAAGACCCCTACCACAACCCCGGCGAGGCCATGGGCTTGTGTTTTTCCGTTCCGAAAGGGGTGCGCGTGCCGCCCAGCCTCGTCAACATCTTCAAGGAGTTGCACGACGACCTCGGCTGCCGCATCCCGCCGCATGGCGACCTGACGCACTGGGCGCGCCAGGGCGTCTTCCTGCTCAACGCCATGCTCACCGTGGAGAAGAACCGCCCCGCCAGCCACCGCAAAATCGGCTGGCAAAACTTCACCGATGCCGTCATCCGCAAGCTGTCGGATGAGCGCGAAGGGCTGGTCTTCATGCTCTGGGGGGGCTTCGCCCGCAAGAAAAAGGCCCTCATCGACCCCTTCCGCCACCTCATCCTCGAAGCGGCACACCCCTCCCCCTTAGCCAACGGCGCCTTCTTCGGGTGCCGCCACTTCTCCAAGGCCAACGAGTTCCTGCGCTCTCAGGGCAAAGAGCCCATCGACTGGCAGATCGAGTGAAGGTTGGTTTAGAGTGGAGAGTTTGGAGTGTAGGGTGGAGAGAGGGGGAAGGGTTGGGGTTGGGGGGAAAGGTTATTTTTGGCGCTCGAAGCGCCCCCGGGCCCAAAACCCAGCCGAGCCATGCCCCCATCCCTCGATAGCATCAAGCGACCGATCGAAGCGGAGCTGCGCCGCTTCGAGGATCATTTTCGCGAGGCGATGCGCAGCTCGGTGCCGCTGCTCGACCGCATCACCTACTACATCGTGCGGCGCAAGGGCAAGCAGGTGCGCCCCATGTTCGTTTTCCTCAGCGCCAAAATCACGGGGCAGGTGGGCGAGTCCACCTACCGGGCCGCTTCGCTCATCGAACTGCTGCACACGGCCAGCCTCGTACACGACGACGTGGTGGACGACGCCTACGAGCGCCGGGGCTTTTTTTCCATCAACGCCCTGTGGAAAAACAAGGTCGCCGTGCTGGTCGGGGACTACCTGCTCTCTCAGGGTTTGCTGCTGGCTCTGCGCCACGGCGAACACCGACTTTTGGAGATCGTCTCCGAAGCCGTCAAGAACATGAGCGAGGGGGAGTTGCTGCAGATGGAGAAAGCCCGCCGGCTCGACATCGAAGAGCAGGTCTATTTCGACATCATCCGCCAGAAGACGGCCTCCCTCATCGCCGCCGCTTGCGCCGCCGGCGCCGCCTCTTCCGGCACCGACCCCGAAACGATAGACCGCATGCGCCTCTTCGGCGAGAAAATCGGCATCGCCTTCCAAATCAAAGACGACCTGTTCGACTTCGGCACCGACGACGTCGGCAAGCCCCTCGGCATCGACATACAGGAAAAAAAGCTCACCCTCCCCCTGATCTACGCCCTGCGCCGCGCCTCGCGCGCCGACAAGCGCCGCATCATCAACAACATCAAGCGCTACAGCCACAAGCAGGAAAAAGTGGCCGAAGTCATCGCCTTCGTTCGCCAAAGCGGCGGCATCGAATACGCCACCCAGGCCATGGTCGAGTACCGCCAGGAAGCCTTCCGCCTCTTGCACAGCCTCCCCGACTCCCCCGCCCGCCAGGCCATGGAAGAACTCGTCCTTTTCGTCACCGACAGGAAGAAATAGGGCCGGGCGCGAGGGTGTGGTTGCTCGTTGCTCGTTGTTCGTTGTTCGTTGTGAGTTGTGGGTTGTGGGTTGTGGGTTGTCGGTTGTGAGTGGCTCGTGGCTCGTAGCTCGTAGCTCGTGGCTGGTGGCTCGTTGGGTGTACGATGGGTTTACGATAGGTTTATGATGGGTGC
>CAZBYX010000189.1:0-7601 GCA_964496055.1 uncultured Saprospiraceae bacterium
GGTTCGGAGGGGGTGGGTCGCGGAGGAGGGGCCGGGGCTTCGCGGCGCTGCTCCAGGTACGCCAGAATGTCTTTTTTGGTCACGCGCCCCTTCAAACCCGAACCCGGAATGCGCTCCAGCTCTTCGAGGGAAATGCCTTCTTGCCGGGCGATGTTGCGCACCAGGGGGCTGTAGAAACGCCCTGCGGGCGAGGTGCGCGGCAATTCGGCGGGAGCGCTTTCCGCCAGGGCGGGTTCGGGGGTGGGTTGGCCCATCCCGTTGCCGGGGGCGGCTTCGGCGGCTTCTTCCCGGGGTTGAGGCGCAGCGGGTTGTTCCGGCGCCTCACTTTCGGCTTCGCTTTCGGTGGCAATGACGGCTATGGGCTTGCCGATGGGAACGGTCTCGTTTTCGGGGTAGAGGATTTCCACGAGGGTGCCCGAAACGGGCGACGGCACCTCGGAGTCCACCTTGTCGGTGGCGATTTCGAGGACGGTCTCGTCCGCCTCGACCCGGTCGCCCACCTGTTTGACCCACTTCAAGATGGTGGCTTCCATGATGCTTTCGCCCATTTTGGGCATGATGAGTTCTACGCGTGCCATGATTCAGGAACGATTTGGGAAAACGCAAACACAAGCGATCGCGTCTGCCCGGGTTTTAAATGGTTGAAGGCTGGACCTGGGGCTGAACGCCGGAAGGCTCCGAAAACCCAGCCCCCGGAAGGGAAATTCGCGTTGGGGTTGGATTCGGGGGGGAGGGGCGAGCGTTTGGCAGCCCATCACCCGCTCCCAAACTCAAACCCTCGCCTCCTTCCAATCCTTTTCGGGGAATTTCGGGGCTCTCCGGCTTCGCAAGGGCCAGCAAAAATAAGCAAATTGGGCAGTTGGGATTTTCAGCCCGGCCCCGTGGAATCTTTCTCCACCCCATGCAAAAAAGGTACGAAGCGAAAGGCGCCGTACTCCTCCTGGCTGTATTCGTCTTCCGACAGGCGGATGATGCGCCGCATCCGCTGCACCTGCCGCCCGACGGGAATGACGAGCACGCCCCCCACCTTCAGTTGCTCCAGCAAGGGACGCGGCACTTCCTCCGCCCCGGCGGTCACCAGGATGCGGTCGAAGGGCGCCATTTCCGGCAGCCCCTTGTACCCGTCGCGGAAGTAGAGGCGGATGCCGGGGTAACCCAGCTGGGGCAGCAACCGGCGCGCATGTTCGTAGAGCTCCTTCTGGCGCTCGATGCTGAACACGCGGGCACCGAGCTCGGCCAACACCGCCGCCTGATAGCCCGAACCCGTGCCGATTTCCAGCACCTTCTGGCGGGGCTCGACGTCCAGCAACTGGGTTTGAAAGGCCACGGTGAAGGGTTGGGAGATGGTCTGGTCGCATCCGATGGGCAGGGCTTTGTCTTCGTATGCCCACTCCTCGAAGGCGCTGTCGAGGAACAGGTGCCGCGGCACGGCCAGCATGGCCGCCAGGACCTTTTCGTCGCGAATGCCCTTGCGACGCAATCCGTCCACCAGCTTCTTGCGCAGGCCCTTGTGGCGATAGGTGTCTTTCATGGATGACGACTGCTTGGAAAGCCCCCCTTGCCGGGGGGCTTCCTGCCCGTTGAACGAAGGACGCTACCGGAGGGTTCGATGCTTCAACGCGCCGCCCGGATGGTCGTCCATTCCTGAATCCAACAAGGTACGAAAAAGCGCTCCCCTTCCTTCAGCCCACGCTGGAAAATGTCTTCGATGCTGGGCATGAATTTGGCATAGCGGGCAATCCACTTGTTGGCTTCGGCAGCGACGGAGGGGTCCACCCGTTTGGCTTTTTCCCACATGTCGATGGCGGGCCAGGTGACGATCTGGCTGTCCCAGCCCCGGCCGGGCCCGCACAGCGGGCCGCTGGAGGCATACAGGCGTCCGATGAGCAGGTAGGGCTCGCCCCAGTTGGGTTTGATGTCTGCGGCTTTCAGGGCGTATTGGCGGGCCTTGCTGAACTGTCGCAGGTGGGCATGGTAGATTTTGGCGATGAGCAAGGTGTAGTGCGCTTTCTTGTCGCGGTCTTCCTCGTTGGCGGCGGCCTTTTCGAATTCGGAAATGGCACAGTCGTAATCGGCATTCTTCAAACACTCGTAAGCCAGTTCCGCCGGACCTTTCTCCACGCACAGCTCGTTGCCCTGACGGATGAGCTCTTGAAACTGGGGGTCTTCCAGCGGGCAATCGCCGAATTTCAGGCGGCTGTACACCTCGCGGATGACGTCGCAATCCTCGGGGCTTTCCTGGTATTCGGGCAGGTATTTCTCCTTGTAGTAGGCACAGTCGTAGAAGCCCTTGACGGTTTCGAAGTATTCGAAACGCACAGGGGTGTATTCCTGCACGATGGCCCAACGCTGGCAGGCCTGGCCTTCGCAATTGGCCAGCGCATGCTCCAGAATGCGCTCGATGAGCTGCACGTAATGCTGGGCTTCCTCCATGCTCACCTTCCCCGCCCCGAACAGTTCGACGAGCAGGCTGGCAAAGGGGTTGATGACGAAATCCTGGGCATCCAGGCTGTCCGCATCGATGGACTGCTTGAAAAGCCGGTAAATTTCCTCCCGGCTGGCGCGATGGGGGTACTTGTAGTACAAATCGAAGGCTTTCAAACCCACCGACAGCCCCCCTTCGGGGTAGCAGTTGATCATTTCGTCGTAGAGCCCCAGGATGGCGTCGATGTGCTTTTCCCGTTCCAGGGAATCGGTTTCCTGGCTCATGAAGTATTCATGCAAGCGAATGCCGTCGAAGAAGACCGTGTTGCGTCGCCCGTCGGCAGCGGGGGCCTCGGCATAGACCTTTTGCCAGTAATCCCAGGCCTGTTGCCATTCCTGCGTGCGCATGAAGTCGCGATAGAGGACGTAGTTTTCGAGCGCCAGGTCGGGATTGGGGGCGTCGTCGAATTTCGGACAGGGGCTGAGGTTCGCTTCTTCCTTCGGAGGCTCGGCAGGCGTCTCAGGTTGGGATACCTCCGTCGTCTCGGGGGTGCTGGTGGCTTTTTCAGTCGTCTTGGGGGTACACACCCAAGAGAGGGAAGCCAGCAAGAGCACAGCTATGGGTACATAGGTTTTCATGGTTCATCGTTTTCTGAAAACACAAGAAGCCCCGTTTCCTGGAAACGAAGCTTCTTGCCCGACTCGATTTGAAAGAATCGCTTACTTGTATCGAACGCTGACGGTTTCACCAATCCAACAATTGACGCGCACCTTCTCCCCTTCGCTGATCTTGCGCATGAAGCCTTCCTCCTTGTCGGGCATGTAATTGGAGTAGCGCCCGATTTTTTCGCTGGCTTCCTCGGCTACGGAGGGGTCGATGGAGCGGGCGTAGGCGTATTTGTCGATGGCGGCTAACACGGCCATTTGCTTGTCCCAGGCTTCGTTGCCGCAATGCTTGCTGGTGGCGGCGTACATGTCCCCGATGAGCATCCAGGGCTGCCCCCAGTCGGGGCGATAGCCGGCGGCCCGGCGGGCGAACTCCCGTGCCGAGCTGTAGCGCTTGAGCTTGCGGAATTCGATGGAAGCGATGGCAAAATAATAGTTGGCCAGGGTTTCTTTGTCGGCGCCTTCGCCCTTGGCTTTTTCAGCGGCAATGGCCTCTTTGTATTTCGCGATGGCTTCTTCGTATTTGCCTTCGTCGTAGAGGGCTTTGGCATGGGCGCCGGGGTTGGCGGCGTAGAACTCAGCCAGGCGCTTGGCGTTTTCCTCAGCCACCAGCACATCGTATTTCTCCTTCAGCTCGACGACGAGGGGGTCGGCCGGGTCGCAGCCTTGCGCCACTAGGCGGTTGTAAATTTCTTTGATGAGGTCCCAGTTATCGGGGTCGGCGCGGTATTCGGGCTCCAGCTTCTTTTTGAAATAGTCGCAGTCGAAGATGTCGTACTCGATTTTGGAGAAGATGACGTTCATGCCTTCTTTCGACTGCTGGTAGTAGCTGGAGTATTGCTTGTTGTTGGCGATGTTGTAATCGGCGATTTCATTCAGCTTGAGATAGACCTCTCGGGCTTCTTCCTTGGTCATTTTGCCTTTCTGGAAAAAGTCCACCACCACCGAGGCGTAGGGCTGGAAAACCGTGTAGCTCGTGTTCATGCCGCCTTTCTCGATGGCCTGCTGCAGCACGGGCAGCAACTCGGAATACGGGGAGCGCAGGTAGTAGAACATGTCGTAAGCCTGCAAGCCCAGGGCCAGGGCGGCTTCCTTGGGGTAGCACTCCACGTACTCTTTGTAGAGGCGAAGGATGATATCGGCATACTCCTTCTTTTTGGCCGGGTCGGTTTCATTTTGAAACTTGTGCATGTAGAGGGTCTTCCCGTCGATGAAGTGGAAGGAGCGCTGCCCGTCGGCGGCGGGGGCCAGTTCATAGGCGCGTTGCCAGTAGGGGAAGGCTTCGTCGTATTTCTTTTCCTTGAGGAACTGGCGATACAGAACATGTGCTTCCTCGGCGGCCTCCTGGTCGGGCGAGTTGATCCAGGTTTTGCACTGGGCGGAAAGTTCGGCGGCACTGCCGAGCAGAAAGGCCCCCATGATCCAGGCGGTGAGAGTTTTGCTCCAAAACTGCATGATCGTTCAAGTTTTAGGGTTCCGGGGTGCATCGAGCGGGAAGGGGGTGCGTGGCAACCCGCTTCCATCCCCGGATTCAGCCATCAATTAAATTTCCTTTTGAAGAACCAGGTGTTGTCGTTCAGGGTGAAGCCGGCACTGATGCGGAAGAATCGCTCGTCGATGAAGCCGGCTTCGCCGAATTTGCCCACTTCAAACGTCAGATTGACGTAGGAAGTCTGCTGGCGCGGCATAATGACGGGCAAACCAAAGCCCAGACTCAGGGCCGATTGCCGTAGCTCGTCGGTTCGGGGGTCGTCGTGATAGTAAAAGCCCAGGCGATAGCGGATGCGCCGGAAGTAGTTGTTGTAGGACGCGAAATCGGGCACGAATTCGGCGCCGAAAGACAGCCTCCAGCCATCGGTCAGGGTTCCGGGCAAAGCGGGGCTGGTGAATTTCGACCATTTGCCGAGGGAGAAATCCCCCCCGAAGCGAAACTTGCTTCCCTGTTGATAGATGATGCCCAGGGTGTATTCGGCGGGCAGCTTGCCCTTTTCTTTCACATTTTCTTCGAACAGGATGGTGTCGCGGCCCAGGAGCCCGAAGTTGTCGTTGCGACGAATGCGCAGCCGGGTGCTGCGGGTGGTGAAGTCGGTCTGCGAGTTGCCGTAAAAGCCCAGATAGAGAAAGCGCGCCTTGCGCAGGTCGGCGCCCTCGCCGCCGCGGGCATCGGCGTTCAGGGCCAGCCGGTACTGGATGCCCGCATTCCAGACGAAGCCCCGCACGCTGATATCGTCCTGGAAGTCGTTGTCGTAGGAAGCGATGAGCTCGGTGTATTTGGCCTGGCGCTCGTGCTCGATGTTGCCGAACAGGAAGCCCAGGTTGAGCCCCACCGCGAGGTTTTTGTACCGGAAGCCGTTGCCCCAGAGGAAGCGGGTCGTCCCCCCCGAACCCCGAAACACGTTGACGGTGGTGTCCTGGTTGGGGAGGGTTTCGAGGGTTTGGATGTCATAGCCGACATTGGTGTAGGGCTGCAGGCTGAAATTCATGCCCCACTCGAGGGGGCGCTTCCGGCGCTCCAACACCTCGTTCAGGGGGTTGAACATGGGGAAGCCCAAAGACAGGTAGCTCAATCCCCCCGAACGGATGGGGTTCGACTGGTTGTTGAGTTCCAGGGAGGAAAACTCCGCGTTCAGGCCCACCTCGAAAGCTGCGGTTTCCAGATAGCCCAGGGAGGCGGCATTCTGGGCGTTGACGTGCAGGGGGTCGCTGAAGGCGGCCGTCAGCCCGCCCATACCCTGAAGGGCGGCAAAGGGCTGCGGGAAAAAATCCCCCAATCCGAACCTGGAAAAAGGGCTGTTGTCCTTGGGTTGCGCAAGCACCCCGCCTGCCACACTCCAAACCAGCACGGTCATCGCCACCAGCCTAATCATGCTTCTCGACATTGTACCTCAAGATTTGATTCAACCCTTCCAGGACGAGATTTGGGCACACAAATATCCTGGTTTTAAGGTTTTTGGCAAAAAATTCGGCGTCGCCCCCCGTCAAAAGGACATTCACCGAACCAAATTCGGTTTCACACCACCTGATAAACGTTTCCACTTCGCCCAACGCCCCCCGTAAGGCGCCATTTTGCAAGGCGGTGAGGGTGCTGTGCCCAATGGGGTGGGCGGGGAGGGTTTTGGGGGCGCGGGGCAAGCCCGCCGTCAGGCGGTGCATGGCTTCCAGGCGCATGTCCAGCCCCGGGGCGATGTTCCCGCCCAGGTAGATGCCCCCGGCCTGAATCACTTCGAAGGTCAGGCAGGTGCCCGCATCGACGACCAGGCAGTTGTGTCGGGGAAAGCGCGCCCAGGCCCCCACCGCCGCCGCCAAACGGTCCGCCCCCAGGGTTTCCGGGGTGGCGTAGCGGTTTTCGATGGGCAAAGGGGTGCGGTGGTCCAGGCGCAACAGCTCGAAGCTCGCCTCCAGCCATTGCTCTTGCTCCGCCTCCAGGGCGCCGACCCTGGAAAGGAGGAGCTTCCCTCCCCGATGGTTGTATAGCCAGTTCTGCAAGCGCGACCAATCGCCGCGCCCCACTTGCTGGAAGTCCTCCAGGGCGTCCCCGTCGAAGCGGGCCGCCTTGATCTGCGTATTGCCGACGTCGAGGGCGATGTTCATGCCAGGGTTTTGGGCCGAAAAACTCAGTGCCGAAAATGGCGGATGCCCGTGAAGACCATGGCCATGCCGTGGGCGTCACAGAAATCGATGCTCTCCTGGTCACGGATGGAACCCCCGGGCTGAATGACCGCCCCGATGCCCTCGCCATGCGCGATTTCCACGCAGTCGGGGAAGGGGAAGAACGCATCGGAAGCCATGACCGCCCCCTGCAAGTCGAAGCCGAATGCCTTGGCTTTGGCCACGGCCTGCCGCAAGGCATCCACCCGGGAGGGCTGCCCGCAACCCATGCCGATGAGCTGGCGGTTCTTCACCAGGGCAATGGCGTTGCTCTTCAAATGCTTGACGCAGATGTTGGCGAAGAGCAGGTCTTCGATCTCCGCTTCGGTGGGGGCGCGCCGGGTGACGGGGCGCAAATCGGCGCGGGTCTCCTGCCGCAGGTCGGTGTCTTGCTCCACCACCCCGTTGAGCAGGCTGCGAAACTGGCGCTCCCGCACCCAGAAGTCCTTGATGCGCAGCAGGATGCGCTTTTTCTTTTTGCGCAGCAGCTCCAGCGCTTCGGCTTCGAAATCGGGTGCGATGAGCACCTCGTAGAACAACTTGTCGATGCTCTGGGCGGTGGGCAAATCCACCGGGCGATTGCACGCGAAGATGCCCCCGAAAGCGGAGACGTTATCGCAGGCCAGGGCGGCATCCCAGGCTTCCTTCAGAGTGGGGCGGGTGGCCACCCCGCAGGAGTTGGTGTGCTTCAGGATGGCGAAGGTGGGCTCGGCGTCTTTGAATTCGCGCATGATTTGCACCGCGGCGTCGATGTCCACCATGTTGTTGTAGGAAATCTCCTTGCCGCCGAGCTTGTCGAAGAGCTGCTCGAAATCCCCGAAGAAAACGCCGCGCTGGTGCGGGTTCTCGCCGTAGCGCAGGAT
>CAZBYX010000190.1:0-7597 GCA_964496055.1 uncultured Saprospiraceae bacterium
GTGACGGGGGGGTTCGTTATTCGTTGTTCGTTGTTCGTTGTTCGTTGGGTGTGGGGGTGTGATAGAGTGGAGAGTTTAAGAGTGGAGAGTTTAGAGTTGGGTGGGGGAGCGGGTTTGGGGACAATTTATTTCAACTTGTTTCCACATATTTCCATTTGTTTCGGTGTCTTGCCCGCCCCCTCTCGCCCCACTCCCTCCCTTCGATTTGACGGTTTTACGGTTCAGCGATTTTACTGCGTAGGGGTGGGGGCTCGGGGACAATTTATTTCAACCTGTCTCCACATTTTTCCATTTGTTTCTATGTCTTGCCCTCCCTCGCTCCCTCTCCCTCACCCCCACCACGATTTGACGGTTTTACAGTTTTACGATTTTACAGGAAAGAGTCACGCCGACACTATTTCCATCTGTCTCCACCTGTTTCGATGTTTTTCCCACCGTATTCATTTCAGCGCTTCGAGTACTTCCTGCGCCGCGCGGCGGCCGGAGCGGACGGCGCCTTCCATGTAGCCGTTCCAGCGTTCGGCGGTTTCGGTGCCGGCCCAGTGGATGCGCCCTTCGGGGCGTCGAAGCCGGGCGCCTAATTGGGTGAGCACGCCGGGCGGGGCGATGCCGGTGTAGCAACCGCGGCTCCAGGGGTCTTCGCTCCAGGCCTTGTCGAGGTAGTGGAGGGGGCGCCGGGCCTCCTCGCCGAAGAAGCGGGCGAAGGTGTCGAGCACGGCCTTGCGTCGTTCTTCGGGGGGGAGGGCGAGCAACTTGCGGGCGCGCCCGGCCAGGGAGAAGCCCATGAGCATGCCCGGCTTCCCTTCGGCGGGGCTGTTGTCGAAGACCGTCTGGAGGGGGTATTGCGGCCCCGCGACGGCTTGCCCGCTGAAGCCGCGTTCCCGCCAGAAGGGGCGTTCGTAGATGCCGTAGCACTTGATGACGCAGCCCATGGGCAGGCGCTGCAGGAGCTGGTCGCGCAGGGGGTGCAGGGGCGGGTCGAAAGCGATGCGGGCCGCCAGCGCAGGCGGAACGGCCACCACCACCCGCTTGGCCTGGAAGCGGAAACCCTCCCCATACACCTCCACCCCGTCCCATTCCTGCCGGATGGCGTGCACCGGTGCCGAAAGGCGCAGGCCGTCGCCCAGGCCTTCGGCCAGCCCTTCCGCCAGTTGCTGCACGCCGCCCCGCAGGCGATGTTGCTGGGCGCCGTTGTCGATGTTGATGAGGGTTTCGAGGGAGGTGCCCGAGCGGATGTAGAAGAGGGCGAAGAGCAGGGAAAGCTCCGACGCTGAAGCGGCGAAGACGGTTTCCAGCCCGGCGTCGATCACCTGCCGCGCCGACCGCGAAAGGCAGTGGCGACGCAGGAAGCTCTCGAGGGTCTGGCCGTCGAGGCGGGCCGCTGCGGGGGCGGTCCAGGGGGCATGGAGGGGGATGCGGCGGGCGGCGCTTTCCAGGCGGCGGAGCACCCATTCCAGGTTCATCAGGGCGGGGATGCTCATCCGGGGAATCAGGCCGGTGTAGGTGCGCAGCCGTTCGCCGAGGGCGAGGACGTTCTTGCCCTGGTTGTAGGTCTCGTACAGTTGCACGCCGAAGCGTTCGCAGAGGGCGTACATGCTGTCCTGGGTGGGGCCGATCCACTGGGCGCCGAGGTCCACGTAGGTTTCCTCGTCCAGCTTGCGGGTGAAGACGCGCCCTCCGACCCGATCGCGGGCCTCGAGGAGCAGCACGCGGCAGCCGGCCCGGTGCAGTGCTTCGGCAGCCGTCAAACCCGCCAGACCCGCCCCCACCACGATGACATCCGGGGTCTTTGGCATGGCATTTCGTTTTGCCGGGGCAAAATAAGAAAGCCCCCGCGCTCCGAAGAGCATGGGGGCTTTCCCGTGAACGCCGAATCGCTTGCAGGGGCAGCCTTTACTGCTTGACGAGCTTCAGGCTGGCAGCGGCGCGGCCTTCGTGCAACAGCTGGAGGAAATAGACGCCCGGTTCGAGGGATTGACCGAGCGAAACGCTGCCGGCTGCCCCCGCCAGGGGGTGCTCCTCCACCGTTTGCCCCAGGACGTTGAGCAGGCGCAGGGTCGCTCCCCGCAGGCTTTCGTCCAGTTCGTAATGGAGCTGGAAGCGCTCGGTCGCGGGGTTGGGGGCGACGGCGAGGCGATAGGCGGCTGGGTCCAGGGTTTGGGTGGCGTTGGTGGGGTTGTCGAAGACGCGGAAGTAGTCGATCACCGCCTCGGAGACGTCGTTGAAGTCGCTGTCGGCGATTTCGAAGCTGATCCGCATCTGGTCGGTGGGCTGGATGAACTCCGCAATGGGGAAGCTGGAGGAGGCGTACACCTGGGCGTCCACCAGGCTGAGGTCCCGAATTTCTTCCAGGACGACGGTGGTGTCGCCGTTGGACAGGCGCACGACGATGGCGTCGTTGCCGGTGGCGGTGCCGGAGGTCTGGACGTTGAGGAACCAGGTTTCGTAAGCGACATAGGGCTCCGCCATGGTGGAGGCGTCGAAGAGGGGGGAAGTGAGGCGGGTCGTACCTCCGATGAGCACCCCGCCCTGAACGTCGCTGCTGTTGCCGGTCACGTAGCAGCCGTTGCCGGGGTCGTGGGGGGAGTCTTCCCCGGGTTGCACGATGACCGTCATGCCGCCCCCCACATCGATGGAAACCCCGATGGGAGGAATGGCCAGCTCGAAGGCCCCCTGAAAGGCGTTGCCGCCGACCGTCCAGCCCAGGTCCAGAGAGAAGATGTCTTCGATGCCGCGTTCGAGTTCCAGTTCGAGGGTGTTGTTGTTTTCGTCCAGGGTTTGGGAGCCGCTCAGGAGGGTTTTGAAGCCCCACTTGCCGGCGGCGATTTCGTAATCGGCTTCGAAGACGTCCTGGAAGGCGAAGGTTCCGTCGTTGCCGGTGGTGGTGTTGAAGTCGATGTCCGGGTTGCTGATGCGCACCTGAGCCCCTTCGATGGGGTTGCCCGTGCCGGCTTCGAGGATGCGGCCGGTGACGTTGAAGCGCGGCAGCGGTTGCAGCGCGACGTCGAACAGGGTGACCTCCCCGTTTTGCAGCTCGGCCGTGCCTTCGAAGGGCAGATAGCCGGGCTTGCTGACGCGCACCGTGTAGGTGCCGGCCGTGGCGATGCCGGTTTTGTAGGTGCCGTCCAGGGCGGATTCCTCGAAGCCCGGTGCACCGACCAGTTCCACCCGGGCTCCGGGCAGGGCGCCGCCGTTGTCCGCATCGGTGACGGTGCCTTCCAGATAGCAGGCGCGCACATAGTTGGGCTGAAGGACGTAGAGCCCGTTGCCGATGTCGGAGACGAGGATGAGTCCCGAAGGCAGGTAGGGGTAAGCTCCCCAGGCGCCGTTGAAGCCCGTGCTCTGGGGGATGAAGGTGTCGAAGTTGCCCACCTCGACCAGGTTTTCGGGCCGGGTGCCGTCCACGATGATGCAGCCGTCGGTGTAGTAGGAGACGATGAGCCAGTCGTTCAGCACGTGCACGTTGTGCGGGATGACCCCGGTGCCGAGGGTGGCGAGGGGGCGGAACTGGTCCAGCTCGCGGATGTCGTTCAGGTTGGAGACGTCGTAGGCGGCCACGGGAGCGTTGCCCGTTTCGTCGGTGGTGAAGAGGACGGTACCGTCGTCGTTGAGCCAGGTGTTGTGGGTGGCGCCGAAAGGCGTTTGCTGGGAGGCCAGCACCTGCGGGTCGCCCTTGTCCGAAACGTCGATGACGCTGAAAACCCCGACCCCGATTTCAGCGCTGAAGGCCAGGTTGTCGCGCACGTACACGTCGTGGGAATAGACCGCCGGCCCCCTCCCGGCATACTGGGGGTTGGCCGGGTCGCTCAGGTCCACGAACAACAGCCCCCCGCCGTTGAGGTTGCAGCCTGCCAGGTAGGCGTAGCCGAACTCGTCGATGAAGATGTTGTGGCAGGAACTCAGGGTGCCCAGCCCCTGAATGTTGGGCTTCCAGTCGAAGGCCGCCACCGAATCGGGCAGCATGGACAAATCGATGACCGCCAGGCCGTTGCCCGTTTCGTTGGTCACGTAGGCGAAGGTGCTCCAGGTCTTGATGTCGCGCCAGCCGGAGTTGGCGCCGGGCACGAAAAACAGCTCGGTGGGGTTGGCGGGGTCTGCCAGGCTGACGATGGAAACACCCGTTTGGGTGCCCACAAGTGCGTACTCGGTGCCGTCGGGAGCCGCATAGCCCCAGACGTCGCTCAAGGACTGGCTGTAGTTGACCTGCCCCACGAAGGAGACGTTCAGGTTGATCTGGGCGGCTGCGCTCCAGGCGAACAGCACCCCGAACAGGAGGGTCGAAATTGCTTTCATGTCAGTGGGTGATTTTGGTTGGTATTTGATTTCGTACCGGGTGAGGATTCCAGGTGTGAGTCCACTGCAAAAAGGGTTGCGGACCTGAAGTTTAAAGTTTATTTCTTTGGTTATCAATGATTTATTCAAATCCTCGATTCCTCAAATCTTCGGTTCCTCGGCGGATTTGGACTTTTTGCAGCAGACTCTGGTTTCGATGCGCCACCGGCCCCTGAAAAAAGGGAAAGGGCAGGCGGTGGGAGCGGGAGTGGGAGCCATCCCCCAACCTCCCCCCTCTGAAATCCGCGTCCGTCAAACCTACCCCGGAGATGCCGAAGCAGAGCCGGAAACCCTACGGAAGGGGGCAAGAATTCGACGATTCGTCCTTTGGCGGGGAATTGTTTCAGGCGGGCGGGGTTTGGAGCAGGATTTTGCGCAGCAGGTCGAGGGCGAAGACGCCGGTGAGCTGGATGTTGAGCAGGCGGTCGGTGCCGAGCTGGAGTTTGCGGGTGCGCAGCTCCTCGCCGCAGCCGGCGGCAATCCAGATGGTGCCGACGGGTTTTTCGGGCGTGCCGCCGGTGGGTCCTGCAATGCCGGAAGTGGCGATGGCGGCATAGGCGCCGAGGGCTTTTCGCACCCCCTGCACCATTTCCCGGACGGTGGCCTCGCTGACGGCGCCGTGGCGGCGCAGGGTGTCTTCCCGCACGCCGAGCACCTTCTGCTTCACGGCGTTGGAGTAGGCCACCACGCTGCCTGTGAAATAGTCGGAGGAGCCGGACACGGTGGTGATGCGATGCGCCACGTAGCCGCCGGTGCAGCTTTCGGCGGTGGCGAGGGTGAGCCGGCGCTCGCGGAGGAGGTTTCCGATGGCTTCCTCCAGGGTCGTGTCCTCGTAGCCGAAGACGATGCCGGGTAGGGCACGCTCGATGGCGGCGGCGTGTTCTTCCAGCAGGGCGCGGAGCTGCGATTCATCCTCCCCGGTGGCGCTCAGGCGCAGGCGCACCTGCCCCAGCCCCGGCAGGTAGGCGAGCTTGAGCGCCGGCGGCAAGGCCTCCTCGATGGCGGCCAGCCGCTGTGCGATGCGCGATTCCCCCTCCCCCACCGTCAGAAGGGTGCGGTGCAGGATGACCTTGCCCGGAAAGCGCTTCCGCAGGCGCGGCAACACCTCCGCCTCCATCAGGTGCTTCATCTCGTGGGGCACGCCCGGCAAGGATACCAGCACTTTGCCCCGCTCCTCGAACCACATGGCAGGCGCCGTGCCGAAATCGTTGCTCAGAATCTCGGCGTTTTGGGGCATGAGGCACTGCTGTCGGTGGGCCTCCGTAGGCTGGCGCCCGAAGCGCTCGAACAGGCTACAGAGCCGCTCCCAGGTCTCCTGATGAAAAACGAAGCCCACCCCGAAGAAATCGGCGAAGGCCTGCTTGGTCTTGTCGTCTTTGGTGGGGCCCAGCCCCCCGGTGGCCAATATGGCATCGGCCTCGGAGGCGAAGAGGCGCTCCAGGGTGCGGCGGATGTGCTCGGGGTCGTCGCCGACGGAGGTGATTTCCAGCACTTCGGCACCGATTTCGTTGAGGCGTTGGGCCATCCAGGCCGAGTTGCTGTCCACGACCTGCCCGATGAGCAGCTCGTCGCCGATGGTCAACAGGTGGACTTTCATGGGCGGCAGGGATTCAGCTTCGAGGGGCAGCAATATTAAGCAATCCGCAGCTGGGAACGGGCCGTTTCAACGCAGGGCTTGCATCATGGCTTCGGCCTTGAGCAGGCACTCTTCGAATTCGGCGCGGGGGTCGGCGGCGGCGGTGAGGGCGCTGCCGGCATGGAAGGAGAGGTAACCGTTGCGGGCGTTCCACAGAATGCTGCGGATGACGACGTTGAAATCGAAATCGCCGTCGGGTGCCAGGTAGCCCACGCTGCCGGAATAGAGCCCGCGGCGCGTCGCTTCGTATTGCTCGATGAGCTCCATGGCGCGCACTTTGGGGGCGCCGGTCATGCTGCCCATGGGGAAAGCGCTGCGGAGGATGTCCGCCGCGGAGGTGCCGGGTTCCACCCGGCCGGTGACGGTGGAGACCATCTGGTGGACCCGGGGGTAGCTGTAGATGCCGCAGAGCTCCTCCACCTGCACACTTCCGGGCTGCGCGATGCGGCCGAGGTCGTTGCGCACCAGGTCCACGATCATGATGTTTTCGCAGCGCTCTTTGGGGCTCCGTTGCAAGGCGGCTTTCAACGCCGCATCGGTGCGGGGGTCGGGGCTGCGCCGCGCCGTGCCTTTGATGGGCTGCGCGATGAGGCGCTCCCCCCGACGGCGGAGGAAGCGTTCGGGACTGCTGCACAGCAGGTGGTGCGGCCCGCTGCGAAAAAAAGCGGAGAAGGGAGAGCGATTCAGGGCGTTCAGCCGGCGGAACACCTCCACAGGTTGGATGTGGGCTTCTTCGGCGAAGAACTCCTGGCAAAAATTCACTTCGTAAATGTCCCCCCGATGGATGTGCTTCAGCAGGGCCTGCGCCCGTTCGAGGTATGCTTCCCGGGAAAAGCGAGCCCGAACCCGGACCGTTCCCCCGGAACCCGACTCGCTTCGGGAAGGGCAGCCCTGAATTTCCCTGAAAACCTCGGCCGGGTCCGCGGTTGGGGTGTGGATGCGCACCTCGGCGCCTGCCAGCTCCAGGACGATTTCGGGTTCGAAGAAGAAGAGGGCGGGAAAGCCGTGGGGGTCGGGGTGGTGGGAGTGCAGGTTTTCGAGGTCGTCTTTCAGCTCGTAGCTCAGCGCCCCGAAGGCCCAGGACCCGGGGCGATGGAAGGACCGCAGTGCTTCGAAAGCGCCTTTCGGCCCCGAAAGGTGCAGCCTGCGCACGGCTCCGACGGCGACGAGGGCTTCTCGGTGGGCATAGGGCGCTTCCATCCGGCCGTTGCTGTCCAGGTGGCAGCAGGGGTCGAAGCGGGCCGCCCAGCTCAGAGCCTGCGCCTTGAAGCGTTCCGGCTCCCGAAGGGGAAAGCTCGCGACCCTTGCCCGGGCATCACTTACGGCGTATGGAAAAAGCGTCGTTTTCACGGTAATGGATGATGGGTTTTCGGTGGGTGCGCAATCGGTGGTTTGGGCTGGGGTCTGGGTGTGATTTTAACCGCAGGGTGAGCGGAGTTTCAACAGAGGAAACAGTTCGCTCGCCCGCCAACCCCAACCCACACACGACTGCGGGCACCTGCGAAAAAAGCTGCGCAGCACTGCGGTTCAACGGCCCCAAACCCACACCCAACGAACACCCCACCCTTTCAAGTAAAATCGTAAAACTGTAAAACCGTCAAATCGAAGGGAGGGAGTGGGGCGAGAGGG
>CAZBYX010000191.1:0-7550 GCA_964496055.1 uncultured Saprospiraceae bacterium
GTGTTTCGAAGTCTTGCCCCCCCGTTCTCACCCCACACCCTCCCTTCGATTTTACAGTTTTACAGTTTTACGATTTTACAAGAAAGGGCTGGCGTGCGGGTTTGGGGACAATTTATTTCAATTTGTCTCCACCTATTTCCAGGTGTTTCTTGTTCTTCCCCCAGCTCCCCCATGAGACCATGAGACCATGACACCTTGACACCCCGAAACCCTGTTATTTCAACCTGTCTCCACCTATTTCCATGTGTTTCGAAGTCTTGCCCCCCCGTTCTCACCCCACACCCTCCCTTCGATTTTACAGTTTTACAGTTTTACGATTTTACAAGAAAGGGCTGGCGTGCGGGTTTGGGGACAATTTATTTCAATTTGTCTCCACCTATTTCCAGGTGTTTCTTGTTCTTCCCCCAGCCCCCCCATGAGACCATGACACCTTGACACCCCGAAACCCTGTTATTTCAATCTGTCTCCACCTGTTTCCATGTGTTTCGACGTCTTGCCCGTCGTCCACCGTCCAGTGAGCCCCCTCCTTGAAATCCTGGGGTTCATTTTCAAAAAGCGCTGCCCGGGTGGGTAAATTCGTAACTTGCCGCGCGGCTGAACCGCCCAAAACCCACCGACATGGATTCCGACAAGAGACTGTTCCTGCTCGACGGGCACGCCCTGGTGTACCGTGCCTATTTCGCCTTCATCAGCCGGCCGCTGGTCAATTCCAAGGGCATGAACACCAGCGCCATCGCGGGGTTCGTGCGCACCCTGTGGGACTTGCTGCAAAACGAAAAGCCCACCCACATCGCGGTAGCCTTCGACCCGCCGGGCCCCACCTTCCGGCACGAGCAGTACGAGCCCTACAAAGCGCAGCGCGAAGCCCAGCCCGAAGACATTACGAACGCCCTGCCCTGGATTCGAAAGATCATCGAAGCCTTCCACATCCCCATCCTCGAAGTGCCGGGCTACGAAGCCGACGACGTCATCGGCACGCTGGCCAAAAAGGCCGAAGCCCAGAGCTACACGGTTTACCTCGTCACGCCGGACAAGGACTTCGCGCAGCTGGTGTCCGACAAAATCTTCCTCTACAAACCCTCCCGCCAGGGCAACGGCGTCGAGATTCTGGGGGTTCCCGAAGTGCTCGAAAAATGGGGCATCGAACGGGTGGACCAGGTGCGCGACGTGCTCGGCCTGCAGGGCGACGCCGTGGACAACATCCCCGGAGTGCCCGGCATCGGAGCCAAAACGGCCGTCAAGCTGTTGGCCAAATACGGCTCGGTGGAAGGGTTGCTCGAAAACACCCACGAGCTGAAGGGCAAGCAGAAGGAGAACGTCGAGAAATTCGCCGATCAGGCTCGCCTGAGCAAACAGCTGGCCACCATCGCCATCGATGCCCCGGTCGAGTTCAACCCCGAAGCCCTGCGCCTGGACCCCATGGACCGCGAGCGCCTGGCGGAAATCTTCCGCGAGCTCGAGTTCCGCACCCTGGCCAAGGCCATTCTCGAAAGCGATGCCCCCGAAGCCGAGCCCTCGGCCGCCGGCAAGCAAGGCTCCCTCTTCGAGGGCGAAAGCCCCGGCCCCGCCCCCGCCGCCCACTCCGTCGCCACCAAAAACATTCACAACACCCCCCACACCTACCACCTGGTGGACAGCCCCGAAAAACGCGCCCGACTGTTGGAACTTCTCCAGGCGGCCGGCTCCTTCGCCTTCGACACCGAAACCACCTCCATCGACGCCAACGAAGCCGAACTGGTGGGCATGTCCTTCGCCCTCAAACCCCACGAGGCCTGGTACGTGCCCGTACCCGAAGACCCGGAAGCCGCCCGCACCCTTGCCCGAACCTTCGCCCCCGTGCTCGAAAACCCCGCCATCGAGAAAATCGCCCAGAATGCCAAGTACGACGGCATCGTCCTCAAATGGCACGGGGTGGAGGTGCGGGGCTACCTGTTCGACACCATGGTCGCCCATTACCTGCTGGAGCCCGAGCTGCGCCACAACATGGACTACCTGGCGGAAACTTACCTGAAATACCAGCCCGTGTCCATCGAAACCCTCATCGGCAAGAAAGGAAAAGGCCAGCTCAGCATGCGCCAGGTGGACGTGGAGTCCGTCAAAGAATACGCCGCCGAAGACGCCGACATCACCCTCCAACTGGCCCAGGTGCTGCGCCCCCGACTGGAAAAAGAAGGCCTGCGCGAACTCTACGACACCCTCGAACGCCCCCTCATCCACACCCTCATCGAAATGGAATACAACGGCATCCGGGTGGATACGGACATGCTGAAGGCCTATTCCAGGGAATTGAGCCAGGAAATCCGCCGTTTGGAAAAGGAAGTCATCGAGGAAGCCGGAGTGCCCTTCAACCTGGCCTCGCCCAAGCAGGTGGGCGAAGTGCTTTTCGAAAAACTGGGCTTGCCCTATCGCTGGCGCAAGACCAAAAGCGGGCAGTACAGCACGAACGAGGAGAAGCTCTCCGAGCTGGCCCCCGAATTCCCCATCGCGGCCAAAATCCTGCGCCACCGCATGCTGCAAAAACTAAAGAGCACCTATGTGGACGCCCTGCCCAAGCTGGTCAATAGCCGAACGGGGCGCATCCACACCTCCTTCAATCAAGCGCTGGCCGCCACCGGCCGCCTCAGCTCCAACAACCCCAACCTCCAGAACATCCCCATCCGAACCCCCGAAGGCGCCAAAATCCGGGAGGCCTTCGTGCCCCGCTCCGAAGAATACCTCTTGCTCTCGGCCGACTACTCCCAAATCGAGCTGCGCATCATCGCCGCCCTGAGTGGGGACGAAGCCATGCTCGAAGCCTTCCGCGCCGGCCGCGACATTCACCTCGCCACCGCCGCCCGCGTCTTCGGCGTGCCCGAAGAGGAGGTGACCAAAGAGCAACGCTACCGGGCCAAAACCGTGAATTTCAGCGTCATTTACGGGGCCGGCGCCACCAACCTCTCCCGCCAGCTCGGCATCAAACGGCAGGAAGCCACCGAGCTCATCGAAAACTACTTCAAACAGTACAGCGGCCTGCGCGCCTACATGGACCGCTGCATCGAAGAAGCCCGCCAAAAGGGCTACGTCACCACCATCCTCGGGCGCCGACGCTACCTGCGCGACCTGAACAGCAAAAACAGCGTGCTGCGCGGCCACGCCGAACGCAACGCCATCAACACCCCCGTCCAGGGCTCCGCCGCTGACCTCATCAAGCTGGCCATGATCAACATCCACCGGGAAATGGAAAAGCGCAAGCTGAAATCCAAAATGATTCTCCAGGTCCACGACGAACTCCTCTTCGATGCCCACCAGGAGGAACTGGAGGAACTCAAATCCTTGGTGGACCACCACATGCGCCACGCCCTCCCCTCCCTCCAGGTCCCCCTCGTGGTGGAAATGGGTGTGGGCAAGAACTGGCTCGAAGCGCACTGAACCGCCCCCTCCCGCCAACCCGCTCCGATTCCTTCCGGGAATCTGTCCCTTCCCCTGCCAACTCGGGTATCATTTTTGATGGGAAGCCCCTATCCTACCCCGCTACCCCTTTCGGATCCCCCCAATGGAAAACCTGAACCTCCGCCAAACAGGGAGGACATCGAACTGGTGCCCGAGACCCGGCGCTGAACGCCCCCCCCATTCCACCAACCACCCCCAAGAAAAAGCCGCTCGACCAAAGGCGCTCGACAGAAAGGGTTTCAACCTGTTTTCGCCCCTTTTCTTCACTTTTTTTTCACATGGGTAACATTCAAAGCATGAAATTGAAACAAATAATACTTTTTTCAATAAATTAGCTCGAACAAAAACCGATCCCCTCCCATGAACACCCGAACCGACTTTACAAGGCCTTGCCTTTCGCCTATTGACAAGGCACCTGCTCAGAATACATTTTTCCTGTTCCTGTCGCCTTCCTCCTATTCCTCTGGTAATACAGCTATGAAACCAATCCATCCTCGAGGATGGAAATGAACCATTGATTAACCCCCTCATCCTTGGAGTGCCCCTCCCTGGAGAGATTTAACCCGTCATCGCCATGAGTAATTCGGCTACAAAAATTTTTATCCTCGCCGGTTGTGCCCTGTTGTTGAACGCCTGCGTCAAGGACAAAGTCACGAACCTGAGCGTAAACTACAACGGCACCCTCGCTTTTGCCATAGCTACCCTGGGCTTCACCCTCGAGGAGGTCCTTCAAGACGACACGGTGCTGACCATCGAGGCCGACAGTGCCATCAGCCTTATGTATCGGGAGGACAACTTCTTCAGCTTGGCGGTGGACGATGTGCTCGAAAACGTGACCGACCAGCTCAGCGCCCGCAAGTTCGAGTCCTTCGAAGCGGGGGTGGTGGAAATCGACGACATCAGCGAGATGCAAACCATCGCCTTCTCCGAGTTCGTGGACAACTTCCAGGACCCCACCATGAAGACCTTCCTGCAAGCCAATGACGGCAACCAGGCAGTGGTGGCCCCCTTCGCCCAAACCGTCAACGTCAACACCTCCCTCCCTGCCTTGGAGGATTTCGAGTTCATCAATGTGGAGAGCGGCAGCATCGTGGTCACCATCGAGAACGGCTTTTTCATCGACCTGCAAAACCTCGAAGTCAGCATCCGGGACAACGTCACCGGCGATGTACTCGGCACTTTGCAGTTCGCACTCGTTCCTGCCGGCGGGATGGACGTGCAGACCCTCGAATTGACCGGCGTGACCCTCCACAACGACCTCAGCGTGGTCATTCCCAACCTCGAGTCTCCCGGTTCCGGGACCGACGTGGTCACCATTGACCTGGCATCCTTGCTGACCGTGCATTTCGGCACCGAGAACATGAAAATCTTCGGGGGGCGGGTCAAACTTCCCGAGGTGGAATTCGAAAACGAGCGCATCCTCATCGACTTCGACACCGAAGACGATCAGCAAATCCATCGGGTGGACCTGGAAACCGTCACCGCCCGCTATTCCATCAAATCGGAAGTGCAGACCCCCATCACCGTCGTTTTCGACTTCCCCCATGTGATGCGCAACGGCCAGCCCGTACAGGCTCAGATCAATGTCAATTACACCGGGCTGACCGACTCCATCACCGGCACGCTGGATTTCAGCAATTCCTCCTTCCTGCTGGACCAGGACCCCAACCAACCCTTCAACCGGATGGAGGTCCGCTCCCGGGTCTTCGTGCCGGCGCCTACGGGCGGGCTGGTCGAGTTCAGCGCCAACGACCAGGTCACCGTCAACTTCGAAATCGCCGACTTCAACATCCAGCGCGTCTTCGGCTACTTCGGCCAATTCGAGGAAACCGTGGACCCCGGAACCATCGACCTGGATTTCGACTTCAGCATCTTCGACGAACAGAGCGAACCCCTGCTCTTCGACAACCCCACCATGCGCATCTACGTGGAGAACTCCATCGGCGTGCCCTTCCAGGTGGCCCTCGACG
Source organism: uncultured Saprospiraceae bacterium (assembly GCA_964496055.1). GTDB lineage: Bacteria > Bacteroidota > Bacteroidia > Chitinophagales > Saprospiraceae > CAZBYX01. The sequence continues at coordinate 5,400 of CAZBYX010000191.1, forward strand.
TGGACGCCCAGGGCTTTTTCGGCGACCAGGCCAGCCTGAACCCTCCGCTCCTCGAATTCAATTACCCCGACATGAACAACATCGGGGCGACGACCATCACCGACATCGTCCTCGACAAGAACAACTCCAACATCGTTCAACTGCTTTCCATCTTCCCCAAGATGCTCACCTACAGCGGCACGGGCACCGTGAACCCCGCCGGCAACACCGGTGAAGAAAACTTCATCACCAAAGACAGCCGCCTGGCCGTCAGTGCCGAATTCGATTTGCCCTTCAAGTTCAGCGCCAAAAACCTCGTCTATCGCGACACCGGCGAAGCCCTCAACCTCGACCTGGAAGAAGGCCTGACCGTGGATGACATCGAGGTGGCCGAGCTGAAAATCCTGCATCGCAACGGCCTGCCCATGAGGACCCTGCTCAACATCATTGCCCTGGCCCCCGACGGCACCGAAAGCCGCGTGGTGGAGAACGTCGCCATCCCCGCTGCTGCCGTGAACAGCCAGGGCCGCGTCACGCCCGATTTGATAGCCGAAGGGGAGCTCTTCGTCACCCTCACGCCCGACCAAATCCACCAACTGGAGCAAGCCGCCCAAAACATTTACGAAATCCGTTTCCAGACCTTCAACGACGGCAACACACCGGTGGGCATGTTCACCGACTACGCCATCGAGTTGCAAATCGGCATGAAGGTCACTTTCGACGTCCAGTAACCGCCACGAATCCCATTGCCAAACCCGGCGCCCGAGCGCCTCCAAATCCCTGAAGAATGAAAAAGATCGCTTTCCTCATCCTTTTCTTTTTGAATGCTGCCTGGTTGGGAGCGCAGCAAGAGCTCGGCCTGTCCATGATTCCCCAATTGGGCCAGAGCAGTCAACTCCATCCCGCCCTGTTCACCGAGTCGCGGGTCGTGTTGGCCTTTCCCTCCTTTTCGACGGCTTTTTACAATTCCTCCTTTCAGTTCGGGGATTTGCTTCGTAAGGAGGGGGCGGGCTATGTGGTCGATTTGGAGGCCGCCCTAGCGGAAATGAGCGTCGATCGGAACCTGTTTACCTCGAACAGCCGCTTCAGCATCGGCTCCCTCAGCTTGCAGTTGAAGCGCTGGCAGTTTTCGATTTTCCACAACACCCACTTCCTGACCCACTTCCGTTACCCGAAAGCCCTGCCGGAAATCCTCTGGCGCGGCAACGCCTACTACATCGGCCAGGAAGTGCAAGTGGCCCCCAGCCTGAATCTCATGGGGTACAACGAATACGGGCTGGGCGTGGCTCACCAAATCAACAAGCGCCTCAGCATCGGCGTCAACCTCAAGGCCCTCAGTGGCTTCCTCGCCGTCAACACCATCCGCAGCCGAACCACCCTCTACACCGACCCCGAAATCTATCAAATCACCGCCAGCAGCGACATCCTCTTCCAAACAGCAGGACTGACCGACATCTTCGATGAAAACGAATCGGACGTCCTGGCTACGACCGACCCCTTCTACTACATCGCCAACCAGAACCTCGGCTTCGCCCTCGACATCGGCGCCGTCATCCAGGCCAACGACCAGCTCCGCATCCTGGCCAGCATCCGGGACATCGGCTCCATCTCCTGGGACGAATACACCCTCCAGCAGGAAAGCCGCAAAAACTTCCAGTTCGACGGCCTCAACGTCCGCCCCTTCGACGATGAAAACGACGATTTCGACTTCGAGGTCATCCGCGATTCCATCACCGACCTGTTCGATTTCCAAAAATCGGAGGTCAGCTTCCAAACCGACCTTCCCACTTCCTTCACCGCCGGCGCCCTCATCGACCTCAACCCCTCCCTGAACGTCGGCATCGCCCTGCAAGGCGAATTTTTCCAGGGCTCCATGAATCCCGCCATCTCCTTCCACGCCCAAAAGGCCTTCGGCAGGGTGCTCCACCTGGGCGGTTTCACCGCGCTGCGCGACAAGGGCACCGTCAACCTCGGGCTGAACATGAACCTGAACCTCGGCCCCGTCCAATTCTATGCCCTGACCGACAACATCATTACCCTCATCGACCCCACAAGCGGTCAAAACACTTCCATCCGCCTGGGCATGAACCTGTTGCTGTTCAACAAACACAAAAAAGCCAAAGACGGGGAAACGCCCCCCACCCCGGAATCCCAACCCCAACCCGAAGAGGG
>CAZBYX010000192.1:0-7535 GCA_964496055.1 uncultured Saprospiraceae bacterium
TATTCGTAGCACCTGTACAGGTAGGTGTAAACCGCCTGCAATGCCTCGCGGGTCAGGCGCGGGTAGTTTTCCAGGATTTGAGCCTCACTCCATCCTTCCGCCAACAATTTCAGAATGAACTCGACGCTAAGCCGTGTCCCCTTGATGGTGGGTTTTCCACCCAAGACCTTTTCATCCACCACAATGTACTTGCTCAGGTCTTTCATACTCTGCGCAAATTGTCCTTGCAAGATACAAAGAACCCCTCAACCCGGCAGAGGTTTACAACCCCGGCAGGTACCTGCCGGGGTTGTCCTTTGATCACTGCACGACCACTTTCTCCATCCACACGCCGTCGTCGGTGCGCACTTCGAAGAGGTAGAAGCCGGCGGGGTACTGAGCCACCGGAATCTGGAAGAAGTCCTGGCCGAAGACGCGGCGCTGTTCCTGCAGGAGCACCTTGCCTTCGAGGGTCATCAGGCGCAGCTCGACGGGCGTTTCGCGCTCGGAGGCGAGCCGGACGTTGAGCAGGTCGTGGGCGGGGTTGGGTGCGAGGGCGACCTCCACGTCGGGGAGGCGCTCCACGGCCGCGCTCATCAGGTCGCTTTCGACGATGGTGCCGTGGGCGGGGGCGGTGGTGCAGGCCTGGTCGCCCTGGTCGGAGGTGACACAGGCCTGGCCGTTGTAGAAGAACAGGTCCATGAGCTCCACGTCGTCGATGAGCCAGCCGAGGCCCACCTCATCACCGGGGGAGTTGTCGTCGGTGCCGAAGCGGAAGCGCAAATTGACCTGCCGGCCCACGTACTCGCTCAGGTCGATGTAGCTGGCGATGTAGCCGTTGCTGTTGCCCCAGAAGGCGTCGAGGAAGGGGATGGCGAAGGTCTGGAATCCGATTTTGCCGCGGTAGCCGCCCCGGATGAACTTGTCGGCGGGCAGGGTTTCCCAGGGGCCGCCGTCCACGGAGATTTCCAGGAAGCCGCCGTGGAAGCCGATTTTGGTGTCGTAGCGGTGGTAGAAGCGGAAGGCGGGGTTGTCGCCCGTGATGGTGAAGGGCGAGACGAAGAAGAGGGTCTGGTCGTTCTCGACGCCGTCCTCGTCGGGGATGTACCAGTGGAAGCTGCCGCTGTGGGGGATGAGGTCGGCGATTTCCCAGATGGTGGAGCCTTCCAGGGGTTCGATGTCGAAGTTGGCGTCGCCGTTTTCGACGTCGTCGAAAAACTGCTGGATGGAAAAGCGCGTGGGGTCGGTGGCCAGCTGGTAGGTGATGGTCAGGGCCGTACCGGGCGCGAGGTCGCCCAGCTCGAAGACCAGCAGGTCGCCGTTGACGACCACGGGGGCACTGGCGCTGCCCGCGACGAAGGAGGCTCCTTCGGGGATTTCATCGGTCAGCACGACGTTGGTGGCGGTCTCTTCCTTGTGGTTGAAGACGCGCAGGGTGACGTCGATGGGCGCACCGGCGGTGATGAAGTCGGTGACTTCCTTTTCGACCTTGAGCTCTTTGATGCACTCGGGGCGCAGGTCGAAGGCCTGGCGATGGTCGTTGCGGTCGTCGGAGCTGCCCTGGTCGGCGCTCCAGCCGAAGCCGCGGCGGGCGAAGACCTCCCAGATGAGGCAGCCGTGGGCGCCGTCGTAGAGGGCGGTGTCGGCTTTGAGGATGGCGTCGCGGCCGTCGATGAAGCCGGGCTGGCAGGGCTGCATCTTCATGCCGTCGAAAACCAGCTGGATGGCCATGTTGTTGCCGCCGGAGCCGTGGTACAGGTCGGGGTCCCAACCATAGACCTCGACGAACTTCCAGTAGAGGTCCCAGAGGACGGCCGCCCACACCTCGCCGAGGGGGTGGGGGGCGCCGGTGCCGATGATGTCGTCATAGACCTGGCCGTTGACGGCGAAGTCGGTGCTGTAGGGGAAGCGCCGGATGCCGCCGCCGTCGGGGCCGCGGGAGGTGGCGTAGTTGCCGATGCCGCGCGGCAGCTCACCCGTATCGCCGGGTTTGACGGTGGTGATCAGGCTGAAGAAATCGCTCCAGCCTTCGCCCATTTGCTCGTCGTTGAACAGGCAGCCCGTGTTGCTGGGGCCGCCGGTGAGGCGGTTGGAGATGCCGTGCCCGTATTCGTGGGCGATGATGCCGTTGTCGAAGTCGCCGTCCAGTTGGGTGGGGCCGTTGTGGGTGGGAGCCTGGAGTTGGACCAGCAAACCGTTGCCGACGTACACCTTCAGCTTCTCGCAGTCGCTGCGGCGCATGAACACGGCGGGGATGGTGACCTGGTCGCCCACGGCGCCGGCGCCCATCGTGACGAGGGCGTCCTCGAAGTTGCACACGATGACGGCGATGGCGCCGGCGTTTTCGGCGTTGAGACTCTTGCGCCCGAACTCGCAGCTGCCCCGGTCGATCATGGCGATCTTGCCGGCGATTTCATCGCCGTTGACCAGCTCGTTGCAGCCCAGGGTGGGCTGGTTGGAGCCGTCGTTGACCAGCGCCACCTCCCCGACCAGAGGTGTGTCCACGGGGATGGGGCCGCCGAAGGCACCGGGGCGGGCGGCGTACAGGCCGGCGATGTCGGTGGGTTCGGTTACGGTGAGGACGTTGTCGCCCGAGGAGGCGTTCCAGAGGAACATCTGCATGCGGCCGCTGGAGCCGTCGGGGGGCGTGGAGAAGTTGGCATTGTTGGTACCGCCGCCGTCCTGAGCTTCGGAGTTGACGGGATCGCCCCCGATGCCGCCGTTGCCGTAGTTGTTTTGCTGGAAGGCGCCGGCGGGCTCGTTCATGCCGTAGGAGTAGGCCAGGTCGTGCATGACGTTGCTCATGTAGAAGAGCTGGACGGTGGCGGCGTCCTGCATGTCGGCGGGTTCGAGGGTGTCGTGGTAGGTGAAGTCGAAGAAGAGATCGGGGCCGCCGTCGGGTTCGCCGCCGTCGGAGATGTTGTCGGCGTCGGTATCCAGGTAGGCGTGGACGTTGTTGCCGCGGGTGATGGTCAGTTCAGCTCCCGGGTTGCCGTCGATGTCGTGCCAGCCGTAGGGGGAGGCCAGCGAGTCGGCGGGGTCGGTCACCAGGCTGCGCGTGCCGTGGATGGGGCTTTCCACCGGCACGGCGAAGACGTTGTAGGTGGCGCCGTCGCCGCCGTTCATGCGCTGGGGAGCCGCCGGGGCGGGATGGGGATGGGGTTCGGGGGCATCGCAGTCATCCACCACGGGGGCGAGGAAGCTGCCGGCCGCCCCGTCGAAGGCGCACTCCACCGTCCAGTTGTTCTGCTGGAGGATTTCCCCCGTCAGGGCATCGACGCGCACGCTCCAGTAGTCGGGGCTGCGGGGCAGGTCCAGGGCCAGGTCCCAGGCCAGGCGGACGCTGCCGTCGCGCAGGGGCTGGTATTTCAACTTCACGGGGATGTCGGCGTGGGAAAGAGCTCCCCCCTCGAAGAGGAAACTGTGCGGGCCTTCCTGTTGCAGCAGTCGGGGGGCCTGGTTCACCTCCACCCCGAAATGCTGCGCCGCTTGGAGCAGAGCCGCTTCGGGTGTGAGCACGGGTTGGGTGGCGTTGACCCGGCTTGCCAGGTCGGCGACGAAGCGCTTGCCCACGTGGAGGATGCGCCCGTCGGGCAAGACGTTGACGTTGATCAGGGCATTGAACACCTCGATGCCCTGATGCCGCTGCTGAAAGTAAATGTGGGTCACCCCGTTGTGGCTGCTGGTGTACTGGTCGCTGACCACCATGTCGGCCACGTCGGCCGCGGTCAGCCCCCACTCAGCATGCTGCTGCTGGATGTGCCGAAGGGCTAGGTCGTAGGCGCTCTGCCCCCACGACAAAATGCCCACAAAAAGAAAGACCAGGACGAGCCCCGGCCGGAGGGTAAAACTTCTCATACTGCTCTGGATTTTCAAAATAAAGCCGCACTCCCACCCCACCTCCCGCCCGGGAAGATGGAGCAGTCAAGAGCGTTCGTTGGAGGATGAATTTTTGGGAATTTTGCTTTTGGAGTTCCGGTAAAATTAGCCAAAAAACCGGGCCACGATTGACCCCGCTCTCTTTTTCCAATCTTTTACCGCTTGGATGACAATTCGGGCCGGCGATTCCTGGAAAATCGTGACGGGCGTGACGAACGTGACGAACGTGACGGGCGTGACGAACGTGACGGGCGTGACGGGCGTGACGGGAAGCTGTAAAATCGTCAAATTGTTAAATCGTTAAATCGATGTTTGGGTGTGGGTGTGGGAGTTGGGGGCGCAATCCTCTGTGGAGCTCTGTGGCTTCTCGGTGCTCCTCTGTGTACCAAAACGCCCCCGCGCCCTCCCTACACACCCTCCCTGCGATTTTACGGTTTTACAGTTTTACGATTTTACAATTGAGTGAGGATTCGAGGATTCGAAGATCTGAGGATTTGAGGTGGGGGGTGTGGGTTTGGGGGGGTGAACCGCAGTGCTCCGCAGCTTTATTCGCAGCATATCGCAGTGGGCAGTAGGCAGTTAGCAGTGGGCAGTGGTTGATCGTTGGGCGGGGGAGCGGGTTGGGGAACAATTTATTTCCATTTGTCTCCATCTATTTCCAAGTTTTTCAAGGTCTTTCCCATCGCGCACCCCTGAGACCCCGAAACCGTGAGACCGTGAGACCTTGGGACCTTGAGACCCTTTATTTCCACCTGTCTCCACCTATTTCCATTTGTTTCTATGTCTTGCCAACCGTACACCCATCGTACACCCACCGTCACTCAAAACCCTTCGATGTATTCCTCGTCGTCTTCGGGGGTGGGCAGTTCGGCCAGGTTGGCGTTTTGGAGGAGGTTGGCGGTGCCGAACTCGCGGCGCAGGATGTCTTTGATGTAAGCGCGGCGGTGTTCACTTCGTTTCAGGGCGGCTTTCACGGCTTTGCGGTCGGTTTCGTAATCGAAGTCGTCCACCGTGCCGAAGACGTGGAAGTAGAGGTTGAACAGCCCTTTCTTTTTGGCGGGGATGGGTTCGAGGTTGGGGTTGTGGCGTTTGAACTTGTTCATGAGCACCTGCCCGGCATTGACCTGCAGGTAGTAGTCGATGTCGTTTTCGAAGCTGTGCTCCCCGCAGAGGGTGAGGTTCATGGCGTTGTTCTGGATGAACATGGCGGGGATAAAGAGCCGGCTGTCCCTGATTTCGAGCCAGTTTTGCAGGTTGGCGAAGCGCACGTGCTCCAGGTCTTTCACCTTGACGTAGCCACTGAATTCCTTCAGCAATTCAAAATTTTTGAGCTCGCCTTCGCGCAGGGCGAGCACGGCGTAGGCTTTCAGCTTTTCGGGCAGGAAGCGCCCGGAGGCGTCCCAGAAGTTTTCCAGCACGATGCGCGCGTCCATGCGGCCGTTCACGTGTTTGTATTGGAGCACGGACTGCCCCACGTTGTCGGTTTGGCGGAAGAACTCCCGCACGTCGAGGTCGGTGCAAGTCAGGTGGGCTTTGAGGCGGGGGCTGCGCTCGAAGGCGAGGGAACCGTCGAGGGAGACCTGCCCGTCGAAGGCGCGGGTGCCGCCCTGGACGAGCATCTGCCCGTTGCGGAAGCGCACCTCGCCCTGGAAGTCGCGCCCTTCGAGCTGGTTGTAGGAGAAGCGGCGCACCTGCCCGCGGAAGACGCCGTCGAGGCGGTGGTAGAAGCGCCAGCCGTCGCTGCCGGCGGGGGCGGGGCTGTCGCCGAAGGGGTCTTCTTCGAGGGGCGCCCCCGCTTCGGGGACGACCCAGTTGCCCATGCGTACCAGGCGGGCCAGGTCCATTTCGCGGGCGTCCATTCCCAGGTCGAAGAGGAGGCGGGTGTCCTGGCGCTGGAGCGAATCGGCCAGCAGGACGGGCAGCAAGTTGCGCACCACCCCTTCGAAGCGGATGTCGTTGCCGCGGCCCTCGAGCTTCAGCTCGCGCACCTGCAGGTCGTTGCCTTCGAGGAGGAGGGTGCCGCGGTCGGCGGTGAGTTTCTCGCCGTTGACGGTGAGGAAGGCGTCGTCGAAAGTCAGTTGCCCCGCCATGCCCACGCGATCGATGCGCTGGGGGGAGAGCATGTCCTGGAGGCGCCCGCGCAGGTGGATGCCTTCGAGCTCGAGCTCACCGCCGGCATCGCTCAGGCTGGGGCTGGCCAGCACCCCCCGCAGGGCGTCGAGGGGCAGGACGCCATCGAGGCGGAAATCGAGCAGGGGGTCGTCGAGTTCGGTGACTTTCAGGGAAGCCTCGACGGGCCGGCGGCGAAACTGCCCCCGGATGACGGGGATTTCCAGCACCGCCTGCCGCAGGGAACCGCCGCCGTTGGCGAAGCGCGCCTCCAGGTCCACGTTGCGCAGGGGGAGGTCGAAGGCGGGCAGGCGGATTTCCCCGTCCTCCAGCCGGAGGGTCATGCTGATTTCGGGATTGGCCGAAGCGGAGAGCTTGCCGTACACCTTGCCCTCGAAGCTCAGGTCGCCCTCCGTCTCCAAACCGCCCAACCCCTCGGCCCACTCGGCGGGCAGCAGAGCCAGCACCTCTTCCAGGCGGGCGTTTTCGGAATGGGCGCTCAGGTCGAAGTCGGTGAATTCCGGGGTGGTTTCCACGAAGCCGTCCAGACCAAAAGCGCTCTCCCCGATTTGCAGCCGGAAGTTTTCGATTTCATTGACTCCGTTGGCCAGATTGACGAACACGCGCGCCGACCACTCCAGGGGTTGCCCGACCAGATAGCGTTCCCCCTCCATCTCGAAATATTCGCTCAGCACGCGCGCCTGGCTCTCGAGGGTGAACTGGCGAGCCTGAAAATCCCCGGAAAAGAGCGCATCGCCGATTTGCAGGTACAGGCTCTGGTCCAGGGGCTTGTGCCGCCAGATGAGGGCGATGTTTTCCAGGTGGGCACGTTCCAGGTCCAGATTGAGCCCCTGACCTTCGGACTCGGTCTCCTCTTCGTCGCTGAGGAAGATGTCGTAGTTGGGCCGCCCCCGATGGTCAAAAGCGACGTTCAGGGTGCCTTCGGCGATGTGCACTTCGTGCACCTTGATTTTTTTGCCCAACAGGCTGAGCAGCCCGAAGCGGAAGTTCATCTCCCCCGCCTCCAGCAACACCCCCCCGAAGGCGTCGGCCAGCACCACCCCCCGAAGCTGGATGGAGGCCTTCGGAAAGCCCCGCAACAGGGAGAGGTCGGTGTCTTCCACCCTCAATTCCACCTTCAGCTTGTTGTCCAGTGCGGTGAGCAACTGGCTCGCCACCTGGTCCCGGAAAAAGGCGGCCACAACCACCGCCGCCCCCACGAACAGCACCAGAACGATGAGTAAGCCCCAGAAAAAACGCTTGAAAAATCGACCCATGAGCGGCATTTTATCGAATCAACGCATGTCAAGCGAAGGTAATGTATAGCCCCCAAAATTCGGTGCGAATTTCTCCGCAGCGACTTGCGCCCCTTCCCCGGAGCCTCTATCTTTGCCGCGCTTTTGACTCGTTCGTTGTTCTTTCGGAACTGCCCAAGGGGGTGGTCGTATCTTTATAGCGCCGGCGAATGAGGATGAATATCACGCAAGGAGGCTTTGAGGAACCGAGGAATTGAGGATTTGGGGAGCGAGGGTTGGAGGGTTTGAGGGAGCGCGGAATCGAGGAACCGA
>CAZBYX010000193.1:0-7476 GCA_964496055.1 uncultured Saprospiraceae bacterium
TCACGCGTCACGATTTTCCAGGGGGCGCGGGCAGTCCATTCATTTTCGCACGATGCTTTTGCGCCAGGAGCGGGCAGGATTGGAAGCGTTGGCATGCAACCAGAACACCCCGGCGGACAAGCCCTGAAGCTCCACCCGGACGCGGTGCGATCCTTCGGCAATGCGGATGCGCTGCAGCAGGTTTCCCAGCCCGTCGGTCAGCAGCAGCTCGGCGGGTTCTTCGGGCGGTTCGGCGAACTCCACCCACACGAAATCGTGTGCTGGGTTGGGGTACACCCCCACGGGGGAGTCGCCCCAGAATTTGACGGTCATCACCTCCGAGGTGAAGGCGCTGGTTCCGCCGGCATCGAGGTAGCGGATGCGGTAGGAATTGCTTCCAAGGGCGGGGTCGGTGTCAAGCAGGGAGAAGGAGAGCTCGCCCGTGGGAGCGGGTTCGTGCAGGGCGACGGCGTGGTAGTTCAACTGATTGGTGCTGCGTTCGAGCAAGACGAGCCCGTTGCTCAGCGGCACATTGGCTTGCACGCGGAATTCGACGCCTTTTTCACTGACGGATATGTCTTGCGGGCTGACGGAGAGCATCACTGGCGGGCAGTCGGCTTCGAGGCTGAGTTGCAGGGCGGCCTGGCAGCCCATGGCGTCGGTGACGGTGACCGAGTAGGTGCCCGGGTTCAGGTTCTCGCGGGTGTCGGCCTGGCTGCCGGATTCCCATTCGTAGGAATAGGGCGGGGTGCCCCCCTGGACGTGCAGGGCGATGCGGCCTTGCCCGTCCGCACAGTCGGCGCTTTGAATTTCGGGCTGTACGCTCAGGGGCTGGGGCGCCCGCAGGGTGGCAAAGGCGGTGGCGGTACAGCCCCTGTCGTCCGTGACGGTGACCTCGTAGGTGCCCGAGCTTAGGTTTTGCACGGAAGCACCTTCCAGGCCGCTCGAGCTCCACTCGAATTGGAAGGGTGGTGTTCCCCCTACGACCATCGCTTCGATTCGGCCGTCTTCGCTGTCGTAGCAGGAGGGGTCATGCCCTTCGAGGAAGGCGGAAATGGGTTCCGGCTCTTCGATGGTGATGCTCAAGGAACTGGTGCAGCCGCCCGCATCCGTGACGGTGACGGAATAGGTGCCGGGGGCCAGCTGGGTGGCCAAACCCGTCCCGCTCAGCCCGTGGCTCCATTCGTACTGGAAGGGGGCCTTCCCGCCGGTGGGGGCCACTTCGGCCCAGCCGTCGGGGCCCAGGCAGGAGCTGTTCTCCACCCCCACCACCGTGATACCAAAAGCATCGCAGGGTTCATTGCATACCTCGACCGTGACGCGAACGATATTCGATTCGGAGAGAAAAAGCTGACAGCCCACCGGCCGGGTACAGCGGCGAAACCAGGTGGTCTGAGTTACCGCCGGCGGGTCGTAGGTGGGTTGCGTGGCTCCCGGAATGGGGAACCAGACCACGGCCGGAGCGTTCGGGTCCGTGGTGGTGTATATCCACTGATATTCGAAATCGCCGATTCCGTTATTGGGAAGCGAAATGCTGACGAAAGGGGCCGGATCAGGGTCGTCCAAACAGACGGTCTGGTCGGAACCGACCTGTCCGGCATCCAAAACATCGTCACAGGGTCCATCATCGAATGAATTGGTGAAAGGAAAAGCGTGACCTTTTAAGGGGATGATATTGCCAAATGCCACCAGGGATGGACCCACGATAAAGAAAAGCAGTAAGAGTCTTCTCATGTGTTAAATCGGTTGTGCGGTGTTCGTTTGCGGGTTTGCTCGAAGGTGTTTGCAGGAGGGGAGGGAAGTGTCGTATAGGGGAGTCAATCAACCTGAGTGCCAAATCTATGGTCCGTCGGACCGGGGAAATGGAGGAATCGTTGAAATTTGTGACAGAGCAGCGGCTTGAAGGAATGGAAACGCTCTTGTATTTGACTCAATCAAATATCAATCCAATTTCTCATGAAACACCTTGCCATTCAGGGGGCAAACGTTCCAGCGCTGGGGCTGGGCACCTATCGACTGACCGGACCCGAGGCCGTGAAAATCATAGCCGGAGCCATCGAGCTGGGCTACCGGCACCTGGACACAGCACAGTTTTACGACAACGAGGCCGAGGTGGGGGAGGCGGTTCGGGTTTCGGGGTTGCCCCGCGATGATTTTTTCATCACCACCAAGGTTTGGCCCGCCAACCTGCACGCTTCGCGCTTCCTGTCTTCGGTGGAAGAGAGCCTCCGGCTGCTGAAGATGGAACGGGTGGACCTGCTGCTCATCCACTGGCCCCACGCCAGCCTGCCTCTGGAACATTACCTCGAACCCTTGATGCAGGCCCGGGAGATGGGCTACACCCGGTTCGTGGGGGTGAGCAATTTCAACATCGCGCAACTGGAACGCAGCCTGCAGTTTGGCGTGCCCGTTTTCACCAATCAGGTGGAATTTCACCCCCTGCTCGACCAGCGGAAATTGCTGGGCTGGATGCAGCAGCGCCAAATCCCGCTGACGGCCTACTGCCCCCTGGCGCAAGGGCAGGCCGTGCACCATCCGCAGGTGAGGGACTTGGCTCACCGACACGGGAAGACCCCCGCTCAAATCATCCTGCGCTGGATGATGCAGCTCGACGGGGTCATGGCCATTCCCAAAAGCGCAAACCCCCGGCGCCTGGCGGAGAACCTGGCCGTCTTCGATTTCGAACTCTCCGATGCGGAAATGGACCGCATCGGGGCCTTGCAGCTGGAGAACCGGCGCATGGTGCCCGCCTTTGCGGGCAGCCGCTGGGATTGAGCAAGCCTCGGCATCACCTGGGGTGACACCGAGGCTTAGCATTCACAGTTTCGTTGATTCAGGTTGAATGGATTTCCTGCGTGACGGCGTGACGAACGTGAGGCTGGCAAATCCTCGAATCGCCAACTCGTCAAATCCTCGGTTCCTCGATTCCTCAAATCCCCCCACCCTATCCTTCGTCCTCATTCACCGGCGCCATAAAGGTGCACCCACTTCTGCCAGTGCAGGCTGCCGGCGGATTCCAGCAGCAGGAAGTAGATGCCTTCGTGGGGCAAGTCAGCAGCTTGCAGGGTTCGTTCTTCCCAAGCTCCCGTTCCCGTGACGGTTTCCTCCCAGACGAGGCGCCCCGTCACATCGCTCAGGCGCAGGGTGGCGGATTGCCCTTCGGGCACGCGGAAGCGGAAAGTCGTCGCCTCCCGGAAGGGGTTGGGGCGGTTGGCTTCCAGCACGACCTCCTCGCCGCCATCCCCGGGAAATTCCAAGCGTGGGCGAAGGAACTTCGGGTCGCCGCCGGCAGGGTTTTCGCGAACCGCCTCCAGCAGCATCCATTCGTCCGACAGCTTGAACAGCGGGGCTTCCGGGATTCCCTGCTTCGGCCGCCCCTCGATTCGGAAGAGAGCAGCATCGGCGGGAATGCGCACCGGTTCGGGGCTGTGCCACAGCACGCCGAGCCGTCCCGGTTCGGGGAGGAAGTAGTGCCATTCGCCTTCTGGGAGAAGGGGCGCAAGTCCCTCGAAGTGGAAGGCGTCGGGATCGAACTCCAATGCCAGTTGGAGGCTGCTGAGGTACTCGTCACCGACCAGGTGCGCCGTCCAACTCACACCTTCCCCTTGCGACAGGGGCTGCTTCGACCAGCGTAGGGGCAGTTCGGGGCGGTGGCGGTCTTCCACGCTGTGGAGGTTGGGGGTGGCGCTGCCGTTGACGTCACCCAGTTTGACGGCGACGAAGTCGGCGTCGGGCACGTCGGCGGCCAGGTTGTTGAAATCGAGGGTTTCGGGGAAGGGTGGGTCGAAGGGGTTGGCGGGGTCGGGGAAGACGTAGGCCCGGGCGACGAAGCGCCAGGAGGCGTTCAGGGGAAATTCGTCGCTCATGGCGAGGATGAGCTTGCGGATTTCCACCAGGTCAAGGGTGGTGACGGAGCCGGAGCCGTTCACGTCGGCGGCGATGATGCGGTAGGGGTCGGTCAGGGGTTGGGTGTTGAGGATGTGGCGGGTGATGAGCACCAGGTCGTAGGTGGTGACGCCGTTGCGGGGGTCGTCGGTTTTGCGGGGGCTGAGGGTGTAGTCGTGCAGGGGCATCAGGTCAGGGAAGGAGAAGGTGCCTTGCGCGTCCGAAAGTTGGACCTGGTCCATTCCTCCGCTGAGGTGCACTTCGGCCCCTTCGAGGGGTTCGTCTTCGAGGGTGCTCAGGGTTCCGGCGATTTGGGGCCCGATGAGGTTGCAGGCGCCGAGGTTATCCTGGATTTCCACGAAGGTTTGGCAGAAGTCCTGATTTCCGGCGGCATCGGTGACCCAAAGCTCCACCGGTTGGGGGGTTGCCAGGTCTTCGCAGGTGAAGGTGCGCGACCGGTCGGTGGGGTCGGCGGAGAAGGAGAAGCGCAGGGGCTGGGGGCAGTTGTCGAAGCTCTTGTCGTCCAGGTCGGCGGCCCACACTTCGACGCTGCCGTTTTGCATGAGCTCCACGACGAGGCCGTTCTTGCAGATGGGTGTGGGCTTCTTGCAGTCGCGCACCTCGAAGGGGAGGTCGAGCTCGGCCGAGTTGCCGCAGCCGTCCGTCACCAGGTAGTGGAGGCGGTGGGTGCCGATGGGAAGGGTGCCGGTGAAAACGCCCGTGCCCAGGGCATCGGAGCTGCCGTCGTCGAAGAGGTCGAGGGCGTAGGCGATGTCGAACACGCCCGAGCATTCCTGGGTGATGTCCGGGGGGAGTTCCACCTGGGCGGTTCCGCAGCCGGTGCCTTCGGCGCAGAATTCGGTCGGGCCGCTGTAGGCGAGGGTGGGTGGGGTGTTGTCCACCACCTTGATGATTTGCTGGTAGGTGTATCGGGGAGCGTTGGCGTAGCTGTTCTGGTTGATGCTCACGCCGAGGGGGTGGGTGGGTACGTGGACGGCGCTGTCACCGGGTTGCCACAGGCACCAGTTGATGACGTCCCAGGTGCGCACGATTTTGTAGCAGGCGCTGTCGCCGCTGAGGTCGAAGAGCTGGTCGCTGTAGCTGACGGCGAGCAATTCGCAGCCGGGCTGCAGGGTGAGGATGCTGTCGGGGTCGGGCAGGAGGCTGCAATCGCCTTCCCAGTTGGCCGGGAAGTGGATGGTCCATTCGGGGTCGGGCTCGACGAAGATGCGCTGTTCGCAGATGGGGGTCTGGTTGCCGGCGGCATCTTCGGCGAAGAACTGGCGGAAGATGATGCCCTCGCCGCATTGGAGACCCGTCGTCCAGGGGGTGGTTTCCTGCACGGTGGCTTCGCAGTTGTCGCTGGTGGTGGCGCTGCCGAAGCTCGCCAGCCACTGCGCATCGAGCAAGGGGTTGCCCGGGGGCAGCTCCTGGCAGGAGATGGTCACGTCGGGGGGCGGAACGCAGCTGGGAGGGATTTTGTCCTGCACATTCACCTGAACCATGCACTCGTTGAAATTGCCGAAGCAATCCACCACCCGCAGGACGACGTTCTGGACGGGCTCGTCCGTGCAGTCGAAGGTGAGGGTGGGGGCGAAGGCATTGTCGGGCTCGCCCATGCGCTTGACCAAGAAGTGGCTGATGCAGCAATTGTCGGTGCTGCCGTCGTCGAGGACCTGGGCGGGCAACTCGGCCAGCCCCTCCGTGCCGAGATTGAGGTCGGTGATGGCATCGCAGACGGGGATGGGCTCCTCGTCGTCCACCACGGTGACGGGGACGGGCAGCTCGAAGACATTGCCGCAGGCATCCACCGCCCGGTACACGACCGTGTGGGTGCCGATGCGCAGGCCCGGGGCGGGAATGTAGCCGCCCGCCAGGCCGTCCTGGCCGTTGACGTATTCGGCTTCCCCGTTCGGGGTGAAGATGCGCACCGTCACCTTGCCGCAGGCATCGCTCACCTCCGGGGGCAGCAGCAAGCCGTGGGAGCGGCACAGCACCGGCAGGCTGCCCTTCGTGTCCGCGCTGACGCTGAAGGGCGGGCGGATGAGCTTCGGCGCCGTGAGGTCCCTGATTTTGATGAGCTGCTCGCTGTCGTCGCCGTCGGGGTCGGTGGTCACCACTTCGCCCGTGCACCAGTTGAAAGCCGACCAGGTGCGCACGATGGTGAAGGTATTTCCGCAAGCGGGGATGGTGTCGTCGTGGATGCTGAAATTGAAATTGCAGTACAGCCCCGAAACCCCCACGGGCTTGCCCGAACCGGTGGTTTGGAGGTCTCCGGTCAGGGGGGTGGGGTCGGTGATGTTGGGGTGAGCGGCATATTGGCTGCAAGTCCAGGCGGTGTCTTCGGGGAAGTCGAAATAATCGGTGGGGGTGATGAAGATGCGTTGTTCGCAGGTGCTCGAATTGCCGAGGTTGTCGATGGCTTTCCACCAGCGAATGACGAGCACCCCGTCGCAGATGTCGTCCGTGATGGTGGTGTCGCCCAGCGGCAGGACGAGGGGTTGGGGGTCGCAGTTGTCCTGGACGGGTGGGGGCGGGAGGGCGAGGGCGTCCACATCACAATTGACGAAGAGGGAATCGGCGGGGCAATCGAATTGGGGGCCGAGTTTGTCTTCGGGCAGCAGGTAGCCCCAGCAGGAGTTGTGGGTGCAGGGTTCGGTCACGCGGAAAACCAAGGTGTCGCCCAGGTGGCTGCAATCCACCACGTCGCCCAGGGATTTCCCCGTCGGGTCCAGCACTTCCACCACGAAGCCCTCGAAGGAAGGATGGTCGCCGTCGAGCAGCATGCCGGGAGTGACGCGGGTGGCGCCATCCGGGCCGAGGGACAGGTGCACCTGGTTTTCGCAGGAGAGGAACACATTGAGCTGGACGACGGGCAGGGTGTCGGCACCAAGGGGGTCGGGGCCGTCGAAAGCCTGCACCACCAGCAGGTGCGGCCCGCTGCCGGGCAGGAATTCCCACTGCACGTCCACCGCGCTGCCCGTTTGGGCGCTCAGACTTCCGCCCCCGCTCAAGGACCACTGGTAAACGAGCCCCGGCTGCGGAGCTACCGAATAGTGCGTGAGGCTGCCGGGGCAGACCGCTGTGTCCCCCTGAATGAGCGGGGTGGGGGGTTGGGCTTGAAGCGAAGCGGCGACCCATCCGAGTGCCGAAAGGAAACAAAGTACGCGTCGCAGCCCATAACCGCAGACCTGGGGCCGAGTAACCGGTTCCATCATGGAAGGTTGGTTTTTGATGAAGCGTTGCCGGAA
The DNA here is from genome assembly GCA_964496055.1 of uncultured Saprospiraceae bacterium. Taxonomy (GTDB): domain Bacteria; phylum Bacteroidota; class Bacteroidia; order Chitinophagales; family Saprospiraceae; genus CAZBYX01. The sequence continues at coordinate 7,116 of CAZBYX010000193.1, forward strand.
AAAGGAGATCGGGACGGGGGCTCTCCCACGGAGAGCGGCCCGGGTGCGGTAAGTTTTGGCGGGAATGCGATTGCGTTCAGGGTGAAGGGCTAAGCGGAAAGGAGGCCAAAAGGCTCTGTTTTTCTCGAAAGTGGTGTTTTCAACCCTGACCGGAGGGCACGATTTCCCTCCGGCTCCCTTTGCATTAGAAAAAAATGTACCAAAACGAACGGACGACAGACCCGGGGCGAGGAACGGTGAGGGAAGCGAGAGACCAATTAGTGTCGGCGTGGGTGTACAATGGGTGTACGGTTGGTATACAGTTGGTGGTTTGGGTTGGGGTATGGGAGGGGGAGCTCGTGGCTCGTGGCTCGTGGCTCGT
>CAZBYX010000194.1:0-7455 GCA_964496055.1 uncultured Saprospiraceae bacterium
CCCCTGCCCGTCCTCCGCCCCGACCCCCAAACCGGCGAGCTGGTCGTCCGATTCCGGCTGACCCGCCCGGCCGATGTGGACATCCTGCTGCTCAATCGCCGGCGCATCGCCGAGGCCCGGCGCCGCAAACCCAATCTCCCCCCGGGTCAATACACCGAGCGGTTTCAGACGGGCCAGCTCCCGGCCGGGAACTACCTGCTGGTCGTCAAGGCCGGCAAGGAAATCCTGAAAAAGTATCGAGTGGTGAAGAAATGATCCCCTGGACGCTCACACCCCGTCGATGTTGGGTTGGGTGGAGGGTTGGGGTTCGGGTTCGGGTTCCGGGGGTTCGGTCGAATCTTCGGAACGGCCGTTCTGGGCGGGCTTGTTTTTCGGCTCTTCGAAGGGGCGGGGGCCGATGAGTTTTTCGACGTCGCTCTTGAGGAGCACCTCCCGTTCCAGCAGGGCTTTGGCCAGCACTTCCAATTCCTGTCGTTTTTCCTTCAGCAGGTTTTTGGCGCGCTGGTATTGCTCTTCGGTGAGCTTGCGCACCTCGGCATCGATCATGCTGGCGGTTTCTTCGGAGTAGGGGCGCTGGAAGGATTCGTTCTGCATGCCGTAGAAGCTGACCTGCCCCACCTTGTCGCTCATGCCGAAAATGGCGACCATGCTGTAGGCCATTTTGGTCACCTGGTCCAGGTCGCTTTGGGCGCCGGTGGAGACTTTGCCGAACACGAGGTCTTCGGCGGCGCGCCCGCCGAAGGTCATGCAGATGCGGTCGAGCAATTGCTCGGAGCGGGTGATGTATTCTTCTTTGGGCAGGTACTGGGCATAGCCCAAGGTGCCGATGCCGCGGGGTACGATGGTGACTTTGACCAAGGGGGAGGCGTGCTCCAGGTACCAGCCGCAGATGGCGTGGCCGGCTTCGTGGTAGGCGATGATTTCCTTTTCCTCGGGGGAGATGAGTTTGTTTTTCTTTTCCAGCCCGCCGATGACCTTGTCCAGGGCGTAGTTGAAGTCGTCCATATCGACGGCGCTCTTGTTGCGGCGCGCGGCGATGAGGGCGGCTTCGTTGCACACGTTGGCGATTTCGGCCCCGGCGAAACCGGGGGTCATTTCGGCCAACTGGACGGGGTCCACCTCCTTGGAGATTTTGATGTTCTTCAGATGGACTCGGAAGATGGCTTCGCGGCCCTTCAGGTCGGGGCGGTCGATGCCGATTTGGCGGTCGAAGCGGCCGGGTCGCAGCAGGGCGGTGTCGAGCACGTCGGGGCGGTTGGTGGCGGCCATGAGGATGACGCCCTTGTCGGTGCTGAAGCCGTCCATTTCGACGAGCAGCTGGTTGAGGGTGTTCTCGCGTTCGTCGTTGCCCCCCTGAAAGCTGTTGCGGCCGCGGGCGCGCCCGATGGCGTCGATTTCGTCGATGAAGACGATGCAGGGGGCTTTTTCGCGCGCCTGCCGGAACAGGTCCCGCACCCGGCTGGCCCCCACCCCCACGAACATCTCCACGAAGTCGGAGCCGGAAATGGAGAAGAAGGGGACACCGGCCTCCCCGGCGACGGCTTTGGCCAGCAGGGTCTTTCCCGTACCCGGCGGGCCGACCAGCAGCACGCCTTTGGGAATCTTGCCGCCCAGGGCGGTGTATTTCTTCGGGTTCTTGAGGAAGTCCACCACTTCCATCACCTCTTCCTTGGCTTCGTCCAGCCCGGCGACATCCTCGAAGGTGACGTTCACTTTGGCGTTTTGGTCGAACAGGGTGGCTTTCGATTTGCCGATGTTGAAAATCTGAGCGCCGGGCCCGCCGGCTCCTCCACTCACCCGTCGCATGATGAAAATCCAGATGATGACGATGAGCAAGATGGGGAAGACCCAGTTCAGGATGGGGCCGAGCAGGTTTTCCTTGGTGACGAATTCGACCTCGAAGTTGTAGTCGTCGGGGAGGTTTTCTTTCAACTCATTGACCTGGTCGATGAAAGGGTCGATGGGCCCGGTTTCGAAGGTGTAGTGGGGGCGCGCCGTCTGGAAGTTGCTTCCGGCCACTTTTTCGTGTTCGGGCTTGCGCAGGGCTTCGGGGGTGAGGTACACGTTGGCGAAGCGTTCGTTGACCACTTCCAGCTCGCGCACATCCCCGGCACGGGCCATCCGGGCGAATTGCTCGAAATTGATGGGCTTGTTTTCGGCATTCGAGAGCTTGTACCAGTTCAGGCCCAAAAGGAACAGGGCGATGATGCCGTAAATCCAATAGGGGCCGAATTTCGAGCCGTTGGACTTTTTATGATTCTGATTTTTCTCTTCCATGAATCGCTTTATCTAATTCCCGCAAAAACCACTTCTGAAGGAGGGTGCCGCGAAGTTAAGCGGCTCCGATGAGATACAACCCAAGCCCTCAGAAAGTTGCAACGCCGCTGCGAAAGCAAGGGGCGCTTCTTCTGAGCTCCGTAATCATAACCTAAATATCAGACCAAAAGCTGCCTGGGAAACGCCCGCCGCTACAAGGACTGATATTCGGTCAATTGGGCGTCGCTCCACAGGGCTTCCAGCTGGTAGAAGTGGCGCGTTTCGCGATAGAAGACGTGCACGACGGTTTCGAAGTAGTCCATACACACCCACAGGGCATTGCGCAGGCCCTCGAAATGCAGGGGGACGGAACCGGCTTCGTGCTTCAGGCGTTTGTAAATGTTTTCAGCGATGGCCTTGACCTGGGTGTTGGATTCGCCTTCACAAATGATGAAGAAGTCCGTAGGAGCGTCATCCAGGTTTCGAAGGTCGAGTTTGACGATGTTCTTTCCCTTGATGTCCTGGATGCTGTCGATGATGAGCTCGAGGAAGGCGTCTTGGGAAAGGGTGGTCCGACGCGCAACTGCTGCTTGATTCAAATCGATAGGCTATTTTTGGTGAACCGATACTTTCCGCCCCCGCGCGTGGCGGCAACGGAAACTTAAAAGTACAAAATTAAACCTTTTGGACACTGTAAACACGCTGTTCCTGGGCAAGGTTGTCCAATATTACGAGGAGCTGCCTTCGACGAACGTGCGGGCCCTGGAATGGTTGCAGGAGGAGCGCCCGGCGGAAGGGGCACTGGTCATCGCCGCGCATCAGACGGCGGGGCGGGGCCAATTGAACCAAAGCTGGGAAAGCCAGGCGGGGGCCAATCTCACCTTCAGTGTGCTGCTCTATCCCCACTTCCTGCCCTTGCAGCAGCAGTTCGCCCTCAATCAGGCGGTGACCCTGGCCGTACGCGATGCCGCCGAGGTCTTCCTCCCACGCCCGTCGCAAATCAAGTGGCCGAACGACATCTATGTCAGGGGCAAGAAGCTGGCGGGCATCCTCATCCAGAACCAGTTGCGCGGGCAAACCCTGGATGCTTCGGTGGTCGGCATCGGGCTCAACGTCAATCAAATCAAATTCAGCGAGGGCATACCCAATCCCACCTCCTTGCGCCTGGAATGCGGCCGCGCCCTCGAACTCGAACCCGTCCTCCACACCCTGCTGGCCCACCTCGAAACGCGCTACCTCCAGCTCAAGGCCGGTCGCCTGAACGAGCTCTTGCTCGATTATTACAGCCGGCTGTATCGCTTTCAGGAGGAAGCCCTCTATCGCGACCGGCAGGGCCGCCTCTTTCGGGGGTGCATTACGGGGGTGAGCCCGCAGGGCAAGCTTTTGATTGCCACTTCCGAGGGGGAGCGCGCTTTTGCCAACAAGGAAATCGAGTTTTTGTGAGCCGGCCTAGCCGGGCCTTCACTCCCGGAGGGCGTCTTTTTGCAGTTTGCTTGCCCCGGTCACCGCATCCAGGATTTCGGGGTGGAGCAGGCGCACGAGCTGGCGCCCGCCGTGAAAGAGCAACTGCTGCTCGGCCCGGCTGACGTGGTATTTGGTGCCGACGGCGGTGAGGAGCTCGTAGAGCACCTGTTGGTCGCGGGGGGTCAGGGGGGCGTTGTTTTCCAGCAGGGGCAGCAGGCGCTGGGTTTCCCGTTTGCGCCAAAGCTCGGAGGGCAGCTCCTTTTCGCCTTCGTTTTGAAGCAGGCGCCCGAAGCTGAGCATGACGTGCTGGATGTCGTAGGCCGCGCAGGTCTCGGTGATTTCCTGAAGCAGGCGGACGCGGCGGGAGTCCAGCCCGCTGGAGGGCAACTGTGTCAAAACCTTGAGCCCGAACATGGCGCCGCGGCGCTTGCTGAAAACCGGTCGGTTGCCCGCGTTGTCCACGTCAATGAGCAGGAGGACTTTTCGGGGGGCGGGGTCTTGCTTGAGGATTTCCAGGGCGGTGAAGAAGCCCACGTTGTCGGCCAAGCCCCCATCGAGCAGGTGGAGCCAGGGGCGCTTGTCGCTGTAGGCACTTTTGAGGGTGGTGTTGGAGATGAGGACGGGGAAGCTGCCGCTGGCCTTGATGCCCACGGCCAGGGGGAGGGAGTAGGGGTCGAGGTCGGGGTCGGTGCGGGTGTGAAGCCGATGGGTGTAGCCGATGATGCGGTAGGTCTGGAGCATGTCGGGGGTGAAGGGGAAGATGACCCACTTGCCCAGGACGGTGGCATTGGCGAAGGGCATGGGGAAGCGCACGGGTTGGGGGCTGTCTTTGGGGATGAAGAAATCGCCGAGGGTGAGGCTGTGACGCAGGGGGCGTTCCCGGCCCTCGGAGGAGAGCTTGTTGCGCCGTCGGTACCCCAGGACGAGGTTGTCGATGGCGCGTTCGAGGATGTCGCCGTCGTCCAGGTACGAGAAGAGGAGCCGCGGATTGACGTTGGCGCGCGCCAGTTGCCAGGTGTAGGAGTGGAGCAGGTCCTTTTGGATGTGGTCTTCCCAGTAGTGTCGGAAAGAGAACGTCGAGTCGGGGAAGAAGCGATGGTGGTCGTAGAGGGCGGCCACGTAGGCTCCGGCGGCGAAGCCGCCCCCCGAAACGGTGGAGAGGTAATCCACCTCCTGCAGCAAGTTGTTTCCGTTGGGCAGGTACAGGCGTTCCAGCTCCGCCAACACGCCGCTGGCAAAGTTGGCCGCCCGGCTTCCGCCCCCTGAAATGGCCACCACCACCGCCAGCTCGGGGTCTTGGCCGGGCCGCTCCTGAACGGATTTGTAGTGGCTCAGGTCCAGCACCGGGATGGGGTCCCCGTCCTTGATGAACTGGGTGCGGTCGGGGTACAGTTTGCGGGAACAGGCGCTCAACACCAGGCCGACGCCCAGCAGCAACAGGTAGCGAACATTGTCCATAGCTGCAAGTTAAGAGTCCCACCCGAATAAGCAAGGGGGGCGGCGGGGCGGGTGGGGCGGTTGGAGGGCTGGCCGCCTCCCTCAAAACCCCTAACTTCGCTGACCATGACGACCAAAGACTTCCAGCAAATCGCCCCCGAGTTGCCCAAATTGCCGGGCGTCTATCGCTTCCTGGACGAAAGCGACACGGTCATCTATGTGGGCAAGGCCAAAAACCTGCGCAACCGCCTGGCTTCCTACTTCGGCTCCAAAAAACACCTGCCCCACAAAACCCGCACGATGGTCAAGAACGCCCGCCGCATCGAGTTCACCATCGTCGAAACCGAAACCGACGCCCTGCTGCTCGAAAACAGCCTCATCAAAAAATTCCAGCCCCGCTACAACGTCATGCTCAAGGACGGCAAGTCCTACAACTACCTGTGCATCAAAAACGAACGCTTCCCGCGCGTCTTCATCACCCGCAAGGTCATCAAAGACGGCTCCCTCTACTTCGGGCCCTACACCTCCAAGAGCCGCCTGAAAGTCATCCTGGACCTCATCAAGGCCCTCTTTCCGCTGCGCACCTGCAATTACCACCTCAGCGAGGAAAACATTCGCAAGGGCAAGTTCAAGGTCTGCCTCGAATACCACATCAAAAACTGCCAGGGCCCCTGCGAAGGGCTGGAAACCCAAGAAGACTACGACGCCAAAATCGAGCAAATCAAAAACATCCTGCGGGGGAACTTCGGGCAGGTGAAGCGCCACTTCACCGAAGCCATGCAACGCTACGCCGAAGCCCTCCAATTCGAAAAAGCCCAGGAAATCAAGGAGAAGCTCGGCGCCCTGGAAGACTATCAGGGCAAATCCACGGTGGTCAGCACCACCATCCGCGACGTGGACGTCTTCAGCATCGCCGACGACGACAAGCACGCCTACGTCAACTACCTCAAAGTGGTCAACGGCGCCATCATCAACATCTACACCCAGGAGCTCATCAAAAACCTGAACGAGGATCGCAAAGAATTGCTGGCTTACGCCATTCCGGTCTTGCGCGAGCGCTTCCACAGCATCGCCCCCGAAGTGCTCCTGCCCTTCCCCCTCTCCCTGCCCGACCCCGAGCTCAAGGTCACCGTGCCCAAAATCGGCGACAAACGCAAATTGGTGGAGCTGTCCGAAAAGAACGTCAACTACTTCCTGGCCCAGAAGAAAAAGGAAGAGGCCACCAAAGCCCGTAAACAAACCAGCGCCGAACGCATCCTGCGCCAATTGCAGGAAGACCTCCACATGGACGCCCTGCCCCTGCACATCGAATGCTTCGACAACTCCAACTTCCAGGGCAGCTACGCCGTGTCCAGCTGCGTGGTTTTCAAAAACGGGCGCCCCTCCAAAAAGGACTACCGCCACTACAACGTCAAGACCGTGGAAGGGCCCGATGATTTCGCCACCATGGAGGAGGTCGTCTATCGGCGCTACAAGCGCCAACTGGCCGAAGGGCGCAGCCTGCCCCAGCTCATCATCATCGACGGGGGCAAGGGGCAATTGAGCGCCGCCGTCAAGAGCCTGCAGGCCCTGGGCATTGCCGACCGGGTCACCGTCATCGGCATTGCCAAACGCCTGGAAGAAATCTTCTTTCCCAACGACCCCATCCCGCTCTACATCAACAAGAAGTCGGAGTCGCTCAAGCTCATCCAGCAGGCGCGCAACGAAGCCCACCGCTTCGCCATCAGCTTCCACCGCGACCAGCGCTCGCGCGACCTGCTGCGCACCGCCCTGACCGACATCCCCGGGGTGGGGGAAAAAACCGCCACCCGCCTGCTCAGCCATTTCGGCTCCGTTCAAAAAGTGAAAGCCGCCGGCACCCAGGAACTCGAAGCCGTCGTCGGCAAAGCCCTGGCCGCCAAAATTATCGCCCACTTCCAGCAGGAATCAGCCGCCGACCCCGCCTTGTCGGCGAGCGAAAAGGACTCCTGAAGGCCTGCTCGGCGACCCCTTTTGCTCCTTCCTGCGTCCAAAGAGGGTACCTTCCTGCGTCCAAAGAGGGTACTTTCTTTCACCCGCCCGGGCCGCGTGCGGCTCGCCGACCCCGCTCGGGCACCAATCTTAATCCATCATGGCAGTAATCAAAGTCATCGAAATCCTGGCCGACTCCGACAAGAGCTGGCAAGACGCTACCGCAAACGGCTTGCGCAAAGCCTCCCAATCCATCAAGAACATCCGCTCCGCCTGGGTCCAAGACCAGAGCGTCACCGTTCGCGACGGGGAAATAACCAGCTATCGCGTCAATCTGAAGGTCTCCTT
>CAZBYX010000195.1:0-7382 GCA_964496055.1 uncultured Saprospiraceae bacterium
GCCCCTTGCCTTACCCTCCCCCCAACCTCGCTCCTCCTCTCCCGAGCCCCGAATATCGACGGCCCGCCATGCAAAGTTTGCGCTTCGGCGGGGGCAGCGGGCCGGCGGGTCAGGCTCTGCTCTCCGTTACCTACCTGCGCAGCCGGCCCCTCGAAGGGGGGTGGGCGTGGTCGTTCGGGGTGGGCTTGAGCCGCTGGAGCGGCCGCCTTCAAAGCAGGGTGTCCGATGCTCAGAGCCTCTTCCTCACCCATCTCGACCAGTCAGAGTTCGACGAATTTCAAATGGGGGACCCGGAGCTGATCGCCACCTACGACCGCTTCAGCGAGGCTTTCGAGCAGGTGGTGGAAGACCGCTATGCGCTGAGCTTCCTGGAATTTTCCCTCGGTTTGGGCAAGCGGTTTGGGCGCCGGTGGGAAGGGCGCATCGAAGGCGGGCTCGGCCTGCTCCTGGCCGGCTCCGAGGGGGTGGAAGGGGGACTTCTCCCCTCCGGCTCCTTCGGGGGGAATTTTTTCAGGGGGGGCGCCCAGGCAATCAACCTCAACACGGACCCGAGCAGCGACCCGCTTGTCCAAAGCCTGCGCGTGCAGGGGCGCCCGATGCATCCCTTCCTCGGCATGGGGGTGGGCTATCGCCTTTCAGCGCGCACGAAGCTGCTCCTCCACTGGCAGCAGGGCCTCGCCTCCCTGCAAACCAATTCCGAGTTCGAGCTCCATCGCAGGCACTTCCTCTTCGGCGTGGAGGTCCACCTCTGAGTCTTCTCCCCACCCACACGGCTTGCTCCAACCCCCACGGATGGGGGGCAGTCAGAAGGGGTAGCCCAGGCCGAGGTTCCAGCGCAGGCGCTGGGGCGACCACTTTTCCCAGTCCACCCAGTAGGAGTTGTTGCGGGCGGGGTCGGGGAAGTTGTTTTTGACGGGGGTGGCCACGTCGAGGCGGATGATGACGTAGGTGAAGTCCATGCGCAGGCCGAAGCCGGCACTGAGGCCCATTTCGAGGAAGAAGTTGTCGTTGAGGATTTCGCCGCTTTCGTCGTAGGTGCGTTTCCAGGAGAGCAGGGAGCCGGGGCGGTTGATTTCCTCGTCGGGGGAGAAGCCCAGGCTCCAGACGTTGCCGGCATCGAGGAAGAGGGCGCCGTGGGTGTCGAAGAGGTTGAAGGGGCGGATGAGGGGGAAGCGGTACTCGAAGTTGAATTCCAGTTTGAAGTCGCCGGTTTGGTAGAAGAGGTTGCGGTTGCGGCGGTCCTGGGTGATGGGGTCCACGTAGCGGCCGGGCCCGAGTTCGCGGGCCCACCAGCCGCGGATGCCGATGGGGCCGCCGGCGAAGAATTGCTTGACGTAGGGCACGTTGTCGGTGAAGCCGAAGGGCAGGGCGGCGCCCGTGTTGAAGCGCGCCACGAAGCTCTTGCGGGCGGTGAGCGTCCAGTAGCGGCGCAGGTCCAATTCCAGGCGGAGGTATTGGGAAAAGCGGACGTCGAAGAGCTTCCAGGCTTCGGAGCGGTCGGTCAGGGCGTTGAACAGGCGGTTCAGGGCCCAGATTTCGAGCCCCGAAAGGTCGGCCGAGGCTTGCAGGTACCAGGAGGCGCCGCGGCGGTTGGCGGGGGAGGCGTGGATGTAGGTCAGGTCGCGGAAGAGGAAGCCCGTGATGAGCTGACGGGTGAAGCTGTTTTGGAGGAAGGGGTTGTCGTCGAGGATATCCCGGAAGGCCTGGAAGGTGGTGGGGGCGAGGAAATCCACCCCGAAATGGTTGACGATGAAGCGGTTGTTGGGGTTGAGCAGCAGGTCGTAGCCGAAGCTGAGGTTGACCAGGTTGTAGCGGTAGTAGTTGAGGACGGAGAGGAGGTTGTAGCTGAGGCTGAAGTTGCTGTTGGCGCGCTCGCGCAGGCGGTTGTGGTAGCGGTCGCTGAGCAGGCCGAGGCGGTGCAGGCCGCGGTTGAGGCCGAGGTGGTCCACGAAGCGCGGGTAGTACAGGTCGGTTTGAAACTTGAAGTCGAGGGTGTTGAGGATGCTGGTGCTGATGGTGTCCTGGTCGAACAGGGCCAGCTCGACGCCGAAGTCCAGGGAGCTGACGAAGAGCTCCGCCCCGCGGAACATGTTGCGACTCTGGAGGGAGGGGGTGAAGGTCAGGCCGATGAGGTTGCCGGCGACGGGGCCTTTCCGGTTGGTGTTGCTGATGTCGAAGTCGAGGCCAAACTCCCACTTTTTGTTGGGGGTCAGGTAGATGCGGAAGTTGAGCACGTCGGCTTGCAGGCTGTCGGTTTCGTACTTGACGTTGACGATGCGGAAGACCTGCAGGGAGTTCAGTTGGCGGATGGTGTTGTCCATGGCTTCCTGGCTGAACAGGGCGCCGGGTTTGAGGGCGATGGAGTTGAGCAGGGTGTGGGGTTTGATGCGGAACTCATCGTCGGGCAGCAGAAAGTGCACCCCATCGACGAGGGTGTCTTTGCGGGGGCGGTCTTCGAGGAAGCCGCTGTAGCCGGGATATACGTAGATGTCGCCGATGCGGTACACCCGATGCGAGGAGCGGCCCGGCGGCGGCACCACCTCGAGCAGGAGCTTCACGCGGGCCTGGCTGCTGTCCAGGGCCTGGAGGTTTTTGATGTACTGGGGGTAGAAATAGGCATAGCCGTGGTTGCGCAGATAGCGGGTGATGCGATTGACCTCGGCATCGTACAAGTCCCGGCTGACGGGCTGCCCTGGCTTGAGGTTGGTGCGGGGGCTGATTTGGCGCAGCAGCGCCTCGAGCTGGGTGTCCCGACTGACGAAGATGACCGTGTCGATGAGGTATTGCCAGCCGGGCGCGACGTGGTAGGTGACCTCCACCTTGCGGTTGCGCGCCTTGAATTCGGGGAAGAATTTCACCTGCGCCTGGAAGAAGCCCTTGTTCTGCAGGTAGTACTGCATGTTTTGGGCGGTGAGCCGGGCCAGGGAATCGGAGAACAGGGCGGGTTCTTCGCCCAGTTTTTTGCGGGCGAAGCGGCTGACGCTCTTGCCGAAGCTGCTTTTGCCCAGCGTGTCGTCCGAGACGTAGAAGAAGTATTGGCGGGGAATCCAGAGCCAGCGGGAGTTGGGCTTCTGCTGGTAGAGGCGGCTCAGCTCGTCGGCCAGTTTGGTCTTGTTCTTTAACTTGCCGCTCTGCTTCTTGTCGAAGACGATTTTGTTTTTGCTCAGGAAGGCCTCGTCGTCGCGCAGGAATTGGGTGGTGTTGCAGCCCCAGCCGAAGACGGTCACCAACAAAACCAACTTCCCCAGCCATTGTATCGACGCATATCGCATAGGCAGATGAGCTTCGTCCGGGCCTTGCAACGCAAGAAGTACCGGCAAAAGTACCACAATTTCATCGCGGAGGGGGTGAAGCTGGCCCGGGAGGTCCTGCAGGCGCACACCCTCGAAGTGGAGGCCCTTTTCGCCCTCGAATCCTGGCTGGAAGCCCACCCCGGGCTTTGGCAACCCCAGGCCGAAAAGACCTTCCTCGTCACCGAGGCCGAGTTGAAAAAAATATCTGCGCTGAGCACCCCCCAATCCGTCCTCCTCGTGCTGCGCACCCCCACCTGGCAGCTCGATGCCCGGGCCCTCCAAACCGCTCTCACCCTCTACCTCGACGACATCCGCGACCCCGGTAACCTGGGCACCATCTGGCGCATCGCCGACTGGTTCGGGTTGCCTCAGCTGCTGTGCTCCCCCGAATGTGTGGAGCCCTTCAATCCGAAGGTCATCCAGGCCAGCATGGGGGCTTTCCTGCGGGTGCCGCTGGTGTTCCTTCCCTTCGAGGAACTGCGGGCGGCGGCCCCGGAGCTGCCCTGCGCCGCCGCCGACCCGGCGGGGGAAAACCTCTTCCACACCGGATGGAAGCCCCCCGGCGTGCTCGTCATCGGCAACGAGAGCCGCGGAATCCGGCCGGAACTCATGTCACAGATTCCCGGCAGGCTGGCCATTCCCCGGGGCGCGCGTGGGGGCGCGGAATCCCTGAATGCAGCGGTGGCCGCCGGCATTTTCTGCGCCTTCCTGTGCACCCGATGACCCCCCCGGAGCCTGTCAGGATTTTCCCCTTTTGGGGAGCCCCCTCCTTCCCTCGAAACTTATCTTTGAGCCAACCCCCGCCGGCCGCCTCGTGTCGGCCGCCTGTCCTTCCCAGAAGCATCCTACTCGAACAGAAGACCCTTTGCAGCTGAGCCCTTCCGGGCGCCTTGGCTGCCCTCCCCTTGAAGAATACCCCTCGATTCGCCCCCCGCCGGAAGTGTCTTCCGGGATGAACGTGAACATGCACTGCAGAACACCCGAACATGAACAAACAGCTACACTGCCTTCTCCTGGGGGTCCTGAGTTTGTGGACGTCTCTGGCGGCACAGGCTCCCGCCGACGACCCCCTGCAACGCCTGGATTTTGACGGCCCGCGCATGCGCCAGCCCCTGCAAGTGCAGGAAGGACGACAATGGGTGGACCTCTGTGGGCTCGTGCCCGGCAAGGATTACCTGCTCTACGTCCAGGGGGCGGGGGCGCGGGTGGAGTTGGAGCGCCGGGGCACGCCCCCGGAAAAGGAGGAGCTGAGCTTCCGGGCCGAGGCCGCCTGCGAGCGCCTGGTGCTCGATGCCCAGGTGAAAGGCGCCTGGGCCGAGGTGTGGTTCTCCATCGCCGAGCGGGAAGATTCCTTCGTCGGGGGGCTGCGCGGAGTGGACGTGACCCTGAAAAAGCCCAAAGCCCTGGTGGAGGACATCCTCATCGGGGGCAATTGCTTCAACGTCAGCGCCATCAACGGGCGGGGCTCTGCCTTCTCCATGGGTGCTTTCAGCGGGGGCGCCAACTCCATCGGCTTCGACAGCGGGGTGGTGCTCGCCACCGGCAACGTGCTCAAGTGTGTGGCCGGGCCCAACAACAACGACGGCTACTCGAGCAACATCAGCAACATCAACGACCCGGACTTGCGCGCCATCGCCAGCGGCCCCATCCGCGACGGCGCCATCATCGAGTTCGATTTCATCCCCACCGCTTCCACCGTTTCCTTCGATTTCGTCTTCGCCTCCGAGGAGTACTGCGAGTGGGTCAACTCGGCTTTCAACGACGTCTTCGGTTTCTTCATCAGCGGGCCCGGCATCAACGGCCCCTTCTCCAACAACGCCATCAACCTGGCTCTTTTGCCCAACGGCACCCCCATCGCCGTCAATTCCGTCAACCACCAGATCAACTCGGAGTACTACGTCGGCAACATTCCCGAGGGCAGCGCCCAGCTCATCGACCCGGATTGCGAAGACCACCCCACCAGCTCGGGCGCCGCCGTCGAAGACCTCCAATTCGACGGGTTCACCACCGTCCTCACCGCTACGGCCAACGTGCAGCCCTGCGAGACCTACCACATCAAGCTGGCCGTGGCGGACATCACCGACGGCCTCTGGGACGCCGCCGTCTTCCTGCGCGCCAACAGCTTCGAGGCCGGAGGCGGCGCCGAAGGGGAAGTCTATTCCGCCCTGACGGGAACCAACCTCGTGTACGAAAACTGCGCCGATGCGGTCCTGACCCTCACCCGCGTCGGCGGCGACCTCGACTTGCCCCTCCCCGTGCCCATCACCGTCTCCCCCGCCAGCACGGCTATCCCGGGACTGGATTACGAACCCCTGCCCGATTCCATCGTCATCCCGGCGGGGGAAACCACCCTGCAGCTCGAAGTGGAAGTCTTGCCCGATTCCCTCATCGAGGGGGAAGAGACCATCCTCTTCCAGCTCAACGAGCCCTGCACCTGCCAGCTGAACACCTTCGAGTTGCGCATTCAGGACACCCCGCCCCTCGACCTCGAGCTTCCCGCCCTGGCCCTGTGCCCGGGCGATTCCCTGACCCTGACCCCCACCCTCGGCGGCGGCACTCCGGGAACGAGTCTGAGCTACCTGTGGAGCACCGGCGACACCGCCTCCGCCATCCTGGTGGGGACGGATTCCCTCGCCACCTACTCGGTCACCGTGACGGACGGTTGCGGAAGCCAGAGCATCGCGACGACCACCGTCACGGCCTTGCCCCTGCCGCAAGCCTTCATCGGGGGCACCTACCAGCAATGCGCTGCCAACCCGCAGCCCGTGAGCATTCCCGTGCAATTCACGGGCAACGGGCCCTGGCGATTCTCCTATGCCCTGGACGGCGTGTACCAGGCCACCCTGGAAACCGGTGAGAACCCCTATCTGCTGAGCGTCGAGGGACCCGGAACCGTCGAGCTGCTGTCCGTGGAGTCGCTGACGGACGGGTGTGTGGGGAGTGTCTCGGGTTCGGCCCTCGTGCAGCCCCTCGAGCTCACCCTCACGCTCACCCCCACCGATGTTCGCTGTTTCGGAGGAGCCGATGGGAGCATCCTGAGCGAAGTTTCCGGAGGTGCGGAGCCTTATTCCTATTCGTGGAGCAACGGCGCCGCCACCGCGGACTTGGCGGGGCTTTCGCCCGGCCTGTATTCCCTCACCGTCACGGATGCCAACGGTTGCACGGGTTCGGCCGCCGTTGCCATTGCAGAGCCGCCTCCCCTCGAGCTGGAACTCCAGGCCACACAGACCATCACCTGCGCGCAACCCCTGGGTGCTTTGAGCGGCCAGGTTTCCGGAGGGGTGCCTCCCTATGCCTACCTCTGGAGCCACGGCGACTCCCTGCCCGAAACGGACAGCCTGAGCGCCGGAACCTATTTCCTGACCGTGGTGGATGCCAACGGCTGCTCGGCCGTGGAAGGCTTGACAACCCCCTCGGACACCACCTTGCCTTTTGCCGTGGCTACCGGCGGAGAGCTCACCTGTGCCGCCCCCGAAGTGGCCCTGAACGGCAACAGCTCCTCCCAGGGTCCGGAATTCACCTACCAGTGGACGGGCCCCGGCGTCGTGAACGGGGCCGAAACCCTCACCCCCACCGTGGACGCCCCCGGCAGCTACACCCTCGTGGTCACGGATACCACCAACGGCTGCTCCTCCAGCGTCACCGTGGAGGTCGTGGAAAACACCCTGCCCCCCACGGCCGAGGCTACCGGCGGCCAGTTGAGTTGCGCCGAGCCCACCGCCGTCCTCGACGGCAGCGCCTCCTCCTTCGGAAGGAATTTCACCTACGTCTGGACGGGGCCCGGCATCGTCAGCGGTGCCTACACCCTGAACCCCACGGTGGATGCCCCCGGATTCTACACCCTGACGGTCACCGACCACACCAACGGCTGCGTGGCCGACGTGACGGTGGAAGTGACGGATAATTCCATACCTCCTCTGGTTTCCGCTTCGGGCGGGAACCTCACTTGCCTGGATTCCCTGGTTACGCTGGAAGGAAATGCCTCTTCGCCGGGGGGAACCCTGAGCTACCAGTGGAACGGCCCCGGCATCGTCAGCGGGGACACCACCCTGACACCCACGGTGAACGCTCCCGGCACCTACACCCTGA
>CAZBYX010000196.1:0-7363 GCA_964496055.1 uncultured Saprospiraceae bacterium
TTGCATGGATTTCATGCGTGACGACGTGACATCGTGACGAACGTGACGAACGTGACGAACGTGACGGGAAGCTGTCAAATCGTCAAATCGTCAATTCGTCAAATCCCCGGTTCCTCGATTACCCAAATCCTCCTTCACCGGCGCTATAAGATTCCCCGTCCCACGGGTTCAGTCCGGGGCTTGCTCCTTTTTCAAGGGCGGACGAATTTCCCCTGGAAGGTCGAATCCTGCACTTTCCAGCGCAGGAGGTAGATTCCCGGTGGCAAGTCGTTTACCCTGCAACGGGCCTGGTTCCCCTGGGTGAATTGTCGGCGTAAAAGCCGCCCATCGAGGCTCAGGATTTCGAGGGTGCCCGTTCCGGGGGATTGGGCTTCCAGTTGGACGGTGAGCAAGTCGTCGCGGGGGTGGGGGAAAGTGGGGAGGGGCGGTTTGGGGGCGGGGAGTTCGCTCAGGTCGGTCACGCCTGGGCAAGACAGATTCAGCGAAGCACAGGCCCGGGGCGCTACGTATGCCAACATCGTGTCGAGGTGGAGGCGTGCGGCTTCGGGGGTGGTGAAATTGGCACCGAGGCTTTCGTCCCACCATTGCCAGGGATAGGCCACTTCCAGGGGGGCGATGGGGATGGAGAAGAGCGGGAAGAGGCCGTCCAGTCCGTCGTTGCGGGCATTGGCGACCGAGGAAAAATCATCGGGGAAGGACACCCCGGCAAAGGATTCGTTGTTGCCGAGGCTGAGGGCATGGGCTACGGCGAGCCGCTCTCCGCAGACTTCGAGCAAGGGTTGGTTGAGTGGCGGCGGAAGGTAGTCCCAGCAGCCGGCTCCGCAGGTGTCATAGGGCAGGCAGGGGTCGGGCAGGGCGTGGAAGGCGATGCAGGCGGCTTCGCCGCCGTCCATCCAGGAAGTGTCCACGATGCCGCCGTTCATGCTGACGGCGAGTTTGACCTGCGCTTCGAATCCGACGTGGTTCGGATGGCAGAGCGTGTCCCCTTCGGTGTAGAAGGGATAGCCCGCCGGGACCACCCCGACGGTGGTGGCGTAGATGTCCCCGTTGATGGCTTCATCGACCATCAGGGGGAGGGTGGGATTGCCGGGGTTGGTGAATTGCGGCAACAGCCATTCCTCGAAGGAATCCAGGGCGGCGGCGCTCGAGGCCAGCAACCCGCCCGAACCGTCGCCCCAAACCATGATCTTTTTCGGGTCGATACCGAACGAATCGGCGTGCCTGCTGAAAAAGCGCGCGCAGGTGTTCACGTCCTGGATGCCGCGATACAGGGCGTTTATCAGGGTGAAGCGCCGCACGAAGGCATCGGGGGAGACGGGGTTCCACCCCAGGCGATGGTCCGGCACGGCGGCGACGTAGCCCCGTCGCGCCAGCTGGGTGGCCAGGTAAACCAGCGCCGAATCCTGTCGTGTGCCCTGGTTGGTGCCGTTCACCGACACGGGCAGAAAATTGCCCGAATGAATGAGGATGGCCAGCGGGCGGTCGGTCGCCGTGTCGCCCGCCGGTTGGTACACGTCCATCAGGAGGGGAATTTTCAGTGGCCCCAGGGTTTGCTCCAGCACCACGGTGGTGTTCTGCCCGTACTCCACCTCATACGTCGTTTCGACTGCCGAAAAGACGGGGTCGAGGTAGCGCACTTGCCCGGTCAGTGGGAGGGTAAACACCAGCGCCAAAAGATACGGAAGGGCTTTCATGACCGGTTGATTTTGGTTGGCGGTTCTGTTCCAAGCCGGCCCATTGCGGAGACACAATTCGTAGATTGGGAACACCACCGGGAAGAGGAGCACCCGGCCAATAGGGCTCGGGAGGAAATCCTGCTCCGCCCGAGCTTGGCGGGTCGAGTGCCATGGCGCTTCATAAAAAGACTCCTCATCAGCGGGAGCCAAATGTAAGACTGGGCAAAAAATCGGCGGCATTCCCTCAAAGGTCCTTATTGTAATAAGGATCCAACTCGGAAGAAAATGCCGATATGTCCACAATATCCCAGCTCTAAGGTAAGGCCGGCATCATTTACGCATCTCCAGTAATAAAACCTCGTTCTTGCCAGCTCTGCTATTCCCTGATAATAATTAACTTCTCTATCACCACCCTGTTTTCATATTGCAAATTCAGAAAATAAATTCCTGTCGGCAAATTTGCGCCGGAAACCGGAATGATGTCCTTTGCGTACAGGTTTTCGTGATTTTCAAAAAGCACCAATCGTCCATTGGCATCATACACTTTCAAATTCAACCATTCGGAAGGGGTATTAGAGTTTATTTTTATAAAAAAGCCGTTAGAAGTGGGGTTGGGAAAAATTAGAATATCAGCCTCTTCCGACGGCGTACGCGTGCCACTTGGCGCAAAAAACTCCTTTGCCCCAACGTCCGGGAAATCGCCTTCAAAGTCGTGGAAGCCCGGAATTATTTTTCCGGCATCGATGAGCGGGCTGCTTGATTGCAACTGAAAACTGTCTGATTCTGCATGAACAAAAAGCGGATTCACCTCAAAACTACCCTGAAAATCAATGTATGGGCTATTGGAAATAGTTTTCATCAAATTTTCCAGTTCCGAAACAGTATAGGCTTCATGGCAGATATATTGTCCATGCACTTCTTTTACGATTCCTGTCGGGTTGCCATTTGCCACAAAATAATTGTCATTCTGCGAATTCCATTGATAGCTGCTGTCATTGAGCAGGGCATTGAAATGTAGCAGTACATTATTTTCAGAATAAAAGATATTGTTTATCAAACGGATACTGCCCCACTCATCATCATAAGAATAAACATTATAGCCCAGCGTATCTTCCGAATGAAAGGTGTTATTAAAAATATACAAATCGGAAGCAATGGCGGAAGTGCCTCCGCCATTGGTTTTGATGCCTTGCCCCTGCGAAATGTATTCTGTCGGCGGCTCACAGGCATTGAGATATGGGTCGTTTTGAACATTGTGCCGACTGAGAATGTGATGGAAAACATTTCGGTAAACATAAACCGGGCCGTTTAAAGGAGGCGCCATGGAAATACCTGCGAGTGTATAGCCTGCTTCGTTATTCCAAACGCGCAAATTCGTCCAATTTCCATCTACTTCTATGGCATCAAAAGTATTGAGGAGGGTATTGTTATAAATATCGGCTTCCATGATGCCCCGGTCGGGTAAAGTCGAAGCTGCAATACCATTTGCAAGTCCATCTATAAAATTGTTCCTAATAACCAATTGGCGATTGCCGTTTGTACCTACTTCATATTTGATGCCCGCATTTTCCAATTGCCTGCCCCTCGATTCCCATACCAGGGGATTTTGATCGGTTACACTTTTCTTCAACATAGCATGGGACCACCACCCTGTTTGGTCAATAAAATTATTATTTTGAATGGTTGTAAAAGAACTCCCGCCATCAACAATCAAGGCGTTCGTATTAAATTCAAAAGTGCAATTTTGGATGGTCACATAATTGGCTTCATGGATGCGCAAACATATGGAGGGATAGCTCAAAGTGCCGGACAGGCTGGCTTTTCCGTAGTTTTTAAAAGTAATGCCATCAATCATCAAATGTATATCATGATTATTGCCATTGACCCACAGCGCTGAATACTCCCGGGATAAGACCACCGGCACTTCCAATGGATTCACCCCCTCAAACGTTTTGATATTTATAAAATCGAGGTCCCTCGTAAAGCCGTCATAATTTAAATTCATGGCATGCAAATAATACAAACCGACCAATAAATTTTGCAAATAAGAAGGGTATGGATAAAGCCTTTTTCCATCCAACAAACACAAAGCCGTAAATTGACATTCATCCGGGATATTTGCCACAAAACGCAAGGGGTCATTGGTGCTTTGCCAGTTGAGCGTTTCATAATAACCGCCGTCCAAAACAGGAATTTCACCTGGCGCAGCCAATATATTTATCGGGGTTTCCGCATCGCAGGATGTCTGAAGGTTTAATTGAATATTGCCGACAAAATAACTGCCCCCTTTCAAATAAACCGTTGAACCACATTCCAATCCGCCATTTAACAGCGTTTTCAAATCGCCGGGATGATTCATCGTGTAGGCATTGCCGGTTCCATCGGGGCTTACCCAAAATACTTTATCTGTAATTAAAATTTCCGGCTCTTTTCTGGTTGAAAGGGTTTGTGTCGGAATATTTATTTCCATGAAAACGGGGAAGGAATCTACCAATTTAATGTCAATGTCATAGACGGTTTCCGGTTCAAGGTTGAAGAGGCTTCCCCTGAATTGTTCTATCCCGTTCAGCACAATGCGCGTGGCCGGAAAGCCTTGCAGCCATTGGTTCTCGGCGCTTTTTTTATATTCAAAAAAACAATACCCGTTTCCGTCCGTGTCAAAACCCGGAGGGATGAGGACTTCAAAACCAATACTGTGATAATTTGGGTAAAAGGCGACCTCCTGGGCCGTGGTCTGGGCATTGAAAAAAATAAAAAGACCGGAAAGTATGCAGGCAGTTCTCATCAGGCTTTGTTTTAAGGTTTGGGTGGTGCGCCACCAGTAAGGCTGAGCGAAAAAAAGGTGACATCCTGAAAAGGACATTTTTTCAAGTTGCCAAAACCCTGGGCATGTTCCTCCGTGCCCCCGCCCCAACACTAAATATAAATGGGAAGGTATAATCCCCTATGGAAAGGGAGAAAAAAAATGCAAGAGTTGGGGCATTCGCCTGGTTCTCGGCAATCAACGAAGGTTGATGGATCCCGCGTAAATTTACCCTCCTTATGGGGTGGCGATTCCTTTGAGCCGGGTAAATGGGGTGAAAAGAGCCTTTCTATTTTTCGGAACCGAACGAATCACCTGGCGGCTGTTCGATATAGTTTTGAAAAAAAATATGGAATATCAGCTTTGCATTTGATACACCGCCTCCACATTGCCCCCTATCTGAGCGTCGACCAACCCGCCCCTTCGATTTTCAGATTTTACCCGGGCCTCACCGCAGCAGCAGGACCATTTCCCGTTTTTGGACGCGTTCTCCTCTGGGGGTGGTGAATTCCACCAGGACGAGGTAGGCGCCGGCGGGTGCGGGTCGGCCGGTGTTGTGTTTGCGGCCGTTCCAGCCCTGGTGGGGGTCGGTGGTTTCGAAGAGGAGTTCGCCCCATCGGTTCCAGATCTGGAGCCGGAAGTGGCGCATGCCTTCGAAAGAGCCAGCGGGGAGAAAAAGCTCGTTGAGGGCGTCTTCGTTGGGGGTGAAGGCATTGGGCAGATGGAGGGTGACCAGAGGAAGGACGTCGAGGGTTTGCAGGGCGGTGTCCGTGCAGCCGACGAGGTTGGCGACCACGAGCTGGATGATTTGCGCACCCGTGTCGGGGAAGGTGAAGAGGGGATGTTGGCGGAAAGACTGCCCGTGTTCGTCGAAGGTCCATTCCCACCAGGCGGCATCCCGGCTCAGGTCGGTGAACTGGACCGCCGGCTCCAGGCTGCTGGGCTGTTGGGGGCTGAAGCCGAAGGCGGCGTCCGGGGAGGGGAGGATTTGGATGAGCTCCTCGAAGACGGTGTCGATGGTGCAGCCGAGGGGGCTGGTGATGGAGAGGAAGATGTCGTAGGTGCCGGGCTGGGTGAAGGTGTGGGTGGGGCTGATGGCGTTGCTCTGGCCGCCGTCGGCGAAATCCCAGAGGACGGTGTAGGTTTCGTCCACGGGGACGGAGCGGTTTTCGAAGAAGATGGAGGCGGGTTCGCAGCCGTTGAAGGCATCCGGGGCGACGAGGAGCACGGCGGGGGCGGGTTGGTAGAGGACGGTCTGGAGGGTGTCGTCGGTGCAGCCGTTGTCGTCGGTGATTTGGAGCAGCACGGGGTGGGCGCCGGGTTCGAGGTAGAGGTGCTGCGGGTTGCGCAGCGCCGACTGCTCTCCGTCGCCGAAGCGCCACTGCCACTCGAGCAGGGTGCTGGCCTCGGCCGAAGACAGGTCGGTGAAGGCGACGGGCCCGGCCACGCAGGTATCGTAGGCGAACTCGAAGTCGGCGTGGATTTCCGGCAGCACGTGGATGAGCAGCCGGGCCGTGTCGCCGCATTCGGTGCCGGGGTTGAGGATGAGCTCGCCGCTGTAGGTGCCCAGGTCGGGGAAGTGGAGGGTGGCGTCCCAACTGTCGAGGACGAGGGGCTGCGCCCCCCCGAGGTCGAAGCGCCAGAAGTGGTCCTGGATGAAGTTGCGCTGGAAGCTGGTGTTGAGCAGGGTGGTTCGGCGCCCGCAGGCATTGATGACGAAGGTCTGCTCGTCGAGGGTGCTGTCGGCTTGCACCTGGGCCACCACCGTGGGCTCGCAGGAGGAGACGTTGAACTGGAAGTCGCGCTGGATGACGCTGAGCAATTGGCCGTTGCGAAACTCCTTGACGCAGATGCCCACCACGAATTGCCCCTGAACCTGCGGGGTGCCGGTAATGAGCCCCGTGACGGGGTCGATTTGGAGGGCCTGCGGATTGCCCAGGGGCAACTGGGGGTTGTAGGGGGGCTGGTAATTGACGGGGAAGTAGGGTGGGGGGCAGCCGGGGTCGGGGCGGAAGCCCTCGCAGCTTTCCGGGTCGCCCGGCTGGAGGAAGCCCACCGTGCCGCCGCCCTTCAGGGGGGCGCAGAATTCGTACACCAGTTGGTCGCCGTCGGGGTCGGTGGCGGAGTGGTCGAACTCGAAGGGGAAGCCCGCACAGATGACCGTCGGCGGGAAGTCGTTGAACACCGGGCTGTTGTTGCAAAGGGCTTGGGCTTCGGGGCTGAGCGCCACCGTGAAGGTGCTGCCCACCTCATCGGGCGTCAGGATGTTCGTGATGGTGCTGTTGCGGCAGCAGCGCTGATAGACCACGTGGTAGGTTTCGTTGCTCGGCGGCAGGTCCAGCTCGAAGATGTAGGTGCCTTCCTGAACGCAGACATTCGGGGGAATCTGCAGGCAGGGGTTGTCCGGCGGCGGTACGCTCACCACCGGCTCGATGCGGATGTAGGTGTGCACCACCATCTCATAGGGCGCCTGGTTGCCCCGATAGACGGTGATGGGCGCCTCGGTGTCGAAGTAGTCGCCGTTGGGGTTGCTGCAGTCCCGGTACATTTTGAACACGAAGCGGTAGCGCCCGTTGCCCAGGCATTCGTAGCTCCAGTCCCCTCCAATGATGTGGAAAGACTGAGCCGGAAAAGCTGCCCATAGCCCCAGCAAAACAAGGAGTGCTCGCTTCATGAAGTGACGGGTGATAAAGCCGAGGTCATCTTCCCCCTAAATTTAGCGGCTTTTCCCTCCCCGGACGAATTTAATTTGTAAGCCCGCGGACGATGAACCCTCCAGCGGGCGAATCGGGAGGGTGTGGGCGAGAGGGGGGAGGGCAAGACATGGAAACAAATGGAAATAAAAGTGTCGGCGTGACTGGGAGTCACGCCGACACTTGGTCAG
>CAZBYX010000197.1:0-7313 GCA_964496055.1 uncultured Saprospiraceae bacterium
CGGGGGGCAGCCCATTTTGCCGGACCCTTGCCTAAACAAGTTGAGGGAGGAAAAAGATGCGGGGGCGTCGGTCAGGGAAAGCGGGGCGTTGGTGGGGAAAATTTGCACGGTTGCGACCCAAACCCGTCCTTGTCGCGTTGGAAAGGAGAAAGATTCCGAACTTGAGCCAAACCTCCGGCCATGAGTGCAGACCTGTATGCCCTGAGTTATTTCGCCGCGCTGCTGACCTTGTTGCTTTGGAATTTTTTCCGCGACCGACCGCAGGTGGTCATGCTTTTGCGGGGCTTGTTCTACGCGGCATCCGGGCTGTATTTGATTCAGGTGGTGTTGGGGGCGGTACCCTTGCCCGCCAAGTTTTTGTTGCTCACGCGCGACCTGCTGCTGGCCAGCGTGCTTTCGGTGGCTTTTGCCCAGTTGCGCCGCGAGCGGGGCTGGTTCTGGGGCGCTTTCGGGTTGTTGGTGGGGCTCGTCGCGGCGTTTGGATTTCGGTGGTGGGCGGGTTCTTTCGTCGCACCCCGGACAGAGGCGCCTCTCCCGCTCGAGCCCTCCGGCGAATTGCTCCTTGAGCTCGAACACGGCTACGACATCCACTCCCTCGATGAAACCGCCCGGCGCTACGGCTTGCGGTTCACCCCGGCTTTCGAAATGGAGCACCCCGAATGGACGGAGCTGGACGACTACTTCGTGGTGGATGTGCCCGAAGAGCACCTCCCCGAACTCAAGACCATCGAAAAGGAATTGCTGGCCCACCACCTGGTGGAATGGGTGGAGCCCAACGAGCTGCTTCAAGTGGTGCCCCTGCCCGCCGAAGCCGGAACCATGCGGCGCTCGCCCATCCGGGGCTTGAATGACCCCGGGGTCAGCGAGCTGTGGGGCTTCGAAGCCATGGGCGTCGGCGAGCTCATCCATTTGATGCGGCAGCGCAGGCTGAAGCCCAAAAAGAAAGCCCTCATCGCCATCCTCGATACGGGGGTGGACGCCGAGCACGAAGACCTGAAGGGCAATTTCCGCTCCCTGGACCCCCGCTTCGACCGCGACAAGGTGGGGCACGGCACCCACTGTGCGGGCATCGCCGCCGCCGTTTCGAACAACGGCAAGGGCATTGCTTCCTTCGCTCCGGACAACGGCTTCGTCGAGGTGACCAGTGTGAAAGTGCTCAACGACCAGGGCTGGGGCAACCAGCGCGCCATCGTGAACGGCATGCTGCAAGCGGTGGACCGGGGCGCCGACGTGCTGTCCATGAGCCTGGGCGGGCGCAGCAATCCGTCTTTGCAGCGGGTCTATCGTCAGGCGGTGGAGTATGCGCGCAAGGGTGGCGCCATCGTCGTCGTGGCGGCGGGCAATTCCAATACGAACGCCCGCCAATTCGCCCCCGCCAACGTTCCGGGTGTCATCGCCGTAGCCGCCGTGGACACCCTCCTGCAGCGGGCGAGCTTCTCCAACTACGTTTCCGACCTGAAAATGGGCCTCGCCGCTCCCGGCGTGAAAATCTACTCCACCGTGCCCGCCAATCGCTACCTCCACTTCAACGGCACCTCCATGGCCACCCCCTACGTTGCGGGTCTGGTGGGTTTGATGAAAAGCCTCGACCCCGAGCTCACCACCGAACGAGCCTACCGCATCTTGAAGCAAACGGGCCGCGATACGCGCCACACCCCCCAAACCGGCAAACTCATCCAACCCACCCGAGCGGTGGAGCGGGTGTTGAGGGGGAAACGCTGACTTTTTCCCAGGAAAAAACAGACCGCCGAACCGGCCGGGCGGCTATTCGGCCCGCTCCGATTCGGAGAGGTGTTCCTCCTCGTCGAGCAACACTTCGAGGATGGCTTCGGCAGCTTCGGCAATGCGGGTTCCGGGCCCGAAGATGCCCACCACCCCCCGTTCATAGAGGAAGTCGTAATCCCGGGGTGGGATGACCCCCCCCACGACGACGAGGATGTCTTCGCGGCCGAGGGCGCGCAGGGCTTCGATGGTTTGGGGGACGAGGGTTTTGTGGCCGGCGGCGAGGGTGGAGATGCCCAGGATGTGGACGTCGTTCTCGGCGGCCTGGCGGGCGGCTTCTTCGGGGGTCTGGAACAGGGGGCCGATGTCCACGTCGAAGCCGAGGTCGGCAAAGGAGGTGGCGATGACTTTGGCGCCGCGGTCGTGGCCGTCCTGGCCCAGTTTGGCGATGAGGATGCGGGGGCGGCGGCCTTCCTTTTCGGCGAAGCGGTCGGCCAGGGCGCGCACCCGGAGGAAATCGTCGTTCATACCCAATTCTTTGGCATAGACGCCGCTGATGGTGCGGGCTTCGGGTTGGTAGCGGCCGAAGGCGCGTTCCAGGGCGAGGGAGATTTCGCCGAGGGTGGCGCGGCGGCGTGCCGCCTCGACGGCGAGTTCGAGCAGGTTGCCCCGGCCCGTGCGGGCACATTGGTAGAGGGCTTCGAGGGCTTCCTCGACGGCGGCCCCGTTGCGGCGGGCTTTGACCTCTTCGAGACGGCGAATCTGGGCTTCGCGCACGGCCGTGTTGTCCACTTCGAGCAGTTCGATGTCTTCGGGCACTTCGCCGGGGAAGACATTCAGCCCCACGATTTTTTCCTGCCCGCTGTCGATGCGCGCCTGCTTGCGGGCGGCGGCTTCCTCGATGCGCATCTTGGGCAAGCCCTGCTCGATGGCTTTGGCCATGCCGCCGAGGGCTTCCACCTCCTGGATGAGGTTCCAGGCGCGGTGGGCGAGTTGGTGGGTGAGACGTTCGACGAAGTAGGAGCCGCCGAAGGGGTCCACCACGCGGGTGACGCCCGTTTGCCGTTGGAGGAAGAGCTGGGTGTCGCGGGCGATTTTGGCGCTGAAGTCGCTGGGCAGGGCGATGGCTTCGTCCAGGGCGTTGGTGTGCAGGCTCTGGGTGCCGCCGAGGACGGCGGCCAGGGCTTCGATGCAAGTGCGGGCGATGTTGTTGAAGGGCTCCTGTTCGGTGAGGCTCCAGCCGGAGGTCTGGCAGTGGGTGCGCAGCGCCATGCTGCGGGGGTTTTGGGGGTTGAATCGGCGGACGATTTTGGCCCACAGCATGCGCCCGGCGCGCATCTTGGCGATTTCCACGAAGTGGTGCATGCCGATGCCCCAGAAGAAGGAGAGCCGCGGGGCGAAGTCGTCGATGTGGAGGCCGGCGCTCAGGCCCGTGCGCAGGTATTCGAGCCCGTCGCAGAGGGTGTAAGCCAGCTCGATGTCGGCCGTGCCGCCGGCTTCGTGGATGTGGTAGCCGCTGATGCTGATGCTGTTGAAGCGCGGCATGTGGCGGGCGGTGTAGGCGAAGATGTCGGCGATGATGCGCATGGACGGCTCGGGCGGGTAAATGAAGGTGTTGCGCACCATGAATTCCTTGAGGATGTCGTTCTGGATGGTGCCCGTGAGTTGTTCGGGGCGCACGCCCTGCTCCTCGGCCGCTACGATGAAGAAAGCCATGATGGGGATGACCGCGCCGTTCATGGTCATGGACACGGACATGCGCTCCAGCGGGATGCCGTCGAAGAGGATTTTCATGTCCTCTACGGTGTCGATGGCCACGCCGGCCATGCCCACGTCGCCGCGCACGCGGGGGTGGTCGCTGTCGTAGCCCCGGTGGGTGGCCAGGTCGAAGGCCACGGACAAGCCTTTCTGCCCCGCCGCCAGGTTTCGGCGGTAGAAGGCGTTGCTTTCCTCAGCGGTGCTGAAGCCCGCATATTGCCGGATGGTCCAGGGCCGCACCGCGTACATGGAAGCGTAGGGGCCCCGCAAAAAAGGCGGAATGCCCGAAACGAAATGCAGATGGGGCAGCTCCTCCACGGCTTCCGGGCCGTAAACCGGCCAAACGTCCAGTCCTTCCGGGGTGACCCACGACGGGCTCTGGGAAGGAGCGCCGCTCGGCGTCCTCCCCGCCTTCGGATTGAAGGGCTTTTGAAACAGGGCTTTCTTCACGTCGGTTGGGTTTGGCCGCTAAGATAAGGCTGTTAGGTCGCTTCGCTTTTGGGCCGCTCGCTCGTTCCTTCGGACTCGCTCGCTTTTGGCTCGTTCGCTTGCCCGCAGGGCAAGCGAACGAGCCACGAGCCACGAGCCACGAGCCACCAGCTAAGAGCGCCCTCGTCCGTACGGACGAGGGCGCGGCCCAAAAGCCCCGAAGGGGCGACCCAAAAGCGAGCTTGCCCTTTAGGGCATGCTCGCGGCCCAACAGCGAACCCTCGAAGAGGGTGAGCGGCCCACCCGCTCTACCGCATGACGGTCACGCTGCCGGTATGCACCAGCTCTTGGCCTTCGCAGACGAAGCGCACTTTGTAGAGGAAGACGCCGGGATTGACGGGCTTGCCGTTGTAGGAGCCGTCCCAGCGGGCCAGGGGGTCGGCGGTGGAGAAGACGGTGTTGCCCCAGCGGTCGAAGATTTCGAAGGAGAGGAGTTGCCCGATGACGAAGGGGTTGCTGATGCCGAAGGTGTCGTTCAGTCCGTCCTGATTGGGGGTGAAGGCTTTGGGGAGGAAGACCTGGGTGCAGTCCAGGTCGTTGGGGTCCACGACGGTGATGCGGATGGAATCGCGGGCGGTGCAGAAAGCATCGGCCATTTCGAGGGTGTAGGTGGTGGTTTGGGTGGGGGCGAGCAGGGGTTCGAGGAGGGTTTCGTCGCCGGGGGCGATGCCGTGCTGGGGTGTCCAGAGGAATTGCTCGCCGCAGGTGTTGGGCACGAAAATCTGAACGGCATTGCCGAGGAAGATGGCGGTGTCTTTGATGCCGACGCCGTCGCGGCCGTTGCCGATTTGGTCGGGGGCGAAGTAGAGCTGCTGGATTTCGTCGGCGTCGAGGGCGCGGTTGTAGATGCGCAGCTCGTCGAGGAAGCCGCGAAACTTGCTGTCGGTCAGGCACTCCGAGTCGCCGATGCGGAATTCCGCCTCGTCGTTGCGGATGTTCACGCGCTGATTGGTGGAGGAGTTGATGATTTTGACCAGCTCGCCGTTGACGTAGAGGGAGGTTTGATGGGCTTTGCGCACCACGACCACGTGATACCAGCAGCCCAGGGGGATGCGCTCGGCGATGGAGCCGGTGATGAATTCGTTTTCGACCAGGTCCACCGTCAGGGTGCCGTTGGCGGGGTTGAAGCGAATGGCGAAGAAGTGCTCCGGGTCGCAGCCCACGCGCTTGGTGATGAGGGCCATGTTTTGGGCGCTGAAGTCGGCGGGCTTGAAGTAGAAGCTGATGGTGAAGTCGATGGTCCAGAAGGTCTCGTCGATGTCTTCGCCGAAGAGGATGATGAAGTCGTCGTCGCCGTCGAAGCGTTTGGCGTTGCCGAGCACGCCGCAGCCGCAGGCGATTTCGCCGTTCTCGAAGGGTTGGGCCTGGGGGTTGCCCAGTTCTTCCTCGGTGGGGCAGTTGTCTTTGTTGAAGGACAGATAGGCGATGAGGCCCTGGTCGGGCTGGGCGTGGAGACTAAGAGCCGCTAAGAGAAAGAGGGTAAGAAACTGCGCTTTCATGCAGGCGGAATTGATTTGGGTAATCCAGACAATGCGCGGCCCCTCGAGGAGCCGGGGAGGCGTGCAGGTGAGCCTCCATCCGTCGAGGGGGTGGTGTGGGGTGGGGGAGGGAGAGCAGCGGAAGCGTGCCGAGCTGCCCCGGAGCATGCATCCAGATTAACGAGCCCCTCCCCCCGATATTTTAGCCGAAGAGGTTGCCCAGGCTTCCCAGCCCCGGAGGCAGCAGCTCCTTGAGCAGCTTTTGCGTTTCTTCGGCTTCGCGGGCGGCGGCTTTTTCCAGCGCCTGATTGACGGCGACGGTGAGCAGATCCTGGAGTTGCTCCAGCTCATCGGTCGGCACGCGCTCGGGGTCGATATGGATGTCGAGGATTTCGCGGGCGGCGTTGGCCCGCACCCGCACCCCACCGCTTTCGGCCTCCACCTCGATTTGTCGGAGTTGCTCCCTCAGGGCTTGCTGGCGTTCCTTGGCTTGATTCAGCAGGTTTCCGAACATGGCTTTGCTGTTTTTTCGGGGCGGCAAAGGTAGGAGCTTTCGCGCGAAGGCCCTCCCTTCGCAGCCCCTGTCGTTGCAAACTCCCGTCCCAAGGCTGGACCCGCGGCATCCGTAGCTGCGATGATTGCCGGGGAATGTGCACATTCGCAGCATGAAGCTCCGCCGCATACTCCCCTCCGACCCCTGCCCGCTGCTGATTGCAGGAGCGGGGCTGCTTTTGTTCCTGCCCTTTCTGGGCAGCGTGCACCTGTTCGACTGGGACGAAATCAACTTCGCCGAGGCGGCCCGCGAGATGCTGCTCAGTGGCGACTGGTCGGTGGTGCAAATCGATTTCCAGCCGTTCTGGGAAAAGCCGCCCCTGTTTTTCTGGATGCAGGGGCTGAGCATGCAGCTTTTCGGCGTGAACGAATGGGCGGCCCGCTTTCCGAACGCCCTGTGTGGGGTGCTCACCTTGCTGGTGCTCTACGGGCTGGGGAAGCGACTGCAGGGCCCTGCCTTCGGGGTGGGGTGGGTGCTGTGCTACGCGGGCTCCTGGCTGCCGTTTTTCTATTTCAAGAGCGGCATCATCGACCCCTGGTTCAACCTCTTCATTTTTCTGGGGCTGTGGTTTGCCGCCCGGCGCTACTTCGAGGAGGAGGGGCCGGCTCCCCGGAATTTTTTCCTGTCGGGTTTGTTCATCGGCTTGGCCGTGCTCACCAAGGGGCCGGTGGGTTTGTTGCTGTTCGGGCTGACGGGGCTGCTTTTTCTGGCGGGGCGCCGCTTTCGGGGTTTTCCGGGTGGGTTGGAGGTGGGGCTTTGGGCTTTGGGGCTGGTGAGTTTCGGGGGGCTGTGGTTCGCCATGGAGCTGCTTCAGGGCCGCCCGCAGACGGTGGTGGATTTCCTGCGCTACCACCTGCGCCTGCTCACCACCCCCGACGCGGGGCACGGCGGGCCGTTCTTTTACCATGTGGTGGTGCTGCTGGTGGGGGTGTTTCCCGCTTCGGTGTTTGCCCTGGCGGGGCTGCGGCGCGGGGAGCCCGAGGGGGCGCTTGCCGTCTTCCGCAGGTGGATGCTGCTGTTGCTGGGGGTGGTGGTGGCGGTGTTCAGCATCGTGGAAACGAAAATCCTGCACTACAGCTCGCTGGCGTATTTCCCCATCAGCTTTCTGGCGGCCCGCTACCTCCATCAAACCCTGGACGGCCACACCGCCCTCCCCGGGGGGCTGCGCGCGTTGGGGTGGGGGATTGGGGGGCTTATAGGGCTGGCTCTGGCGGCCATGCCGCTTTTCAGCCATTTCAAGGAAGACATCCTGGCCGCAGGCTGGATTCGCGACCCTTTCGCCGCGGCAAACCTGCAAGCAGAGGTGCACTGGC
>CAZBYX010000198.1:0-7303 GCA_964496055.1 uncultured Saprospiraceae bacterium
CAGTAGGCAGTAGGCAGTAGGCAGTAGGCAGTAGGCAGTAGGCAGTAGGCAGTGGTTGTTCGTTGTTGGTTGTTCGTTGGGTGTCAGTTGCCAGTTGTCAGGTGTCAGTTGTCAGTTGGGTTTGGGTGGGGGGCAGCCCTCGGTGGAACTCTGTGCCTTCTCAGGGGTTCTCCGTGTACCCAATCCCCCCCAAACCCCAACCCACCATGAGACCATGAGACCATGAGACCGTGAGACCCTGAGACCGTGAAACCCTGAAACCTCGAAACCCTTCGATTTTACGATTTCACAGTTTTACGATTTCACAGGAAAGGGCGCGCGGGTGGGGAGACAATTTATTTCAACTTGTCTCCAAGTATTTCCATTTGTCTCTATGTGGATACCCTGCTTTTGCCTCAATCTTTAGGGGCGTTTTGCATGCGTCGGATGGCGCCGACGCTCGAAAAAGTGGAAACGCAATAGGGAACGAGGAAGGTGAGCCCCATTTTGACCATGCAGAGCAGGTCCACCTCTCCGGAAAGGATGACGTCGAAATGATTGATGGTGCAGAGGATGGGGCCGACCACGGCGGCGAACAGAAGGGCGCGCCGCACCACAGAGGGCGAGAGGGCAATGGCCAGGACACTCGATTTCATAGGCGCCGGAATTGGGCGGTTTCCAATGTCTTGGGTGGGGATGTTCGGCGGGTGTGTTGCAAAAATCGTTCATTCAACGCTTCCCGTCCAAGCCTCTCTGTTCTGGAACCCCGTTTTTGAAATCCACTTATCTTGGCGCGGACAATTTTTTCCACCCTTCGCTCCGAAACGAGGATACCATGCAATCCCTCTGTGTGTTTTGCGGCGCTTCCCCGGGAACCGACCCCGGCTATGCGCAGGTGGCGCGCCAGGTGGGGGCCACGCTTGCCCGGCGGGGCTTACGGCTGGTTTATGGGGCCGGCAAGGTCGGTCTCATGGGCGAGCTGGCGGATGCGGCGCTGGCCGCCGGAGGACAGGTTTTGGGGGTCATTCCCGAGTTTCTCCAGGAAAAGGAGGTTTGCCATCGGGGATTGACCCAGTTGATCGTCACCCAGACCATGCACGAGCGCAAGCAAATCATGGAAGCGCATTCCGATGGGGTGCTCGTCCTGCCGGGGGGCTACGGCACGCTCGACGAGTTCTTCGAAATCCTCACCTGGAAACAGCTCCATCTGCACCGCAAACCCATCGGCTTGCTCAACGTCAAGGGGTACTACGACTACCTCCTCCAACACTTTCGAAAGATGCATCGCGAGGGCTTCCTCCGCGACGCCAACCTCGACCTCTGCCTGGTGGACGATGACCTCGAACGCCTGCTGGCTGAAATGGAAAGGGAGATGTGAAGGCGGGGCCGCGGAGAAACGGAGCCCCTTCCCGGCAATCTTTCTACGCTTCCGAGAAACTCCTGAATGGATTCCCCACCTCAGACCAGGACGGCGAACTCCCGTTCCAGCTGTTCGAGGTCGAGGGGCACGACGCCCACTTTTTCGCAGACCTGCCCGCCGGCGAGGTTGGCCAGGCGGGCCAGGGTGTCGAGCTCCAGCCCGGCGGCGACGCTCAGGGCCGCGATGCTGAGCACCGAATCGCCTGCCCCGCACACGTCGGTGATGGAGCGGGGTTGGGTGGGGTGGAGGGTGCCGCCCCCCTTGTCGCCGAGGAAGAGGCCGTGGGCGCCCAAAGTGATGAGGGTGAGCTGGTTGGTCAGGCGCTTCTGCAACTGCCGGTGGGCGGCTTCCAGCGCCTCCATTTCGGGGGGCAGGGGCTGCCCCAGCGCGGCTTCCACTTCTCGGCGGTTGGGCTTGAACAGCGTCGCCCCCCGATACGCCCAGAAGTTGCGAAACTTGGGGTCCACGGCGGTGGGGATGCCCAGGCTGCGGCACCGTTCCAGCAGTGCCTGGATGAGGGAGGGCGTCAGGGTGCCTTTGTTGTAGTCCTGAAACACGACCAGCTCGGCCGATGGCAGGTGGGATTCGATGCGCGCGCGCAGGGCTTGTTCTTCCTCGGGCAGGAGGTCGTGGTTGTCTTCGGCATCCACGCGCAGCAAGTGTTGCCCCTGCGCGATGACCCGCGTTTTGACGGTGGTGCGCCGGCGGGAGCTGCGCAAAAGCCCTTCGGTGGGAAGGCCCCATTCGGGGAAGAGATGCGTCAGCGTTTCGGCGTGGGAGTCCTGCCCCAGCACGGAGCACACCCAGGGATCGGCGCCGAGCGCCCGCAGATTGAGCGCCACGTTGGCCGCCCCGCCCAGGCGGCTTTCCTCCGAATCCAGTGCTACGATGGGAACGGGCGCTTCCGGCGAGATGCGCTCCACCCGGCCGCGCACGTAGCGGTCGAGCATGACGTCGCCCACGACCAGAACCCGCCGGCCGCGAAAGGCCTCCCGGATGGGTGCAAAACGATTCATGCGGCAAAGGTAGGGCGCGGGGGCGAGGATCGGGTTCTGCGGAGAATGCCTAATTTCGCCGCGCTGTCGGGGCTTCTTACAACGCGCGCACCATGAAAAAAGGCTTGCTCACTCTGCTGGGGTTCGTTCTCTTCATGCTGGGATTCAGTGCCCTCGTGCTCAGTCTCGTGGGCGTTCAGTTTGCATTTCTCACCTGGCTGGACGCCCCGGGGCGGCTGTTTGGCTTCGTCGCCCGGCTGGTCATGATCATTCTGGGGATCGTCGTCGTCGTGTTGGCCAATACGGACTGGGAGGAAAGCGAGCCCTGAACCCTGCCGGCACCTGTCCTCACTGCTGCAAATCCACCCCCAACTTCAAACCCCACTCGAGGCGCTGCCCGGAGCGCAGGGCCAGGGCGTAGTCCAGGCGGAGGAATCGGAAAGCCTTCCAGCCGAGGTTTTCCAGTCCGAGGGCGAGTTCGAGGTAATGGTCGGCGTCGGGGGTGTGGAGGTAGTTGGCGCTGAGGACGGTTTGCCAGCCGGTTTTGCGCAGCAGGGGGATTTTGTCGAGCAGGAAGCCCTCGAGGTGGTGCTCGAAGTGGGCACGCAGGAAGGGCTCGGTGGTGCTGTACCGGTAGTAGGGCAGGAGGAAGAACGCCTCCAGGGCAAGGGCCTGACGGGTGAGCAGGATGCGGTTGCCGTTGAAGTGCTTGAAGTCCTGGAAGTGCACCGCGTTGCGATTGGGAAAGAAACCCGCTTCGGCGTTGAGATTGAGAAAGCCCGCCAGACCCAGCCCGATGTTTTTTCGTTGGATTTGCAAGGCGAGGAAGTCGAAATCGGCGTCGCTGAACGCCCCGCGAACCCCCTTGCGGTAATGGAGCCAGATGTCGGGCCAATCGGAGCCCAGGATGTACTTGCGGTCGGGGTAGCGCAGGAACTTTTGGTGGGGCCGGATGCGGAGGCTGAGCTGGAGGACGAGGGCGCGGTTGGGGTCGAGGGCGTGGTCGGGGAGGGTGAGGGGGTCGGGGGTGTTGTCGGCGAATGTGCGGCTGTCGCGGTAGAAGTAGCTGAAGCCGGAGTGGGTGGGGAGGGGTCGGCGGCGGCTCCATTCCAGGGCGCTGCGCAGCAGCAGGCCGTTTGCCAGCTCGCGGCGGTAGGCGATGCGGGCGAAGGTTTTGTCGAAGAGGCGGATGTGGTTGCGGCGGAATGTCAGGGAGAAGAAAGTGTTTTGGGAGAGGCTGATGGGCTCTTCGGGGTTGAATTGAGCGACGGCGGTGCCGCCTTCCAGCTCCAGGCGGGCGAAATGGGTTTGGTTGAAGTGGTAGGTGAACTTCCAGGCGTTGCGCAGTTTTTTTTCACTCAGGCCGTAGTTGAGCACGGTGTTGAGGCGCCACCAGCGGTGGGCCTGCGCATCGAGGTTTTGGCGGAAAGAAAGGTCGAAGTTGCCGTAGAAGCCCTGCACGGTGCTGAACTGCAGGCTGGCCAGGGGGGAGGCGTAGGTCCAGCTGCGGCGCTTGAAGGAGTTGCGCCAGGTGTAGCCGAGGAGGATTTCGAGGGGCTCGAGGCGGTTGTTGACGCGGTCCAGGGAGTCGAGGTAGGGTTTGCTGCGGCGCACCCGCGCGATGCTGTCCTTGCGCACGTAGTCCACCCGTTCTTCGTGGGTGAGCGGCACGGGGCGGATGCTGTCCCAGTAAGTGAGGTCTTTCTCGTTGGCTTCGGGCTGCACGGTCAGCAGCTCATTGCCGAAGAAACCGGGGGCGAAGGTCGTGTCGATGGCGTAGTTGGAGTAAACGGCGGCGAAATGCCCCTCGAAGCGAAACCCGAAAACCCCGCCCCGCACCCGGTAATTCTGAGAGAACACCCGCCACACCTCCGGCGGGCGCACGGGCACGTGCACCTGGTGAACATAGAGCGTGTCGAAGACCTCCCAGTTCATAGCGCGCCCCGTGAGGAAAGCGTCCAGCCCTTGCACCAGGTAGAGGCTGTCCACGATGTAGAGATAGCCCTGCATGACGGGGTCTTCGGGGCGTTTGGGGCGCATGTGGATTTTGTACAGCCAGGAGCCGTCATCGTTGACGATGGTGCCTTCGAGCCGGAAGCGGTAGTAGTTGAAGGCATTGTCGGCCAGGGGGGAGAGGACTTGCCGCCCGAAGGGGATGTGTTCGTCGTAGAGGTTGAGGTTCAGGTCGCTGGCACTGTTGAAGCTGAAGCCCTGGTCGTCGCCGCTGACCTTGCTCGAGACCATGATTTCGCGGTAGCGGTCGGGTTGTTGGAAGAACCAGCGGGCTTCGCTTTCCGACAGGTACACGATGCCCTGCCGGTTGGAATCCAGGCTGCCGTCCAGGTCGCCCACTTCCTGCCCCAGGATGGTTTCCGGAGCGTCGAGGATTTTCACCGTGCCTTTGATGTACACGTCGCAGGCAAAGCTCCGCACCAGCTCGCGGTAGTGGCGGCGCCGGGCGATGGCCCGGCGCATGATTTCGTAGGCCGGGTCTTCGGCGCCGGCGCGGACCTCCACCTCGCGCAGGCTCACCACCTCGGGCGCCAGCTGCACATCGAGGCGCAGGGGCGCCCCTCCCACCCGCACCTCCCGCACCTGGGGGCGGTAGCCCACGTACTGGAAGACCACGCGATGGGTGCCGGGTTCGAGGGGGAGCTCGTAGCTGCCTTCCAGATTCGTGGTGGTGCCCCGGGAGCTTCCCTCCAGGTAGATGGTGGCGAAGGGAAGGGGGTTTCCCCGCTCATCGCGCACGGTTCCAAAGAGTTGAGCCCACAGGCTCAGGGGCAGCAGCAGGAGCAGCGCGGTTAGAGGGGCTGGCAGGGGTGATTTCATCCGAGGGCGACTTTGAGGGGCAAAGGTAGGGCACGTGGAAATTAAGCCTTGCCCGGTGCAGCGGCTCCTACCCATAACGCGGCCAAGGGGCTCGACCGTGCCGAAATTGAGAACGGAAAGGACATGGTTTTTTTGAAGCAACCATAAAAAATTGATAATCACCAACGTTGAGGAAGCAGCGGCTGTTGGTTTGTTCCGAAAAGCCTTAAATTGGCGCAAACAAAACACGCATGGACAAGCAGCAAGTCATCACACAGGCAAGGGAGCTCGTCAGCGAGGCGGAACTGGGTTCGGCCATCGACTTGCTGCAAGCTTTCCTGAAGTCTGAGCTGCAATACCGCCCCTTTCTTTCCCGAAGCGTGCAAATCGAAGCGGCGTACAAGAAACTCCGCAAAGAACAGGCAAGTGGACTGGTGAGCTTCGAAAACGCCCAGATTGCCTACAACCAGGCCACAAACCAGTTTCTGGCTCTGTTGGAAGCTCTGGAAAAAGGCGAGTTGCCCGTCGAGGAGCGGAAGGCGGAGCCCCGCTGGCAGTTCATCTTCCGCTCCCCCAAATTCCGTCTGGCGCTCACCATCCTGCCCATCTTGGCGATAGCCCTGACGGTGGGTGTCCTCTTCCGGCAGGGGTACATAGGGGATGGCAAAGGGCGGGAATTTACGAGTGAGCCCCCCAACTCCAAGGTGAAAACCTCACCTCCCGAAGAGGGGGCGAAAATGGATTTCAGCTGCCCGGCCTTCGAGCCGGGGGCGGCTTTCAAGGTGCTGCTGCTGCCCTTCTTCAATCCCTCGGGTGCGGCCCCCATCCCCGTGCAGGCGCAGTTGCGCGAACGCCTGGAAGAACTGGCCCGGCGCTACGACCTGAACCTCTCGGCCGCCATCCTGACCGACTTTCCCGTGCAGGATTACGGCGTGCTGAACTACCGGGAAGCCGGGCGGCTGGGGCGTCGTTGCGCCGCCCGCCTGATCATCTGGGGGCGCGCCGAAAAGGTCGGTGCCGAAGGCTTCATCGTCAGCACGCGCTTCAAATACCTGGGGGCTTCCGAGGGCCTGCAATTCACCAAGCTGGCCTGGGAAGGGGAAAACGAGTTGCGCAAC
This sequence comes from uncultured Saprospiraceae bacterium, assembly GCA_964496055.1. GTDB lineage: Bacteria > Bacteroidota > Bacteroidia > Chitinophagales > Saprospiraceae > CAZBYX01. The sequence continues at coordinate 6,324 of CAZBYX010000198.1, forward strand.
GTGCGGGCCATCTCCGCCATCGATGCCGAAAGCGAACTGACCGCCGACATCGAGCAGGTCATCCTCTTCGCCCTGGGCGTCGCCGCTCACCAGGAGGGCCAGTACGCCGTCGCGGCCGAAGTGCTCAAGCAAGCCACCCCCACCGACACCTCCTCCGCCCTGATGCGCGACATGATGCTCGCCGATGCCTACCTCCAAATGAACCAACCCGAGGACGCCCTCAGCTATCTGGATGAAGTGCTGCAAATCCACCCCGATTACTGGCTGGCCCTGAACAACCGCGGCATGCTCCTGCTCAAAAACCGCGACTACTACAACGCCATCGAGGACTTTTCCAAAGCCCTGAAAGCCAAAGAAGACCCGAACGTGCGCACCGCCCGCGGCAAAGCCTTCCTCGAATCGGGACACCTGAAAAAAGCCGAAGAAGACCTCGAAACCGTGAAGAAAAAAGACCCCGCGAACAAAGAAGCCCTCAACCTGCTGGAGAAAACCCGCAAAAGCATCGCCGAGCAGCGCAAAATCATCACCGAATCGAAACAGAAGCTCCGCAGCAACCCCGACGACCCCGATGCCCTGCAACGAAGCGCCGACGCCAACCTCAAACTCGGCAACGAACGCGCCGTGCGCCAACTGACCGCCAAAGGGCTGAAAATCGACCGCTCCAACCCCAAGTTCTACATCCCCCGCATCGAAGCCCTGCTGGCCGAGGGCAAGCGCCAGGAAGCCCTCAAAGTCTTGCAGGAAGCCCGCCGAAACGGCGTCTCCGCCGAGAAAATCTTCGAAATCAATCCCGCCCTCCGCAAGGCGCTCTTCCCCACGCCCCGACCCATTTCCCAGAACTGAGCGCCCCGGCGCCATCCCTGGATTGGCGATGGGAAAGACCTCGAAACACTTGGAAATAGATTGCCTGTAAAATCGTAAAACTGTAAAACCGTAAAATCGAAGGGTTTCGAGGTTTCAGGGTTTCACGGTCTCAGGGT
>CAZBYX010000199.1:0-7295 GCA_964496055.1 uncultured Saprospiraceae bacterium
GCGAAGGGGCCGTCCTCCCGGGAGGTGCCTTCCACTTCGAGGATGAGGTTTTCGCCATAGGCGCGGGCGGGGGTTTGGAAGCCGGGTTTGAAGTTTCCTTCCAGCACTTTGCGGGCGATGAGCAGGGTACAATGGGCGGTGAGGGTGTAGCCTTCCACGGTGGTCAGGCGGGCTTCGCGGGTGTCGCCGCTGAGGTTGCTGACGCGGCCCCAGTAGTAGCAACGCCCCTTTTCGCGTTCGGCATCGGAAGGGCCGGGCGGGCCTTGCTCCACTTTGCGGCGGGCGAGGTTGCGCACGAGGCGGGTGCGCAGCAGCCAGTTGAAATAGCGCTGCCAGCGCAAGCGGCGGTGCAGGGAGGGGGGCAAGGCCATGTACACTTCGATGTTGGGAATGCCGGTGGAATGGTAGGCGGTGGAGACATCGCCCCAGGGAATGCTCATGACGAAAGACTTGCCGTCGGGGAAAGGCACCCGGAGGGTTCTTTTGCCAATGGGCTCGCGCCGAATCTTGCCCTCCACCCGAACCGCCCCGCTCTCCCCCAGATTTTCTATCATGGTTTTGGCGGTGCCGCGGGAGAAGCGGCCCAGGCTTTTGAAGGCCAGTTGCAACAGCCGGGCATCGGGCAATTGCTTTTTCAGGTACAGCGCCAGGCAATCGGTGGGCACCACGTCCAGGCCGGTGCCGGGCAAGAGCATGACCTTGGCCTGGCGGGCGCGTTCGTCCAGGCGGGCGGCGGTTTCGAACACCTGAATTTCCCCGGTGATGTCCAGGTAGTGGGTGCGGGCTTCCAGACAGGCTTCCATCATGGGCCGCGCCGTATGGATGAAGGGGCCCGCGGCATGCACCACCAGTTTCGTCTGGCGCAGCAGTTCGACCAGTTTTCGGGGCTCGTCCAGGGAGCAAGCCGCGTATTCGAGGTCGAATTCCCGGGCCAGAGCTTTCAATTTTTCGGCATTGCGTCCCGAGAGCAAGGGCTTCAAGCCGTATTGGGCGGCGTACCGAACGATGAGGCGGCCCGTGTAGCCGTAGGCGCCGTAGAGGAGGAAGTCCATAGGGTGCTTGTTTTGAGGGTGAATGTACTCAGCTTGCGGGAGAGGGCCCAATGGCAGTGCCCCTGAGACGCAACATCAGCCCAGGCCCTCCACCATGAGGTTGCACCCTCGCAGGTCGCTGCCGTCGAGGCGGCCGAGGACCTGGAAGCTTCCGTCGGGGTGGCGGATACCGAGGTCTTCGGTGGCGATGAAGGCGCAGGAATCCAGGTTTCCCAGGTCGATGATGTGGAGCACCCCGGTACGCCCCGGCGGGCGATAGGCGAAGGGGTCGTTGATTTCGCGCACCAGCACCCGCATGGTGGGAGCGGGCAGGAAGCGCCCCTCTGCCGGGGCATACGCCTGCGACAGCAGTTCGGTCATCCCGTATTCGGAATGCACCGCCTGGAGCTGAAAAGCCCTTTTCAGTATGGCGTGCAATTCGGGGCGGGTGAGCTCGCGGCGGCGCCCTTTCATGCCGCCGGTCTCCATGAGGGTGACGCCGGGCAGGGGCATGGGGTGTTTCTCTGCGAAGTCGAGCAGGGCAAAGCTGACGCCGAGCAACAAGACCCGCTCCCGCCCGGCCAGTTCGTGTTGCAAGGTGCGTTGCAGGCGCTCGTAGTCGTGGAGGTAGAAACCGTTGAGGGGATGGCCCGAGCGCTCCATGAAGCGCTGCACCATGAAAATCAGGGAGGAGCCGCTGCGTTCGAGGTAGGAAGGCAGCAAACCCAAAACCACCCACTCCCGCAAGGGGCCGTACAGCCGTTCGAAGGCGTTGACGGCGAGCCGCTCGTACCACTGCGGGTCCCGGACGTGGTGTCGGGAGGGGGTTTGACCGGTGGTGCCGCTGGAGGTGAATACCAAACCATCGGGCCACTGACCGGTTTTAATGGCGTATTTTTTGAAACTTTGGATGGGCAGAAAGGGTATGCTTTCCAGGGTTTCCACCCGTTCCGGAGCCCGGCCCAGCAAGCGGATGAACTCGGCGTAAACGGGATTGTGGCGCGCCTGGAAGCGAAAGACCTCCAGCGCCAGGGGCTCGAAATCCCCGGTCTTTGCCTCGAGAATGCGCTGCTGCAATTGCCGCCTTTGCCGTTCGAATGACCTCAAGGTTCAGAATTTCCTGCCCGTTTGGGCGTTACATTGATAACTTTTCGTCGAGCATTCAACCCCCCGAAATATGAAGCTGTTGCCATACGCCCCCGTAGCTTTGCTGGCCGTTTTTTGTTGGGCCTGTGCCACCCCGCCCGACTACCCCATCGAGCCGGTCATCGAGTACATCGGCATGACCAAAAACGTGATGAAGCGCGGGCTGGGCCCGGAAGATACCACCTTCGTGACCATCGCCTTCACCGACGGCGACGGCGACCTGGGCGACGAAGAGTCCGATTCGCTGAACCTGTTCGTGACCGACCTGCGCACGGGCATTCTCGAAAACCAATACCGCATCCCCTTCCTGCCCGACCTGGGCTCCTCCAACGGCATTCGGGGGGAAATCACCTTCCGCCTTTTCACCACCTGTTGCATCTTCCCTCCCGAACTGGGGCTCGACCCCTGCTTCGACACCTCCCCCGAATACCCCATGGACACGGTGCGCTACTCCATCTACATCGTGGACCGGGCCGGCCACCAGAGCAACGTGGTGGAAACCGAACCCATCTTCATTTTGTGCCAGTGAGGGCGGAAGCCTCGTCTTCCCCTCCCACCCAGTCCACACCCTTGCGCAACCATTGAAGGGTTTGGGCCTCGGGGCTGCCCGCTTCGGGGCGGTAGTCGTATTTCCAGCGCGCCAAGGGGGGTAGGCTCATGAGAATGGACTCGGTGCGCCCCTGTGTGTCGAGGCCGAATTTGGTGCCCTTGTCCCACACGAGGTTGAACTCGACGTAACGCCCCCTGCGCAGGGCTTGCCAGTGCTGTTCCCGCTCGCCGAAGGGGTGGTCCTTTTTCGCGTTCAGGATTTCGAGGTAGAGGGGGGCGAAGGTCTCGCCACAATCCTGAAGGAAAGCAAAATAGTTTTGGCGGTGCTGCGGAGCTTCGCCCATGCCCAGGCGGTCGAAGAAGATGCCGCCGACGCCGCGGGTTTCTTCGCGGTGGCGCAGGTAGAAGTAGTCGTCCGCCCATTTTTTGAAGCGGGGGTAGTAGTCGGGGGCGTGCCGATCGCAGAGGGTCTGGAGGCGGCGGTGAAAAAGTTGGGCTTCGGCGGGGTCCACGTAGTGGGGGGTCAGGTCTATGCCGCCGCCGAACCACCAGGTTTGGCGCCCCACCTCGAAGAAGCGGAAGTTGGCGTGGATGATGGGCACGTAAGGGTTGCGGGGATGGAGGACGATGGAGACCCCGGTGGCGAAGAACGCCTCGGGCTCCAGCCCCAGCGCATCGGCGATGCGCTGGGGCAGCATGCCGTGAACGGCGGAGAAATTGACCCCTCCCTTTTCGATGTGCCGCCCCTCGATGATGCGGGTGCGCCCCCCACCCCCACCCGGGCGTTCCCAGAGGTCTTCGTGGAAGGCTCCTCCGTCGGCGGATTCGAGGGCCTGGCAAATGCGGTCTTGCAGGCCTTTCAGCCATTCGGCGATGGTGTTCTTGTCAGGCATGGCCTTGAATTTTGGCGCGGGCGCCTTCCACTTCCTTTTTCGCGGAGCCGATGAAGATTTCTCCGTCCACCACGATGACGGGGCGTTTGAGGAAGGAGTAGTGTTTGAGCAGCAAATCGCGGTAATCCGCTTCGCCGAGGGGCTTGTCTTTGAGCCCCCATTCGCGGAACTTTTGGGAGCGGCGGCTGAAGAGGGCTTCGTAAGAGCCGGCCAGGCGGTGCAGCTCTTCCAGTTGGGCTTCGTTGAGGGGTTCGGTTTTCAGGTCCTGCTTTTCGAAGCCTTCCAGGCCGCCCAGTTCCTGGAGGATGCGTTGGCAGGTTTTGCAGGTGGAGAGGTAATAAATTTTGCGCATCGTTGCTGAATTTTTGCGCAAGTTTAGCAACTTGCCGATGAATTGAGGCAAGAGGTTCTTCCTCTCTGCATGGCAAAACGAAACCTGAAACCTACGCGAATGCCCGAGAATCCTGCACACTCCAGCCGGGCCATCGCCGCATCCGAACTCATCCTCAACGATGACGGCAGCATCTACCACCTGGCCCTGCGCCCGGGCGAATTGGCCGAAACCATCCTGCTGGTGGGCGACCCCGGCCGCGTGGAGCGGGTCAGCCGCCGCTTCGACTCCATCGAGCTGAAACGCAAAAAGCGCGAGTTCATCACCCACACCGGCTGGGTCGGTCGGCGACGCATCTCCGTCATTTCTTCCGGCATCGGTACGGACAACATCGACATCGTGCTCAACGAAGCGGATGCCCTGTTCAACATCGACTTCGAATCCCGCCTCGAAAAAGAACGGCACACCCCCCTGACTTTCCTGCGCATCGGCACCTCCGGCAGCATCCGCCCCGACATCGAAGTGGACACCCAGGTGGCCAGCGCCTACGCCATCGGCATGGACAGCCTCTTCCAATTTTACGAAGTCACCTACTCCGAAACCGAACAGGAGCTGAACACCGAAATCCGCGAGCTGCTCCAGGACGAAGGGCTCCTGTTGCTCACCTACGCCTTCCAGGGCGACTGGAAACTGCTGAGCCAGGTCGGCAAAGGCATGCACGTGGGCATCACCCTGACCAGCCCGGGATTTTACGGCCCCCAGGGCCGCCGCCTGCGCCGCCCCAGCCGCCTGCAGGCCTCCTTCTTCGAGAGGGCCCGCGAGTTCACCTTCCAGGGCTTTCCGCTCAGCAACTTCGAAATGGAATCGGCGGCCATTTACGGGCTGTCCAAACTGCTGGGCCATCGCGCCCTGAGCTGCAATGCCATTTTGGCCAACCGCCCGAAAGGAACCTTCAGCAAAAACCCCAAAAAAGCCGTGAGCCGCCTCATCGAAAACGTCTTGGAAAACATAGCCGTTTGATTCCCTCAAACACGAACCCCCCAACCACTGCCCCATGCAATTTTTAGAGAGCCTGCTCGATTACTTCCAGAACAACTGGACGCGCTTCCTCATGGCCCTGGTCATCCTGGCCGTGGCGCGTTTCGTCGTTTTTCTCATTCAGCGCCTGCTCAAGCCCTTCTTCATCCGGCGGGAAATCGACCTCGGCCGCCAGTACACCACCGTCCAGATCATCAAGTACGTGGTGTACACCCTGGCCCTCTTGTTCGCCCTGGAGACCATCGGCGTTTCGCTCAGCGTCCTCTGGGCGGGGTCGGCGGCGCTGTTGGTGGGGGCGGGTTTGGGTTTGCAACAGACCTTCAACGACTTCACCAGCGGGCTCATCATTCTTTTCGAGGGCAGTTTGCAGGTGGGCGACGTCGTTTTAGTGGATGGGCAGCCAGCCCGTGTGGAAAAAATCGGCTTGCGCACCTCCGAGGTGAAAACCCTCGACAACATCCTCATCAACATACCCAACTCCATGTTGGTGGTGGAAAAGGTGACCAACGTGAGCAAAGACAAGACCCCCTCCCGCTATCAGGTGGAAGTGGGGGTGGAGTACGGCTCCGATGTGGAGTTGGTCAAGAAGCTCCTGCTGCAGGCGGCCGAGGGGCACCCCAAGATCCTGAAAAAGCCCCAGCCCCGCGTGCAGTTCAAAAATTTCGGGGACTCCTCGCTGGACTTCGTCCTGCATTTCTACACCCAGGACCACTGGGGCAGTGTGTTCATTCGCAGTGATTTGCGCTTCGAAATCGACCGGCTGTTCCGCGAAAACGGCATCACCATCCCCTTCCCCCAGCGGGATATCTGGATTCGAAGCCAACAAAACGGCTCGCCGCCCGCGTGAACCCCTCATTTGAAGCGGATGGCCTTCACCGGGCTGATGCGGGTAACCAGATAGGAAGGCAAGACCAAAAACAAAAGGATGAGCAGAAAGGTGCCCCCGTTCAGTGCCATTAGGATGGCGGGGTCGAGCTCGATGGGCGCGTAGGGCAGGTAGTAATTCTCCTCGGACAGGGTGATGAATTTCCATTCCTGTTGAGCCAGACAAAGCCCGATGCCGATGAGATTGCCCCAGAACAGCCCCAGCCCGATGATGTAGGCGGCATAATAGAGGAAGATTTTGCGGATGCCCCAGTTGGTGTAGCCCAGGGCTTTCAGGATGCCGATCATGTTGGTGCGCTCGAGGATGAGAATCATCAGGGCGGTGACCATGTTGATGATGCTGACCACGAGCATGAGGACGATGATGACCACCTCGTTGATGTCTTGCAGGCCGAGCCACTCGAAGATGGCGGGAAATTTTTCGCGGATGCTTTCGGCGAACAGGTCGTTGGGCAGGATTTCCAGGTAGATGTATTCGGTGAAGATGTCCATGTCGCGGATGTCGTCGAGGAAGACCTCGAAGCCGCCGACCTGGTCGGGGCGCCACTTGAGCAATTGCTGCACTTTGCGGATGTCCACCAGGGCGAATTTGCGGTCGTATTCTTCGAGGCCGGTTTTGTAGATGCCCTGGACGGTGAAGCGGCGGCGCAGGGGTTCGCCGCGGTCCACGAAGTAGAAGATGAAGCGGTCGCCGAGCTGGAGCTGGAGCCGATCGGCGGTCTGGCGGCTGATGAGGATGCCGTCGGAGGCGACGCTGTCTTGCAACTGCAGGCGCTCCCCTTCCAGCAGGTACTGGTCGAAGAAGGACCAGTCGAAGTCGCGCCCCACTCCTTTGAGGACGATGCCCTCGATTTCCTCCTTGGTTTTGATGATGCCCGGTTTGAGGGCGAAGACCTGGATGTGGCGGATGCCTCCATGGGTGCGCCGCCGCACCATGTGCTGGCCCAAGGGGCGGCCGAAAAGCTCCAGGGGCGCCAGGTAGGTGATGGGGCCGATGGTGTCGAGGGCGGGGTAAAAGTCCTGTTCCAGACTGACGGGCTCGCTTTCGGTGAGGGTGCGGTACACGTCGGCGCTGGTGATGTGGATGTGCCCCCAGAAGCCGAAAATCTTCTCCCCGATCTGGTTTTTGAAGCCCCGAATGACGGCCGTGCTGGCAATCATGACGGCCATGCTCAGCGCCACCGCCACCACGGCGATGCGCAGGATGAGCCGCGAAAACGACTGTTGCCCCGCCGCCGCCACCTTCCGCGCTATGAAGTAGGCCAGGTTCATGATTCGGAGCGCAAAGTAAAGGCTCCTGACGGAACCACCAATGCAGCACGCCCCCTTTCACGACGAAGGCCGGGTGCAGCTTCCCGGCGCACCGCCGGATCTTCAGCTGGCGTTGTTCGTTGTTCGTTGCTCGTTGTTCGTTGCTCGTTG
>CAZBYX010000200.1:0-7282 GCA_964496055.1 uncultured Saprospiraceae bacterium
CGAAACCCTGAAACCGTGAAACCCTGAAACCTCGAAACCCTGAAACCTCGGAACCCTGAAACCGTGAAACCTGATTCTGACTACTCCCAAACCCAAACCTCAAACCCCACACCCTCCCTTCGATTTTACGGTTTTACGGTTCAGCGATTTTACAGGCAATCTATTTCCATTTGTCTCCATCTATTTCCAAGTGTTTCAAGGTCTTACCAATCCTTCACACCCGTTCCAGGATGGTGGCATACCCTTGCCCCACACCCACGCACATGGTGACCAGGGCATAGCGCTTGTTTCGTTCGTGGAGTTCGAGGGCGGCGGTTTGAAGGATACGCGTGCCGGACATGCCGAGCGGGTGACCGAGGGCGATGGCTCCGCCGTTGGGGTTGAGGCGGGGGTCGTCATCGGGGAGGCCGAGCTGCCGGGTGCAGGCCAGGACCTGGGCGGCGAAGGCTTCGTTGATTTCGATGAGGTCCATGTCGTCGAGCTGCAAGGCGGCTTTTTGGAGGGCTTTGCGCGAGGCGTGAACGGGCCCGATGCCCATGATGCGGGGCTCGACGCCAACCACGGCCGAGGCGACGATGCGGGACAGGGGCTGAAGCCCAAACTTCTGCACAGCCGCCTCGGAGGCGACGAGCATGGCGGCGGCTCCGTCGTTCAATCCGGAGGCATTGCCGGCGGTCACCGTGCCCCCCTCTTCGGCTTTCTTGAAGGCCGGCCGCAGGGTGGCGAGCACTTCGAGGGTCGTCTGGGGTTTGATGAACTCGTCGTGCTCGAAGAGGAGCGGTTCCGCCTTGCGTCGTGGGATGGATACGGGTACGATTTCCTTCGCCAGGCGGCCGGAGGCTTGGGCGCGTGCCGCTTTCATCTGGGAGTGGTAGGCGAAGCGGTCCTGGTCTTCGCGGCTGATGGCGTACAGCTCGACGAGGTTTTCGGCCGTTTCGCCCATGCTGTGGGTGCCGTAGAGGGCTTTCATTTTGGGGTTGACGAAGCGCCAGCCGAAGCTGCTGTCGTGGAACTCCACGTCGCGTCCGAAGGGCTTGCTGGCCTTGCTCAGGACGAAGGGGCCGCGCGTCATGTGCTCCACCCCTCCACTGATGAACAGGTCGCCGTCGCCGGTCTGGATGGCGCGATGGGCGTGGATGACGGCCGACATGCCGGAAGCGCACAGGCGGTTGACCGTTTCGCCGGGCACGCTGAAGGGCAGGCCTGCCAGCAGCAGAGCCATGCGCGCCACGTTGCGGTTGTCTTCGCCGGCCTGGTTGGCGCAGCCCAGAATGACCTCGTCGATGGCATCGGGGGGTAAATCGGGGTGGCGCTGGAGCAGTTCGCGGATGACGTGGGCGGCCAGGTCGTCGGTGCGCACGGGGGCCAGGCTGCCCCCGAATTTGCCGATGGGGGTGCGCACGGCGTCGATGATGTAGGATGCAGGCATGGGCAGAGGAAGGTTTTGTCCCCTTTCGGGGGGCGTTTCAGGGGTTGCAAAGAAAGGGAATCGCCCGGAAAGGAGGGGTCACCACCCGATGCCGTAGTCTTCGCCGTGGTTGCTGGAGCCCCCCCACATGCTGCCGTTCTCCCAGTCGAAAAAGATGGCGTTGATGGGGCCAGAGGTGCGCTGCGCATCGCGGATGGAGTAGCCCATGCGACGGAGTTGGGCGCGCACCCAGGGCGGGGTCTGCTCCTGAATGAGGATGCGGCCCGGGCTGATTTCGTGGTCGCCGAAAGAGCCGCGCAACTGAAAGCTGTTGATGTTCGCGGCTTCGCAGGCTTCCTGGACGTTCATGCCGAACTCGACGACGTTGAGGAAAAACTGCAGCAGGTTCTGGTCCTGGCTGTCGCCGCCCTGCACGCTGAAGCTGAGGAAGGGTTTGCCGTCCTTCAGGGCGAGGGTGGGAGTGAGGGTGGCGCGGGGGCGTTTGCCCGGCTCCACGACGTTGAAGGGGTTTTCTTCCTTGCGCAGCACGAAGCTTTGCATGCGCTGGCTCAGTCCGATGCCCGTCCGACCGGCGATGACGGCGGGAATCCACCCGCCGCTGGGCGTCATGGACACGATCCAGCCCTCCTTGTCGGCGGCCTGGACGGTGGTGGTGCCGTAGTAAAAGGGCGCGTCCTCGGGGAATTCGGATTGCCCGTCGAACAGGGGAGCTTCGGAGCTGGACATCTCGTCGTTCCATTTCTCGATGAGGTCCAGGTAGGGGTTGGTCTTGCCTTCGAAGGGATAGGGGTCGCCGGGTTTGACGTTGGTGGCGTTCTTTTCCCAGTCGATGAGCTTGAGCCGCTCGCGGGCGTATTCTTTGGAAAGCAGTCCCTGGATGGGTTCTTCGGGCGGGAAGTAGGGGTCGCCGTAGTAAAAGTCGCGGTCGGCGAAGGCGAGGTTCATGACCTGATAGAGGGCGTGGATGTATTTGGCGGAGTTGTACTCCATGCAATTCAGGTCGAGCTGTTCGATCATGTTGAGGCACTGGAGCATGACGGGGCTCTGAACCCAGTGCGTGAGTTTGTACACCTCGATGCCCTTGTAATTGACGTGGATGGGCTCCTCGATGTACACTTTCCAGTTGGCGAGGTCTTCCAGGGTGATGAGCCCGCCCTCTTCCTGCACACCGCGGACGAACTCCCGGGCGATGTCGCCTTTGTAGAAGCGCTCGTAGGCGGCATAGATGGCTTCCTTGCGGCTCTTGCCCTGTTCAAGGGCTTTCCGTTCGGCTTCGACCAGTTTGCGCAGGGTGTTGAGCAGGTCTTCCTGGCGGAAGATTTCACCGGGGTAGGGGGCTTCGCGCTCCTCGTCGCCGAGGTGGGGCAAAAACACTTCCCGGGAGTACTTCCATTTCTTGATGCGCTCCTTGTGGCGTTCGATGGCATTGGCGGCCTGGGCTTCGATGGGGTAGCCGGCGGCCATTTCCATGGCGGGTTGGAGCACCTGTTCCAGGCTCATGGTGCCGTATTCGGCCAGCATGGTGAGCAGGCCGCCGGGGGTGCCGGGGGTGACGGCGGCCAGGGGGCCGTATTGGGGGGGATATTTCATCCCTTTTTCGAGGAAAAATTCGGCCGTGGCCCCGGTGGGGGCGACGCCTAGGGCGTTGATGCCGATGACCCGGCCGGTGTGGGGGTTGTAGATGAGGGCCTGGGTTTCGCCGCCCCAGCTCAGCACGTCCCACATGGTGCAGGTGGCCGCGAGCATGGCGCAGGCGGCGTCGACGGCGTTGCCCCCCTGCTGGAAGATGCGGGCGCCGGCGGTGGCGGCCAGGGGCTTGCCCGTGATGGCAATCCACTCCTTGGCGTGCAGGACGGGCTTCTGGGTGCGCTGGGCAAAGGAGAGGGCAGCAAAATTCAGAACCAGGAAAAGGGAAAGGAGAGGACGGCGGCAGGCGAGGGTTTTCATACCGAATCCGATTGAGGTGAACGGAAGGAAGACACTTACAACGGGGGTAAGTTACTGAATCCGAAGGATTGAAGGGTAGGGGGGCACCCTCGGATGACCCTCCTTGTCTGCTGCACGAAAGCCCCGCTCAGTCTGCGGGGTTGCTTGGCTCCCATTCGCGCTCCTTGCGGAAAACGGTGCCCTTGAACAAGGCTACGATGGTTCCATCCTCCCGGCGCACCTGCACTTCGTAAATCCCCAGCCGATTGGAAAGATGCTGGACCTGGGCTTGCGCCAGAAGGACGTCCCCGGTGTGCACGGCGCGGGTGTGGGAGATGGAGGTTTCGATGGACACGGCGTGCCGGCCGTGGGAGTTGCTGGCAAAGGCGAAGGCGCTGTCGGCCAGGGAGTAGCTGATGCCCCCGTGCGCGATGCCGAAGCCGTTGAGCATCTCCTCCCGCACCTCCATCCTCAAACGGCAAAACCCCTCCCGCACCTCCAACACCTCGATGCCCAGCCACTGGCTGAAGGGGTCGTGGTCGTACATCCGGCGAACAATGCGTTGGGCTTTCGTCTGCATGGGCGGGTATCGTTTGGTGGAAGGGCGAAGATAGCAAAGCACCGCGGCGGGACGGAAAACCCCTTCGGACCGAGGCTTCATCCGGGGGCTTTTGCCTTTGGTCGGAATTTTGTCAAAAAACTCAGGAAACTTTGAACATGGGTATCGTTTCCATCGTTTACTTGACCTATTTTCGCGCCCCGAATGAATATGGAGGTCAAAAATCAAATCCTGGACACCGCCGAAACGCTGTTTCGGCGCTATGGCTTGCGCAGCGTCACCATGGACGACATCGCGCGGGAGCTGGGCATTTCGAAGAAGACCCTCTACCAGCACTTCGCGAACAAGAGCGACCTGGTGGAGCAGGTCATTCGTCAGAGCATAGATTGCGAGCGGGAGCTCATCGAACAAACGGTGCAGTCTGCCGGAAATGCTCTGGAAGAAATGGTCTTCCTTGCCAGGTTTGTCATCCGTCAGTTGCGGGAGTTGCCGCCGACGCTGATGTACGACCTGCAGAAATACTACCGCGAAGCCTGGAACATGCTGCGCGAGCTGCACTTCGGGTACATTCAGCAGGTCATCGAAAACAACCTGCGGCGGGGCATGGAGGAGGGCATCTACCGGGAAGACCTGGAGCCCGCCATCATTGCCCGGCTGTACGTCGCCAAGGTGAACAACATCGTGGACGAGGAGCTCTTCCCCCTGAGCGAATACGACCGGGAAACCCTGTTCAAGCAGAACATCCAGTACCACATTCGGGGCATCGTCAGCCCCAAGGGGGGGCGCCTGTTCGAAAAACTCCAAAAGAAGATACTGCCGGAGGAGCCCGTGTGAGGGCTTGCCGGCGGGAAAATCACCCGAGAGATGATGAAAAACCTGTTGTGTTTCGGCTTTTTGCTGCTGCTGAGTTCCACCCGGGCGCAGGTGCCTTCCTTCACCCTGGAGGAGGCAACGCGTTACGCTCTGGAACACAGCACCGCCGTGAAGAATGCCCAAATCGCCATTGCCGACGCGGAAGGGCAAATTCTCGAAAGCGCCGCCATCGGGATGCCCCAGCTCAATTTGGGGGTGGATTATCAGTACAACCTGAAATTGCCCAGCACCTTGGTTCCGGCCCAGTTTTTCGACCCCAATGCTCCGGAAGGGGAGTTTGCGGAAGTCCAGTTCGGTACCAAGCAAAACGCGGTGGCCCGGGTGGATTTACAGGCCCAGCTCTTCGACTTTTCCTGGGTGGTGGGCCTCATAGCCGCCCGCGAGTTCAAAAAATTCACCCAGCAGCAATACGAAGCCACCCAACTGGACGTGCGCCATCGGGTGCGCACCGCCTACTTGCCCGCCCTGCTCATTCAATCCAACCTGGACATTCTGGAGCGCAACATCGCCAACGTGCAGCGCCTGCTCGACGAAACGCGCGCCCTGTACCGCGAGGGCTTCGTCGAACAGCTCGACGTGGACCGACTGGAGCTTTCCCTGTCCACCCTCAGCGCCGAGCGGGACAACCTCCTGCGGCAAAAAGCCATTGCCCTCAATCGCCTGAAGTTCGTCATCGGCTACCCCATCGAAGCGCCCCTCGAAGTGAGCGACAGCTTTGAATCCCTCTTGGCCGGGGTGCCTTCCCAGGACTCGACAGCATCCATTTCATTCGACAGCCGCCCGGAATACCGCACGGCAGCTACGGGAGTCTATCTCAACGAGCTGAACGTCAAGCGGTTCCGGGCCGGCTACTTGCCTTCCCTGCACGCCTTCGGCAGCTATGCCCAAAACCTGCAGGGCGACAAACTCGACGGCGCCTTCCGCTTCCCCTCCGCCATGGTGGGGCTGAGCCTCAAAATGCCCCTCTTCGACGGGCTGTACAAAAAGGCACTCATCCAGCGCGCCCGCCTCGACCTGGAAGAAGCCCGCAACAACCTCCAGGAGCTGGGCCGCTCCATCACCCTCGAAGTGCAAAACGCCCGCGTCGAGTACGCGAATGCGCTGCGTCGCCTCGAAAACCAGCAACGCACCCTCGAGCTGGCCCAAAAAATTTACGACACCGCGCTGGTGAAGTACAAGGAGGGCGTCGGCTCCAGCCTCGAAACCGCCCAGGCCGAGCAAACCCTATACGATGCCCAGCGCAACTACACCCAGGCCATGTACGACCTGCTGCTGGCGCGTTACAATCTGAACAAAGCCCTTGGAAAGTGACACGAACCGAAATCACCTGGAAAATTTTGGCAACCATGAGAACCAGTCTGCTCCTCCTACCCCTCCTGCTGCTGTTGCAAGCCTGCGGCAGTACCGACCCGAACCCCACCTGGCCCACCGACCTGGAGGGCAAGAAAGCCCTGCTCGCCCAAAAACGCGAGCAGCTCAAGGTCCTTCAGAAAGACATCCGCCGCCTGGAGGATGAAATCGCCGAGCTTAACCCCGCAGCCAACCACCAGGCCCGCCTGGTGACCTTGCAGCCGGCCCAACGCGGCGACTTCCACCACTATGTCGAAATCCAGGGCAACGTCGTGGCCGACGACCTCGTGAACGTCTCCCCCGAGGCCTCGGGCCGCATCCTCGAGCTGGCCGTTCGGGAGGGGCAGGTGGTCAGGCGCGGGCAGCTCATCGCCCGGCTCGACCTCGAAGCCCTCGAAAAGCAAATCGCCGAGGTGGAAACCGCCCTCGACCTGGCCGTCGAGGTGTACGAGCGCCAACAGCGCCTCTGGGACCAAAACATCGGCTCCGAAATCCAGCTCCTCCAGGCCAAGAACAACAAGGAGCGTCTGGAAAAAAGCCTGGAGACCCTGAAGGTGCAACTGTCCAAAGCCAAAGTCTATGCGCCCATCTCCGGCATCGTGGAGGTCGTTCACGTGGAGCAGGGCGAGCTGGCCAACCCCGGCATGCCGCTGGTCACCCTGCTGAACAACCGCAAAGTGAAGGTGGTGGCCGAAGTGCCCGAAAACTACCTCAAAGCCATCCGTCGGGGGCAGGAGGTCACCGTGCGCTTCCCGGCCCTCGACACCGAGCGAAAGGCCCGCATCAGTCGCATCGGCAGCACCATCAACCCTGCCAACCGCACCTTCAGCGTCGAGGTGGTGCTGTCCAACCCGGACGGCTTGCTCAAACCCAACCTCCTGGCCGTCATGGTCTTCGAAGACTATGCGCAGAAAGACGTGGTCATCATCCCCATCGAACTGGTGCAACAGGATTTGGAAGGCAACGATTTCGTCCTCGTCAAAGGACAGGGCGAGAAGGGACCCGTCGCCCGCAAGGTCTTCGTCAAGACGGGCGGCAGCTACCGGGGCCAAGTTGTCATCGAAGAAGGACTCCAGGGCGGGGAAGAGCTCATCGCCGAAGGCGCCCGCGCCATCGTGCCCGGCGAACCCATTGCCATCGCCCAG
>CAZBYX010000201.1:0-7279 GCA_964496055.1 uncultured Saprospiraceae bacterium
ACTGACAACTGACACCCCCACCCAAACATCGATTTTACAATTTGACAATTTGACGATTTGACGATTTTACGATTTGACGATTTGACAGCTTCCCGTCACGCGTCACGTGTCACGCTAAACAAATTCACCCCTCCTCCACCCGTTGCACGATGTCCCCGGATTTTTTGTCCTTGAGGATGAGCTTTTTGCTGCCGTCGGGCATTCGTTCTTCCTTGATGAGCCAGAAGCGCTCGTCGAAGTTTTGGAGGGTGAGCTCCTGTCGGACGTCGGTGCGGCCGCGCCACTCTTCGAGCCGGACGGGCTCCCATTTTTTGCTTTTTTCGGAGCGGTAGCAGGCGTCCATGATGGCGTTGACGATGTAGCCGTCGTAGAAGGTTTCCATGGGGGCGGTGCCGTTTTCCAGGGCGCGCCACATGTCGGCGAACATGTTGTTGTAGCCCAGGGCGTGGAGTTCGTCCCCGACGGGGAAGACCCAGCCGGTTTCGGCTTCGCTTTTTTCGGCCACGTAGCCCTGTCCCACGGCGGTGAACATGTCGAAGCCGGTGCGGAAGAAATGGTCGAGGCGGATGGTGCCTTCGGTGCCGGCCACCTCGTCGCGGATGTCGAGCCCGCCGCGGAAGGCCCAGCTGACCTCGAACTGCCCGACGGCGCCGTTGGCGTAGCGCACCAGCGCCACGGCGTGGTCTTCGGCTTCGATGGGCTTGACGAGGGTGTCGGCCCAGCACATGACCTCGAGGGGCTGGATGTCCTTGCCGATGAAGTTGCGGGCGATTTCGATGCAATGGCAGCCGATGTCGATGATGGCGCCGCCCCCCGACATTTCGGCGTTCCAGAACCAGTCGCTGTGCGGCCCCGGATGGGCTTCGCGGCTGCGCGCCCAGAGGATGCGTCCCAGGGCGCCGTTGCGGATGGCTTCGAGGCTTTTGAGGGTCTTGGGCGTGTAAGCCAGGTCTTCGAGGTAGCCGTGAAAGACGCCGTGCTGCTCCACGAGGCGGAGCATTTGAAGGGCTTCTTCGGCGCTGCGGCCCAGCGGCTTGGTGCACAGGACGGCTTTCCCGGCTTCGGCGGCCAGGCACACGCATTCCAGATGGAGGTTGTTGGGCAGGCCGATGACCACGGCATCCGTGCCCTCCCAGCGAATGGCTTCCGCCAGGTCGGTGGTCCAGTGGGGGATGCCCCATTTGCGGGCGAAGGCTTCGGCGCGTTCCGCCGAACGGGAATAGACCACCTCCACCCGGTCATCCCCGCGCATTTGCTGGATGCACTGGGTGTAAAACATTCCGATGAGGCCCGTGCCCAGCATGCTGACCCTGTGTGCTTTCCCTTGCATGGTTGGTTGGTTTGCGCCTGCCCCCGCGTGGTTCGTCGGTCGAGCCGGCAAAAGAGGAACCTTGCTCGCCGAGGCATTTCTGTGGAAAAATCCCGCCCCGGCTCTCTCTTGATGGACAAGCCGGCTCACCCGATTGGCGATACCGGCCGGGAACCGGGGCTGAAAATAGAAAAATTGCCGACCATGAACACACCCCTGGAAAGCGGGGGCCGGGAAACGCCCCCAACCCACCCGGGGGCGGTGGGTGCTTCGCGGGGAGGGTGAGAAGGCCGCCCCGCCCACCCTTCCCGCGTGAACAATTCGGGGATTCGGGCTATCCTTCAGGGAGACAGCCTACCCCTTTTCCGGGAAGGGGCAAAACTTTGCCGACGAAGTTTTCCTATTGCAGTGAATTGTTATATTTGCTCGACCACAAGCCCGCACATCCCTTCCCAACATTCCCGAAGCAATTTCGATTGCGTCCATCGTTCGACTACCGACACCTGACCCTATCCGGCGGGGCATGCCCCCGGGGTTGAAAAGGGGAACAGTATTTGCCGAAGGTGGGTCGGTCCCCGAGGCGTTCGGCTTCCGGGAAAACCACCCCGCACTCGCCCCGGCAACGACCCGGACACCCCACCCATCCGCGAGCTTCGCCCATTTTCTTCCCATGAGCACCTTTCTTCGGCAACCCGCCGCACCCGGAACGATGCCCGTTCTTCCGTGCGGCCGATGCGCAGTTTGCATAATCCAATCAATGCCTCGAATATGAAAGGTCGTTTTACGCCTCTTGCCTTCCTGCTCCTTTCCCTGCCCGCCCTGCTGCGCGGCCAAACCTTCCCGATGGACGGAACGGACATCACCACCTGCTCGGGGTTCTTCCTCGACAGCGGCGGCGGTATGAGCCCCTACGAACCGAACGAGTTTTTCACCACCACCATCTGTTCGGACGGCTCCGAGGGCACCCACATCCAGCTCATCTTTTCGGGCACCGACCTGGGCCCGGGCGATGAGCTGTGCTTCTACGACGGCGTGGACACGAACGCCCCCATGCTCACTTGTGCCAGCGATTTCGGGGGGGCTTCCACCTTCATCGTTCAGGCCACCGCCCCCAACGCCACGGGTTGCCTGACGGTGACCTTCAGCTCCGACGGTTTCGCCCAAGGCGAGGGCTGGAGTGCCGAAATCCGCTGCATTCCCGCCTGCCAGCTCATCGAGGGGGTGCTGGCAAGCAGCACCCCCCCGGTGATGCCCGCCGACACGGGCTGGATCGACATCTGCCCCGGCGACGAGGTCACCTTTGAAGCGAGCGCCCTGTTCCCCCAGAACGGCCTGGTGTACAGCCACAGCATCGCCACCTCCACCTTCGAGTGGGACTTCGGCGACGGGACCTTCGACACGGGCCAAAGCGTCAGTCACGTCTATTCCGAGCCGGGCGGGTACATCGTCCAGCTCACGGTGACCGACCAGTTCGGCTGCCGCAGCACCAACTTCATCAGCCAGCGGGTGCGGGTGGCGCCGCCCCCCACTTTCGTGCTGAACAACTTGCCCGCCCCCATCTGCGCCGGGGACACCCTCGCCCTCAATGCCGCCCTCAATCAAATCGATCCCTCGGCGGTGTTCTCCGCCGTGCCCAATGTCGGGGGCTTTATCAATCGGGGCATCCGCTCCGACTCGCTGCCCCTGCCCGACGGCGACGGCGCCAGCTACGAAACCAGCATCGCTTTTTCCGATTTTTTGCCTGGGCAGACCCTGACCAACGTCAACGACCTGGAGAGCATCTGCGTCGTGATGGAGCATTCCTGGATGCGCGACCTGGAAATATCCCTGACCTGCCCCAGCGGGCAGTCCGTCATCCTGCACGACCACCCGGGGCAGTTCGGCGGGGAGGTCTTGCTGGGTATCCCCTTCGAAGATGACGAGGGCTTCAACCCGCCCATTCCGGGGGTGGGCTACGAGTATTGCTGGACCCCCAATGCCCCCAATCCCACCTGGATCAACTACGCCAATGCCAACAACCCCGGCACCTTGCCCCCGGGCGACTACTCCTCCTACGAGCCGCTGACCAATCTGCTGGGCTGCCCCCTGAACGGCGAATGGACCATCAAGGTCACGGATTTGTGGGCCATCGACAACGGGTACATCTTCAGCTGGAGCATCAATTTCGCCGACAGCCTCTACCCCGCTGCGGAAATTTTCTCCCCGCCGCTGGTCAGCTCCAGCTTCTTGCCCGATCCCTCGATTTTCTTCTCGGCTGCGGATTCCCTGCTGGCCGCCCCCGAACACGGCGGCAGCGTGTCCTATCACTTCAGTGTGACCGATGCCTTCGGCTGCTCCGCCGACACCCTGGTGGATGTGGAGGTCTTGCCCCCCACCCACCCCGATTGCCACGAATGCCAAGAATTCCTCCAGGTGGCGGGCGACACCACCGTCTGCGTGGGCGAACCGGTGGAGCTGAGCGCCTCCACTGACATGAGCCTGGATACGGTCATCACCTTCCAGGCGGCACCCCACCGGCTTTTCGGGGCCTCCAACCACCCCCCCGCCAACCCCCTCGAAAGCGACGTGGAGGTGGTGGGCATCTTTCCGGGGTTGTTGTTCAACCCCGCCCAGCAGATCGTCTCGGTTTGCGTGGACCTGGAAGCTCCCGAAGCCGGGCAACTACTTCTTTCCCTGCGTGCACCCGACGGCTCCGTGCTCGAGCTTTCCACCAACAACGGAGGCAGCGCCCCCGGCTACATCAGCACCTGCTTTTCGCCCACCGCCTCCCAAAGCATTGCCGCGGCCAGTCCCCCCTTCACGGGCACCTTTCAGCCCGAAGGCAACTGGAACAGCCTCCTGGGCGGCTTCGTCAACGGTACCTGGAGCCTGCTGGTGTCCGACGCCATGGGCAACGACCTGAGCAACCGCCTGGAGTGGTGGAGCATCACCTTCAACAACACCAACGCCCTGACCTACGCCTGGGCGCCCGCCGCTTCGGTCGATTGTCCCACCTGCCCCACCACCACCGCCACCGCCACCGGCTTCACCAACTTCACCCTCACCGCCACCGACAACTACAACTGCCAGGACCAAGCCGCCGCCACGGTGGACGTCTTCCCCGCTCTGCCCGCCCCCACCGTGAACACCGCCATCCTCGAAAACGGCTCGGTGGTCTTCTCCTGGGACGACCCCGCCCCCGGCTACCCCTACGAAGTCAATGTGAACGGCAGCGGCTGGACGAGCCCGAACAACGGCCCCACCTCCCACATCGTCAGCGGATTGAACTCCGGCGACCCCGTGGATTTCCAGGTACGCGCCGACGTGAACGGCACCCTCTGCGATGTGGGCACCGCCAGCGCCAACTTCATCTACATCGTCTGCATGCTGGAGGGGGCCATCGATTCGGCGGCCATCGGGGAGCCACCCTACCTGACCCGGTGTTTCGGCGAGTGTGACTTTTCCCTTCCCATATCCGCCTTCAACGGTACCTCGCCCATCACCTACACCGCCACCAATATGACCACCGGGCAGGTCATCACTCAAAACAACGGCAACTTCACCAACCTCTGCGCAGGGGTGTACGAAATCATTCTGGAAGACGCCAACTTCTGCCGCGACACCCTGAACTTCACCATCGAGGAGCCCCCGCAGCTCGTGGTCAGCGCCGCCGAAACGGACCCCGTGAGCTGCAACGGCGGCATGGACGGCAGCGCCCAGGCCACCGCCGCCGGCGGCACGGTGAACGACCCCTCCGACTACACCTACCAATGGAGCGACCCCAACATGCAGTTCAATGCCACGGCGGTCAACCTGCCTGCGGGCATCTATGAAGTCACCGTCACCGACCTGAACGGCTGTACGGCCGTAGCCATGACCGAGGTGAGCGAACCCGAGCCCATCGTGCTCGACATCAGCGTCACGGATGCCCTGTGCTTCGGCGATGCCAGCGGGACGGCCACCGTGAACCCCACCGGCGGGGTGGGCAATTACAGCTTCCAGTGGAGCCGCGGCACCACCCCCAACCAACAAACCACCGGGGGGCTGAGTGCAGGTACCGTCTCCGTCACCGTCATGGACGGAAACGGCTGCAGCGCCACCGACGACGCCGTGGTGGGGCAGCCGGCCGAGCCCGTCAGCGTGCAAATCGTCCAAACGGATACCAGCTGCTTCAACAGGGCAGGAGGCGTGGCCGTAGCCAGTGCTTCCGGCGGAACGGGCACCAACTACACCTTCCTCTGGCTGGAAACCAACCAGAGCGGCCCGACGGGCATCGACCTGCCGGCGGGCACTCATACCGTCCAGGCCCTGGACGAAAACAACTGCCCCGGTATCGGCAGCATCGAAATCTTCGAGTACCCGCAGATGGTCATCGAGCCGCCGGCCTTCACCCTGCCCACCTGCTCCGACTCCAACGACGGCCGCATGGGCGTCAACATCATTTTCGGGGGGGTGGACTCCTGCCAAAGCGGCTGCACCTTCGTGTGGAGCACCGGCGACAGCACCGACCTCATCACGGGGCTGGCCGGCGGCCAGACCTACAGCGTGACCGTCACCGACCGCGCGGGCTGCACGGCGACCAACGCCACCTTCCTGCCCAACAAACCACCCCTGAGCCTCAACCTTTCCACGACGGATGCCTCCTGCTTCGGCTTCGCCGACGGCCGCGCCACCGTGACGGGCGTCCAGAACAACCAGGGCCCCGTCACCTACCAATGGGACGCCAACGCCGGCAACCAATCGGGCCCCACCGCCGACAGCCTGCCGGCGGGAACCTATACCGTGGTGGTGACCGACACGGCCGGCTGCAGCACCGAAGCCGAGGTGCTCATCGGGGAGCCCGAAGCCATCCAGCTCAGCTTCGTCACCATCGACAACACCTGCCCCGGCGAGGCGGAAGGGGCCGTGTCGGCCGAAGCCTCGGGCGGCCAACCCGGCTACACCTTCCAGTGGTCCAGCGGCAGCACCGAAAGCAAGCTGGACAACCTGCCCGCCGGAACCTACTTCCTCACCCTGACCGACGCCAACGGCTGCTTCATCATCGACTCAGCCCGGGTGCTCGAACCACCCCCCATCGAGCCCCTCATCACCGTCGAGGATGCCTCCTGCTTCGGCGAACGCGACGGCTCCATCCACCTGGAGCCCACCGGCGGCACCGGGCCCTACAAGTACTCCCTGGACGGGGAAAACTTCTTCGGCTCGAGCACCTTCATCGGCTTGCGGGCCGGCAGCTACAGCCTCTTCATCCGCGACGCCAACGGCTGCCTGTGGAGCGGCAGCGCCGCCGTCAACCAACCCGACGAGTTCCGCATCGAGTTCAGCCGCGACCAGACCCCTTTCACCGACTACATGCTCGAGCTCGGCGACAGCGTGCTGTTCTGGATCGAAGCCCACAACAACCAGGGCAGCGTCGAATTGACCTGGGATGCCTCCTATTGCGGCACCATGCGCTGCCGCGACGGCTCCGGCGCCACCGACTGCGAGGAACCCATCACCTGCAACCCCGTCTGGCTCAAGCCCGACAACCCCATCCGGTACTCCGTCGTGGCGGTGGACGAACGCGGCTGCGTGGCGGAAGCCAGCCTCCAGATGCTGGTCAAAAAAGAACGGCTCGTACTCGTGCCCCCCGCCTTCATCCCCGACGGACAGGACCCCCGAAACCACATGCTCCACGTGCATGGCAAGACGGGAACCATCGTGCGCCTCTTCCGGGTCTTCGACCGCTGGGGCGAAATGGTCTATCAGCAAACCGACTTCCCCGTCAACGATTTCGGCTTCGGCTGGGACGGCACCTACAAGGGCCGGCCCATGCCCGCCGGCGTCTATGGTTGGTACCTCGAAGTGGAATTCGCCGACGGCGCCCGGGAAAGTTATCGGGGCGAAACGACGCTTATCCGATGAGGATTTGAGGAACCCGCCCCTCAATGCCCGCGCGGGTCAGGGGGAGGCGGTTGGAGAGCGGGCGGGGGATCCCCCCCCTCGGACCCCCAC
>CAZBYX010000202.1:0-7252 GCA_964496055.1 uncultured Saprospiraceae bacterium
AAAGCGGCATCTTTGAGCTGCACCAAATGCTTGCGGGCATGCCGAAAACCCCTTCCGACAAACTGTTTCGCCTGGTCAAATCCCTCTCCGGCAGCGAGAAGCGCTACTTTCGGCTCTTCGCCGGGCCTTCCGCCACCGACCGCAAATACCTCAGCCTCTTCGAGGCCATCGAAGTCCAAAAGACCTTCGACGACGAGGCCCTGCGCAAAGCCGTCTATGGCGACCAACCCGTGGAAAGCCGCAAGTACAGCGAGCTGAAAGCCTACCTCTACGGCCTCATCCTCAAGAGCCTGCAAGCCTACGACGAAAACAGCTCGGTGGACTACCGCCTGAAGAAAATGCTGCTCAACGTCAGGACGCTGTTCCGCCGCGCCCTCTACGACGACTGCCACAGCCTGCTGCTCAAAGCCCGCAAACTGGCCGAACGCTACGAAGCCTTCCACGCCTTGCTCGAAATCTACCACTGGAAAAAACACCTGGCCTACACCCGCACCGACATCGCCTTCCTCGACCGCGAACTGCAAAACATCCGCCGCGCCGAAGAGCACTGCCTCCAGCAGCTCGACAACATCCTCCAGTATCGCCACCTCTTCTACGAGCTGCTGGTCAGCATCCGCAAGGACCCCTCCCGCAACCCCCAGCGCACCCAAACCCTCCTTCAACTCCTCCAAACACCTCTGCTGCAGGAGCCGCACCGCGCCGCCTCCCACACCGCCCGCATCCTGCGCCTGCGCATCCTCACCCTCCTGCATTACTCCACCTCCCGATTCCAGGACTTCTACACCGCAAGCCGGGAATTGCTCCGCCTCATGGAAAGCCGACCCCACCTCCTGGAGGAAAGCCTCGCCGAATACATTTCCGCCCTGAACAACCACGTGGTCAGTTGCGGCCTGCTGGAAAAATTCGGGGAAGTGGAAGCCACCCTGGAAAAGTTCCGCCGCCTGAAGCCCAAAACCCGCGACGACGCCCTGAAAATCCACCGCCAGTACTTCATGAACAAGTTCCGCCTCTGCATCAACACCGGCGCCTTCGACGAAGGGGTGCGCGCCCTCGAGGAGCACCTGCGCGAGGTGGAGCGCTTCGACCCCGCCCAGTTCGACAAAAGCAACTTCTACCTCCAATACTTCTGCCTTTATTTCGGCGCCCAGGACTACGACCGCGCCCTCGACAGCCTCAACCGCTGGCTGGGCATGAGCAAAAACGTCGAACGCCAGGACCTCCAGAGCCTGGCCCGCATGCTCAACCTCATCATGCACTTCGAGCTGGGCAACACCCTGCTGCTCGACAGCCTCATCCGCTCCACCTATCGCTTCCTCAACCGGGAAAACCGCCTCAGCCCCGTGGAGCGCAGCCTCTTGCGCTTCATGAAGTTCGCCGTGAAAAACCCTCCGCGCAAAGACCTCCGGCAGGCCCTCGAAAACCTGCGCCAGGAGCTGGAAAGCCTGCGCCACCACCCGGCTTTCGCCGCCTTCCAGATGTTCGACGTGCTGGCCTGGCTGGATGGCAAAATCCAGGGGCGGCCCTTCGCCGAAATCGTTCGCGAGAAGCACCGGCGGCGCCTCCAGCCTTCCGACGAGCCCTCCTTGAATGGTTGATTCACCGCCCCAGATGCACCATGAGGACGCTGATGTCGGCGGGGCTGACTCCGCTGATGCGGCTGGCCTGCCCCAGGGTGCGGGGTTTGATGCGGGCGAGTTTTTCGCGGGCTTCGGCGCTGAGCGCCGGCAGGCTGCCGTAGTCGAAGTCTTCCCGCAGGCGCAGCTCCTCCAGTTTGTTCATCTTCTCCACCAGCTCCTGCTCCTTGCGCAGGTAGCCCTCGTACTTCATGCGGATTTCCGCCTCCCGGACGAACTCCTCGTCGTAGCGCCGGAGGAACTCTCCCACCGCAGGCAGGGCCTCGCCCAGCCCCTGGAGGCTGACCTGAGGCCGCAGCAGGATGCTGTGCAGGCGCATGCGTTGCCGCAGCGGCGCCGAGCCCTGCGCCTCCAGCCAGCGGTCGATGTCTTCGGGGGCCACACTGAAGGAGCGGGCGAATTGCTCGATTTCGCGGGCGGCGCGTTCCTTGGCTTCCACCCGGGCCAGGCGCTCGTCCATTCCCTCGATGCCCAGGGCGTGGGCGAGGGGGGTGAGGCGCAGGTCGGCGTTGTCTTGCCGCAGCAGCAGGCGGTATTCGGCCCGGGAGGTGAACATGCGGTAGGGCTCTTTGGTGCCTTTGTTTATGAGGTCGTCGATGAGCACGCCGATGTAGGCTTCGGAGCGCTTGAGGATGAAGGGCTCCCGCTCGTGAATGGCCAGGTGGGCGTTGATGCCCGCCATCAGGCCCTGGCAGGCGGCTTCTTCGTAGCCCGTGGTGCCGTTGATTTGACCGGCGAAGAAGAGGTTTTTCACCAGGCGGGTTTCCAGGCTGGGCCGCAGCTGCGTCGGGGGGAAGAAGTCGTACTCGATGGCGTAGCCCGGGCGGAACATCTTCATGTTTTCGAAGCCCGGCACCAGGCGCAGCGCCTCGTACTGCACCTCCTCGGGCAGGGAGGAGGAAAAACCGTTCACATAGACCTCGCAGGTGTCCCAGCCCTCGGGCTCGACGAAGAGCTGATGGCGCTCGCGCTCGGCAAAGCGGTCGATTTTGTCTTCGATGCTGGGGCAATAGCGCGGGCCCAGCCCCCGGATGCGCCCGTTGAACATGGGCGAGCGGTCGAAGCCCTTCTTCAGCACTTCGTGCACCCGGGGATTGGTGTAGGTCACGTGGCAGGGCAGTTGCTTTTCCAGGCGGGGCGTGTCGGTGAAGGAGAATTTCCCGGGCGGTTCATCGCCGGGTTGCACGTCCATGGCCGACCAGTCGAGGGTGCGGCCGTCCACCCGGGGCGGGGTGCCCGTTTTCATGCGGCCGGCTTCGAAGCCCAGCTCGATGAGTTGTTCGGTCAGGCCCGTGGCGGCGCGTTCGCCGGCGCGCCCGCCGCCGAACTGCTTCTCCCCGATGTGGATGATGCCGTTGAGGAAGGTGCCGTTGGTCAGGATGACGGCGCGCCCCTCGATTTCCAACCCCAACCCCGTGCGCACACCCTTCACCACGCCGTTTTTGACCACCAGCCCCGTGACCATCTCCTGCCAGAAATCGATGCGGGGATGGGCTTCGAGCATTTGGCGCCACTTGCGGGCAAAGAGGTTGCGGTCGCTTTGCGCGCGCGGGCTCCACATGGCGGGGCCCTTCGAGCGGTTGAGCATGCGAAACTGAACCATTGTATGGTCGGTGACGATGCCCGAATACCCCCCGAGGGCGTCGATTTCGCGCACGATTTGCCCCTTGGCCACCCCGCCCATGGCCGGGTTGCAAGACATCTGCGCAATGGTCTGCATGTTCATCGTCACCAGCAGCACCCGCGAACCCAGGTTCGCCGCGGCCACCGCCGCCTCGCAGCCGCTGTGACCGGCACCCACCACGATGACGTCGTATTTCGGAAACATGAGGACTCGTTGAATGACTTCCGCCCCTGTGGAAAACCCCTCGAACGGCGGCTCTCACCCCCGCTCCCTTGCCCTCCCGGTGGCGGAAAGTGTGCAAAATTACGGCGCTTCCGGGGAATGAACAGCCCGCCCCCGCCAAGGGTTGCACCGCCGCCCCGTCCCCAAAACCCCTCAAACCAGCCGCACCACGGCGGTCTCGGGTTGGAGTTTGCGGTCGGGGGGGAGGTCCAGAAGGTTGAGGCCCGGCCGCTTGCCGACTTCGATGCTGCCGAGCTCGTCGTCGAAGCCCAGGGCCCGGGCGCCGTTCAGGGTGGCCCACTCGAGCAGGGTTTCGAAGGGCAAGTAAGACTGGTACCGGGCGATGGTTTTCATCTCTTCCAGCACGGAGAGTTGCCAGTTGGAGGTCAGGCTGTCGGTACCGATGGCAACCGTGGCGCCCGCTTCGAGGAAGTGGCGGTAATCGGGCAGGCGGTTTTCGATGTAGAGGTTGGCGTTGGGGCAGGTGACCCAGAAGGTGTGCGGGCTCCATTTCATGGCGGCGCGGATGTCTTCCGGGGTGCTCTGCGTGTTGTGCACGAAGAGGGTGCGACAGCGGGGGTCGAGGTTTTCCAGGGCGTAGTGGATGGAGGTCTTGCCCGTAGGTTGGAATTCGTCGAGGGGGATGTTGAAGTCCCGGTAGAATTGCAAAAAGCCCCCGCTTTTGTTCAAAAAGAGCTCGTTTTCGTGGGCGGTCTCCTGATTGTGGATGGAGACGCTGACGGGCCCATCGAGGCGCCGGTTCGCTTCCCGGATGAGGCGGAAGAGCGTTTTCGACACCGTGTAGGGGGCGTGCGGAACGCGGCTTTTGCGGTTCTTGCCATTCCCGCTCTGCGCCTCAAAGACCTGCTCGGAGTCGTGGAAGGTTTTTTCCGCCCAGGCGTCTTGCATGAAATCGAACAGCTCGACGAAAGTGTAGTAGCGCAGGGGGCTGCGTTCCTTGACGGCGGCAGTGTCGGCTTTGTTGGAAATGTCGCCGACGGCGACGATGCCGGCTTCGTACATGGCGCGGTCGGCTTCGGCGATGGCGGCGTCGATGCGCTCCTGCTCCACGTCGCGGTAATGGACCACCGTCTGGAGGAAAGGCAGCAGGCCGGTTCCGGTGGGCGCCACCCCTTTCATGTGGGAGAGTTCGAGGTGGCAATGGGCATTGACGAAGCCGGGCACGATGGCACCGGCATAGCGCTCCAGGCTGGCCGGGTCGTGCTCCGCACGGGTACTCACCTCCAGGACGGTGCCCTCATCGTCGAGGACCACCACACCCTCCCGAAGGGGGGCTGTGGCTACGGGATAAACCCAGTCGGCTGTCAGTTTTCGCACGGCGTTGGTTTTGATTCGTCGGTGCTGGGGGCGCTTTCCCCACCCCTGCATCCGGTGCCAAAAATAGGTCGGCAAATGAAAAAGCGAAGCGCCGACGACACAAAGCCCGGAGCGCCGGGAAAAACGGGCGCCGGCATTTGGTAGCTTTGCCCCCGAGAATGACCCAAACGATGAAAGACATTACGCTCAAGGCGCGCCTGATTCTGTACCACCGGGGGAAAATCCTCTTGCTGCGGCAACGCAAAGCCCAGGGCGGCAATTACACCCTGCCCGGCGGAACGGTGGAAGACTCCGAATTCGCGCGGCAATGCCTCATCCGGGAATGCAAGGAGGAGGCCGGCATCAGCCTGAAGCCGGAAAACCTCAAGCTGGCCCACGTGCTCCACAAACGCACCCGCAACGGAGGGCAACGCGTCACTTTCTACTTCAAAGCCAACACCTGGAAAGGCGAACCCACCAGCCGCGAACCCGCCAAATTCAAAGATGTGGAATGGTTCGACCTCGATAAACTGCCCACCCGACTGACGGGCACGGTGCGCCACGTCCTGAAGCACTATCGGAAGGGCATCCTCTATTCCGAATTCCAAAAATGAAGGCTTGGCTCCAAGGCCGGGGTTTGCCGTTCGGGGTGCCGGTGCAGCCCCGACACGGGGTGGCGGTCTTTTTCCTCGCCTGGCTCGTCCTGGGGCTCTGCCTGGTGCCCGACTACGGCATCTCCTGGGACGAGGCCGCCCAGCGCGACCACGGCATCGTGGCCTTCGACTACCTCAACAAAAAACTGGGGCTGGGCCTGCCCATCCAGAAGCCGCGCTCCCACCTCGAACGCCACCCCGCCCGCCACTACGGGCTGTGGTTCCCCCTGACGGGCTACCTGCTCGAACGCGCCCTGGGCCTCGACCACGACGTCTTCGACCTGCGCGAACGCTTCCTCCTGCGCCACTTCCTGACCTTCCTGCTCTTCTGGGGGGCGAGCCTGGCTTTCTACCACCTCCTGTACCTGCGCTGGAAGCACCGCGGCATCGCCCTGCTGGGCGTGCTGATGCTCCTGCTCAGCCCCCGCATTTTCGGGCATGCCTTTTTCAATCCCAAAGATTCCGTCTTCCTCTCCACCTACCTCATCGGCTGCTGGACGCTCCTGCGCCTGACGGAACGACCCACCCCAGGAGCCGCCGCCGCCCATGCCGTGGCCGGCGCTTTCGCCCTGAGCACCCGCATCGCCGGGCTGGCCCTGCCCGCCCTCACCCTCGGCTGGCTTTTCCTGCTCGCCCTACGACAAAAAAATTACCGCCTCTGGGCCAAACGCCTGGCCCTGTACCTGCCCCTGACGGCCGCCCTCGCCCTTGCTCTCTCCCCCGGATGGTGGGAGCAACCCCTGCACGCGGTCGGCGAAACCGTGCAAACCATGGCCAACTACCCCTGGAACTCGGAGGTGCTCTTCCGGGGCGCATTCATCCCCGCCACGGAGCTGCCCTGGTACTACATTCCCTGGTGGATGGGCATCAGCACACCCCTGCCCTATGTGCTCCTTTTCGGGGCGGGGCTGCTCTTCGTGGGTGTGCATCTGGGGAAGGGTTTGCGAAGGGGGGTGCTCTGGCGCGATGCCGGCGAACGCATGGACCTCATGCTCCTGTCCCTGAGCCTCTTGCCCTGGCTGGCGGTGGTGCTTCGGGGCAGCACCCTGTACGACGGCTGGCGCCAGATGCAATTCATCTACCCGCCGATGCTGGCGCTCGCCTTAGGGGGGGCGGTCTTTTCCTGGCGAGCCCTGGGGCGCCTTCCCGGGGCCTGGAAAGGGGTCGGTCGCCTCGCCCTTTTGCTCCTCCTCGGGGGGGGCATGCTCCACACCGCCGCCCGCATGGTGAAAGACCACCCCCTGCAACACCTCTACTTCAACCCCCTGGCCGGCAAAGACCTCCTCTTCCGCTACGATTGCGACTACTGGGGCCTGGCCTACAAGGAAGCC
Source organism: uncultured Saprospiraceae bacterium (assembly GCA_964496055.1). Taxonomy (GTDB): domain Bacteria; phylum Bacteroidota; class Bacteroidia; order Chitinophagales; family Saprospiraceae; genus CAZBYX01. The sequence continues at coordinate 6,782 of CAZBYX010000202.1, forward strand.
ATCCTCGAACTGGGGCGCCGCATCCCCGACCGCTGCGTCACCTTCAAGGCCGTCCATTACCCCGGTGAGGAAAACTGGCGCTTCCTCGAACACCGCCAACCTCCCAACCTCGACATCGCCTACGGACCCGAACCCGCCGAATTCCACCTCTCCGAACTGCGCTGGCGCTACGAACAAGACCGCTACCGCCGCCGCGAATTCCCCTACCTCGAAGAAGTCTTCTGGATTCGCGTCGGCGGGGAGCGCATGCTCGGCGTCTTCCGCGACCCCCGCTACGAAGAGCGCCTGCGCCGATTCATTCGCTGAACCGCTGCTGGGCCGCGCCCTGCGGGCGCTCTTGGGGCGTTCGCTCACCCTCTGCGAGGGTTCGCTGGTTTTCGTTGTTCGTTGTTCGTTGTTCGTTGGGTGGGGGTGTCATAGAGTGGAGAGTTTGGAGTGGAAAGTTTAGAGTTGGGTGTGGGTTTGGGGGCG
>CAZBYX010000203.1:0-7198 GCA_964496055.1 uncultured Saprospiraceae bacterium
CGATTTTACAATTGAGTGAGGATTCTCATTGCTTTTGGAGAATCCACGGGTAAGGCGGACCTTTAAGCCATGAAGAAGTGGCCGGTCATGGCAACGGTGCTGATGCTGCTGCTGGGGGGAGGAGCCTGTTCGCCCGGGGAGCGCTCTCCGCTGGAGCGGATTCAGGATGCCGAGGCGCGGGCGGTTCTTTCCCGGGCGCTGGAAGCAGCGGGGGGTTGGGAAAACTGGCAAGCCCTTCAAACCATCGCCTACCGCAAGCGCACCGTCCTGTACGATTCGCTGGGGAAGGTGGAATCGGACCGCACGCAGTGGCATCGCTATCGGTTGCGCCCCGTGCTCGAAATGCACATTGGCTGGCGGGAAGGAACGGACTCCCTGGAAATCGTGCTGGAGGAGGGGCAGGCGCGCCGCTACCGCAACGGCCGCCCGGAAGAGGCACCCCCCGAAACGCTGCAAAGCACCCTCAGCAGCGCCCTCTACACCCTCTTCATGCCCTTCAAATTGCTGGACCCCGGCACCCGCCTCCGGTACCTGGGCCGAGACACCCTGCCCGACGGCCGGGAAGCCGAAGTGCTGGCCGCCCACTACGACCCCACCCAGCACCCCAACCACAGCACCGCCGAACCCTGGCGCTACTACTTCGACCCCCAATCGGGGGCCTTTCTCGCCGCCTGGGTGGACCACGGCGATTACCGGGCGCTCATCCTCAACGAAAGCTATGCGGAGTTCAAAGGGTTGCGCTTCAACGCGCTGCGCCGCTCCTGGCGCCTCGATGCCCACGACCAACCCGCCTGGATGCGCGGGCTGTTCGAATACGCCTTCCTGCCTTGAGCCCCCGGCGAATCACGGCTGCTTTCTGGGCTGGATATCGAGTTTGAGGGAAACGACGTGGGAGAAACGGCCCTGGCCGTCGCCAACGTCGGAGAAGGCGTAGTCCACGTGGAAGTAAGCGATGCGCAGGCCGAGGCCGAGGCTGGGTCGGAGGGTGAGGCGTTCGGAGGCGGCGAAGCCGGCCTCGCGCTGAAACTGGTCCATGCCGAAGCGCAGGAAGAGGAAGTCTTTGTAGCCGGCTTCGAGGCCGAAGGCGAGGTCCATGCTGAGGGGGTCGCCGCGCAGCAGGGTGTTGCGTTTGCCGTCGGTGGTGACGAGGAGGTCGAGTTCGGGTTGGAGGGTGAAGTTTTGGAAGCGGAAGTCGTAGGCGGCGCCGAGCAGGAAGGAGGGGCGGGTGATTTCGGTGGAGTTGATGTCGGGCAATTCGTTGCCGGTTTCGAGCAGGACGGCTTTTTCCGCTTCGGTGAAGGTGACGCTCCAGGCGTTGAAGGTGGTGCTCAGGTCGCGGCCCATGATGCCGAGGCGAAGGTTGCCGAGGCGGGTTTGGGCGCCGAGGTCGATGCCGAAGCCCCAGGAGTCGGCGAAGGAGCCGATGAGGCGCCGGACGATTTTGACGTTGCCGCCGAGGTTGAAGCGGAAGCCTTTGGCGGTTTGCATGTGCTGGGCGAAGCTGAAAAGGAAGGCATAGTCGGCGGCGCTGAACTCGACGACGTTGTCGTAGTTGACGGTGCCTTCCTCATCGAAGAGGCTGAGGGTGTTGGGGATACCGTCGATGCCGAAGCGGATGAGGCTGAGGCCCAGTCGTCGCTTGCCGTCGGCGAAGGGGAGGGTGAAGCCCAGGTAGTCGTAATTGCCCACGCCGGCGAACCACTCGGCATGCATGGCAGCCACCTGCAAGCCGGCGGTGCTGTCCAGCTGAGCCAGGCCGGCGGGGTTCCAGTAGCCGGCGGTCACGTCATCGGTACGGGCGGCCATGGCGTTGCCCAAACCCTGGGCGCGCGCCCCCACCCCGATGGCAAGGAATTCGTTGCTGTACTTTTGGGCTGGCAGGGAAGGGCCGGCGGCGATGAGAAGAACCGACAGGAGAAGCGGGCAGCATCGGGTCATGCAATCAGGTGCTTTAGTTCAACCACTTAACGCCCGGGGGGTTTTTAAAGTGCCGCTCGAATGGCGATTCAGGGGGTGGGAGGGGCCTTTTCACCCGGGGCGTCGGCAAAAATACCAAAGTTCGCCTCCCCGGCTGCCAATGGGATTATGGCCGTGATTTTACACCCCCCATTCGCCGAAATGCCTTGAAGGGCAATACCTTTGTGTAATCGCTGGGGTGGATTGCCGCCCCGCGGAAGCAAAATTCACAGCATGAAAAAGACCCACTTCATAGCCGTCGGCCTCATCGGACTGGCCATCTTCCTGCTGACGCGTGCCGCCGAAGACATGAGCACCTACGCCACCTTTCAGGATGCCCGCCAAACGGGGCAGAAGGTGAAAATCGCCGGCCAACTGGTGAAGAACAAGGAGATGTACTACAACCCGGAAGAAGACCCGAACTACTTCAGCTTCTACATCGAGGACCGGGCGGGCGAGCAGCACCAGGTCGTGCTGAAAGCGGCCAAACCCCGCGACTTCGAGCTCAGCGAGCAGATTGTGGTCACGGGCAAGATGCAGGGGGAGGTGTTCGTCGCCACCGACATGCTGATGAAGTGCCCCAGCAAATACAAGAACGAAGAAATTTTCGTGCGCAGCAAGGAAGAATGAGGACAAACACCCGGTCGGGAGCGATGCCTTGAGTGCAGGCCCCACCCTTCCTCGCTCCTCCCACCATTCACCCGGAAGCAATGAATGAAATCCAATACATAGGCGAGCACCTGTGGCCCGGCCGGCTGGGTCAGTGGGCCATTTTTCTGGCTTTCAGCAGCGGGCTGTTTGCGGCGCTGAGCTATTTCTTCGCCACCAACCGCAGGGCGCTGCCCGAAGCCGCCACCTGGCGCCGCATGGGGCGTTGGGGTTTCGCGCTTCACGGGCTGAGCGTCTTCGCCGTCATGGGGTTGCTGTTCTACCTCCTGGTGAACCACTACTACGAGTATCACTACGTGTGGAGCCACGTGTCGGACGAGCTGCCTTTCCGCTACATCTTCAGTGCTTTTTGGGAGGGGCAGGAGGGTAGTTTTCTGTTGTGGATGTTCTGGCACGTGGTGTTGGGGGGGGTGTTGTTGTGGCGGGCCGGGCGCTGGGAAGCGCCGGTGTTGGCGGTGCTGTCGCTGGTCCAGGTCTTTCTGCTCACCATGATTCTGGGGGTCTATTTGGGGGGCGATTTTCGCATCGGGAGCAGCCCCTTCGTTCTGCTGCGCGACGTGATGGACATTCCCCTGTTCAACAACGCGGAGTATGTGAGCCTCATCCAGGGCAACGGGCTGAACCCCTTGCTTCAAAACTACTGGATGACCATCCACCCCCCCACCCTGTTTTTGGGGTTTGCCAGCACGGTGGTGCCCTATGCTTATGCGGTGGCGGCGCTCTGGCTGAACGAGCCCAAAAGCTGGTTGCGGCCCGTGTTGCCGTGGGCCTTGTTCAGCGGGGCCATTCTCGGGACGGGCATTCTGATGGGGGGCGCCTGGGCCTACGAGGCGCTGAGCTTCGGGGGCTATTGGGCCTGGGACCCGGTGGAGAATTCCTCGCTGGTGCCCTGGCTGTTGCTCATTGCGGGCATTCACGCCAACCTCATTGCCCGCCATACGGGCTACAGCATCAAGTCCACCCTTTGGCTCTATTTGCTCACCTTCGTTTTCATCAATTACTCCACCTTCCTGACGCGCAGCGGGGTGCTGGGCGACACTTCGGTGCACGCCTTCACGGAAATGGGGCTGGAAAGCCAGCTGTTGCTCTATCTGTTTGCCTTTCTGCTGCTGCCCATCGGGCTGATGGTCTGGCGCAACAAAGCCATTCCCGCCCCCCGGAAGGAGGAGTCCATCGCTTCGCGGGAGTTCTGGATGTTCATCGGGGCGCTGGTGTTGCTGTTTTCGGCGGGCATGATCACCGCTTCCACCTCGCTGCCGGTGTACAACAAAATCGTCCAGCTGTTCGACCCCGCCTACGAAGGGCTGACCATCACCGAGCCCATCGAGCACTACAACAAGTACCAGCTCTGGATTGCCGTGTTCATCGGGTTGTTGAGCGGAGCGGCCCAGTTTCTCCGCTATCGGGACCAGACCCCGAGCGCCCGCCTGCGCAAGGCGGCCAAGCACTGGGGCATCGGTGTGGCGGGCGCGGCGCTGCTCAGCTTTCTCGTTTCCCTGTGGATAGAAATCGGGACGTTGCCCTTCTACATCTTGCTTTTCAGTGGCTGCTTCGCCATCGTGAGCAACCTGGACTACCTGTTCAGCCAGTTGCGGGGCAACCTCAAGCTCAGCGGCTCGGTGCTGGCGCATACCGGCTTCGGGCTGATGATCGTGGGGGTGTTGGCCTCGGGTTTGAACAAGCAGCACATCTCCACCAACCCCTTCGCCCAGCGCGGCTTGCTGGATGAGGAGATGCTCGAACGCAACGTCTTGCTCTTCAAGGGCATTCCCATGTTCATGAGCGGCTACCGCGTCACCTACGAACGCGACACCATGGTGGGCAACGAACGCACCTTCCAGGTACGCTTCGAAAAAATGAGCCCCGAAGGCGACATTGTCGAATCCTTCACCCTGCACCCCACCGCCCTGTACGACAACAAAATCACCAAGGTGGCGGCGTTCAACCCCGACACCAAACACTACCTCGACAAGGACATCTTCACGCACATCGCCACGCTGCCCGCCCGGGAAGCCGATTTCCAGCTCGCCCGCGAAATGGAGGACAGCCTGGACTACCGCCCCTACCCCCTGCAGTTGGGGCGAACCCTGACCCTGCGCGACACCATCAACGCCAGGGACACCTTCAGCGTCCTCGAAACGCAGGTCCGCCTGCTGGGCATGCTGCGCCACCCCACCCACCCCGATTACCAACCCCAACCCGGCGACCTGCGCCTGGGCCTGCGCCTGGCGTTTCACAAAGCCGATGAAGACACCACCTTCCTGGCCGAACCCATGCTCGTCTTGCGGGGGCAAATGCTCTACACCTACCCGGTTCAGCTCAACGAGCTCTCCATGAAAGTGCGCCTTGGGGAAGAAGCCCTGGGGGCGCTGTTCACCCCCGAAGAAGAATTGGCCTACCGGAAGTTCGTGCTGAAGCAAGGCGACAGCTTCACGCTGAACGGCCTGAACATCACCTTTGCGGGGTTCGAAAAAGACCCCCGCCACCCGGCCTACGAAGCCCAGGAAGGCGACATTGCCGTGGGCGCCCGCTTCGACCTGGAGTATGCCGGTCAGCGCTTCAGCGCCCTGCCGGTGTACCTCATTCGGGGCACCCGGCCGTTCAACCTCAAGGACGAGCTGCCCGAGCTGGGGCTCCATTTCCGCTTCACCGGCATCGACCCGCAAAGCGAAACCATCGAGGTGCTGGTGGCACAGCGGCCGGGCGGCCTGCCCCAAATTCCCGTCGAGATTGCCAAGAAATCCTTCCGCACGGACTACATCGTGCTGGAAGCCATTCTCTTTCCGGGCATCAACCTGTTCTGGTTGGGAACCTGCCTGATGATGCTCGGCTTGCTGGTCAGCTTCCTGCACCGGCGCCTCCGGCAGCCGGATGCCATTTCCGCCGATGGCAGGGCTGAAAGCCGGGCTGCCGGCTCGCCGAGCCCGGAGCTTCCGACCGAGGTGCAACAGGAAGCCTGAGCGAAAACCAACCCGTCGGCCATGAGGGACCGCGACAGCTGGATGAAGGCCAAAGTGGTGCTGGTGGGCACCGGTCGCCTGGGCAGTCAGCTCGGCCCCCGCCTGCTGGCATGCGGTCACGAACTGGCCGGCCTCTACGGGCGGAACGCCGAAACGCTGCAGCGGCTGGCTCGCAGCTGGGAGGTGCCGGCGCTGCCCTCCCTGAATTCCCTCCCCGAAGCCGATTTGCTCATCCTGGCCGTCAGCGACGACGCCCTGCCCGAAGTCGCCGCCCGATGCAAAGCCTTTCGGGGGTTGGTGGTTCACTGTTCGGGAGCCACCCCCGCTTCCGTGCTCAAGGTGCACTTTACCCATTTCGGAGTGCTCTACCCCCTGCAGAGCTTCACCCCCGGCCGAAAGGCCGACTTCGAGGAAATTCCCCTGTGTTTCGACGCCTCGGCGCCCCCGGCCGTGGAATGGCTGGGGCAGTTTGCCAAGACGCTGGGCCCCAAGGTGTTCCGCCTCAACGACGAGCAACGGCTGCGGCTGCATCTGGCAGCCGTTTTCGTCAACAACTTCGCCAACCACCTGTTCCGCATCGCCTGGGAAGTGCTCGAAGCCGAACGCCTGCCCTTCCACCTCCTCTTCCCCCTGATGCGCGAAACGGTCGAACGCCTCACCACCATCAGCCCCCACGAAGCCCAAACCGGCCCAGCCGTCCGCAACGACCTGCGCACCATCAACCGCCACCTGGCCCTGCTCGAAGACCACCCCGAATGGAAAGCCCTCTACCAAATCCTCACCCGCAGCATCGCCCAAAACCACAAACCCCTCGAACGCACCCCACCCGACTGATACCTACGCCCCCGGGGTTGGAGGGTGGAGGCAAGCCCTCCCCCCCGACGAAAGCCCTCCCCCGGCCGGCGTTTTCTAATAGAGCTCAAAATTCAAGCGCATGCGCATCCTCGGCACCCTGCCTCATCCCCTGCTGAAAATCACCGCCTTCCAGCACAACCACCGCCTCAGCCTGCAAATCGAGAAGGGGCTGGTCCAAATCAACTTCCGCTTCCGCGAATCGGAGGATTTGAAAACCCTCGCCGACCTGCAGCGCCTGGCCGACCAAACCTTCCTCGAACATGCCCTCCAAACCCTCCAATCGATGGAGCGGAACAAAGACCTCGCCCTCCAGCGCTTCCTCGACGACAAAGCCTCTGAGGAGGAATTCCCCCGAATCGTGTGAAACATAGGGAGATGCAGGTGGAAATACCTGGAGACACCTCGAAATAAATTGCCCCCAAACCCGAACCCTTTTCTGTAAAATCGTAAAACTGTAAAACCGTAAAATCGAAGGGAGGGTGTGGGATTTTGAGGTTTGGGTTAGACTGAACCACAGGGTAAACAGAGTGCACACGGAGAAAACAGTCCCCCAAACCCACGCCCCCACTCAACTCTAAACTAACCACTATAGACTCTCCAATCATCCCGAAAATCTTGCCTGCCCGTAGGGGCCCATCCCGGCCATCCTGATTCTGACAATCCCCCCCCCACCCAACGAACAACGAACAACGATCAACGAACAACGATCAACTGCCATCCCCCCACAGTGTCGGCGTGACTGCGAGTCACGCCGACAC
>CAZBYX010000204.1:0-7142 GCA_964496055.1 uncultured Saprospiraceae bacterium
ACGAACCACGATCAACGAACTTCGCTCCCGACATGCAAAACCTCGACGTGCAGAACAAGAAAGTCCTCCTCCGGGTGGATTTCAACGTGCCGCTGGATGCCGAACACCGCATCCTCGACGACACGCGCATCCGCAAGGCCTTGCCCACCATTCAACACCTGCTTGATAACGGCGCCGCCGTCATCCTGCTTTCCCACCTGGGGCGCCCCCAGAAGAAAAAGCTGCCCGACGGCAGCCTGGATGTGGAGCGCTTCACCCTGCGCCATCTGGTGCCGCATCTGAGCGAGCTGCTGGGGCGGGAAGTGCTGTTTTGCCCCGAGCCCGTAGGCGAACAGGCCGCTCAAATGGCCGCTGCCCTGCAGCCGGGGCAGGTTCTCTTGCTCGAGAACACCCGCTTCCACCCCGGCGAAACCAAAGGCGACGAGGAGCTGGCCCGCCAGTGGGCCGCCCTGGCCGACGTGTACGTCAACGACGCCTTCGGCACCGCCCACCGAGCCCATGCCTCCACGGCGGTCGTGGCGCAGTTCTTCCCCAGGGAAGCCAAAGCCTTCGGTTTCCTGATGCAGCGGGAAATCGAAAACGCCGAGCGGGTCTTGCAAGCCCCCCAACGCCCCCTGACCGCCATCGTGGGGGGAGCGAAGGTCTCTGACAAAATCCTCCTATTGGAGCGCCTGCTCGACCAGGCCGACAACCTGCTCATCGGCGGGGGCATGGCCTACACCTTCATGCGCGCCCAGGGCGGCCGCACGGGCAATTCCCTGGTGGAGGAAGACAAACTCGAGCTGGCACGCGCCATCCTCCGCAAGGCCGAAAGCCAGGGGGTGAACCTGCTGCTGCCCGTCGACTCCGTCATTGCCGACGCCTTCTCCAACGATGCCCAAACCAATATCGCCCCCAGCAACGCCATCCCCGACGGCTGGATGGGGCTCGACATCGGACCCGAAGCCCGCACCGCCTTCGCCCAAACCATCCACCGCTCCAAAACCCTGCTCTGGAACGGGCCCATGGGCGTTTTCGAAATGGAAAAGTTCGCAGATGGCACCCGGGCCGTCGCGGTGGCCGTGGCCGAAGCCACCCAGCAGGGCGCCTTTTCCCTCATCGGGGGCGGGGATTCGGTTTCCGCCATCAATCAGTTGAACCTGGCCGACAAGGTGAGCTTCGTGTCCACGGGGGGCGGGGCCATGCTCGAATTCCTCGAAGGAAAGGAATTGCCCGGTATCAAAGCCATCCGGGGCTGAGCAAGGAAAAACACGGGCGGGACCCGAAACCAAAAAACCCTGGAACACAAGGAGCGGTTCCAGGGCTTTTTTCTACAAAGGAGGGAGGGAATCAATCGTTTCCGAAGCCCGACTTGCTGGCGGGCACGCCTTCCGGTTCCGGGGGCTTGGGATTCACTTTCCCTTTGATTTTGAGCACGTGGCGCTCCACGGCTTCGTTGGTGTAGATGGTGACCGTTTTGGTGAACGGCCCGATGCGCTTGGTGTCGTAGCGCACTTTGATTTCACCGGCCTCGCCGGGCAGGATGGGCTCCTTGGGCCAGGTGGGCACCGTGCAGCCGCAGCTGCCTTTGGCGTTCTTGATGATCAGCGGCTCCGTTCCCGTGTTGGTGAAGCGGAAGTAGCGGTAGGGATCGGAGTTCTGCTCGATTTCACCGTAGTCGATTTCGGTGTTTTCAAAAGTCATGACCGGTCCGGTGACGGTCTCGTCCTGCTTCGGGGTGGCTTTTTCGCTCTGGTTCTGTTGGGCAAATCCCATGTTGCACAGGAGCAAGAAAGCCACCACAACGGCGGGTAAACGTTTCATTGTCATGATTTTTTTTGATTTTTCACGATGGGTTTACAAATGTAGGAAATAAACGAGTGTGATAGGGGGGGCTCGTTCAGCTTTGGCGTTAACGAGTTGTTAATCGCCGAAGGTGGCGCAGCGCGGCTGAAAAGCGGTGTCGGCCGGGCTATCCTTCAAGGATAATGCCTTTTGGGAATAGGATTGTTCGCAGAATTTTCTATATTTTTGCCCAGGTGGTCAAAAGTGACCTCGAAATAAAATTTCAAACGGCATTCTTTTTTGTTTGAAATATTTGTGTGGTGGGTGCAATTCGATGCACATTTTCGCCCATCTCCTGCCTGAGAACAATATCCAGGTTCCCGCTCCGGAATCCTTGAATCGAGCAATCGCCGCTCGGCGATGAAGAAAGCCCCACAAAACCGCCGCACCGAGGTTGGAGGGCACGATGTTTGGGTTGGGCTTCCATCCCTTCCCGCCAGGCATCCCGCCCTCTGGCAGCCACCCCCTCCGGAGCCAGGACCGCAAGCCCTGACCAGATCCATTCACAACCAGATCGACCGCTTATGTTGGAGCAACCCGTTCTTTCCGATACCCTGGAGCAGAAATCCACTCACGAGGAAAGCTACATTCAGGAGGTGCTCAAAGATTACTGGATTTGCTGCATCAGCCGGGAAGCCAGCATCCTGGCCCGCAAGGAAGTCTTGACCGGCAAAGCCAAATTCGGCATCACAGGCGACGGGAAGGAAGTGCCCCAGGTCGCCATGGCGCGGGCCTGGAAAAAAGGCGACTGGCGGGCCGGCTACTACCGCGACCAGACCCTCCTCTTCGCCCTGGGGCTGGCCACCCTCGAGCAATACTTCGCCCAGCTCTACGCCGACCCCGAAGGCGACCCCTGGTCGGGCGGCCGCCAGATGAACAACCACTTCGCCAGTGCCACCCACGACGGGCAGGGCAACTGGCTCGATCACCTCGAACGATACAACATCAGCTCCGACATCTCCAGCACCGGCGCCCAAATGGCGCGCGCGCTGGGCCTGGCCCTGGCTTCCAAAAAATACCGGGAACTGCCCGAGCTGCGTAGCGGAACCCCCTTCTCCAACAACGGGCAAGAGGTCGTCTTCTGCACCATCGGCGATGCCAGCACCTCCGAGGGTATCTTCTGGGAAACCATGAACGCCGCTGCCGTCATGCGCGTCCCGCTGGCCGTCTCCGTCTGGGACGACGGCTACGGCATTTCGGTGCCCAAAAAATACCAAACCGTCAAGGAGAGCATCTCCGAGGCGCTGGAGGGCTTCCGCCTCGACGACGAAGGCCGCGGCATCGAGATCTACCGCGTGAAAGCCTGGGATTACCCCACCCTCTGCCAGGTGTACGAGACGGCCGTGGCCAAAGTGCGCAACACCCACATACCCTGCCTCATCCACGTGGAGGATTGCACCCAGCCCCAGGGGCACTCCACCTCCGGCTCCCACGAGCGCTACAAGTCCAAGGAGCGCCTCGAGTGGGAACAAAAGATGGACGGCATCCGCATCATGCGGCAGTGGATGATCGACGCCGGCATTGCCAGCGCCGCCCAACTCGACGAGCTGGAAGCCAAAGCCCGCCAGACCGTCCGCGAGGCCAAAAACCGCGCCTGGAAAGCCTACACGGCCCCCGTTCACCAGGCCATCGCCCGGCTGGATGGCATCCTGGAGCAGTTGGGCGCCCTGGATGGCAAGGCCGAACGCATGAGCCAACTGCGCAACGAACTCAAGGGGCTTTTCCATCCCGTTTACAGCGAGGTGTACCAAATCGGGCGGCGGGCCTGGTTCGAGGTGCTGAAAGAAAACCACCCCGCCCGGGAGGAGCTGCGTGCTTTCCTCGAAGAAGGCAAGGCCAAAGCCCACCGCGACTACCACACCCACCTGTACAGCGACTCCCCGAAATCCGCCCTGCGGGTGCCGGTCGTTCCGCCGGTCTATTCCGAAAGCTCGCCCCTGAAAAACGGCTACGAGGTGCTCAACGCCTTCTTCGACCGGGCCCTCGAAAAGAACCCCACCCTCTTTGCCTTCGGTGAGGACGTGGGCAAAATCGGGGACGTCAACCAGGGCTTTGCCGGCATGCAGGCCAAATACGGGGAGGAGCGGGTATTCGATACCGGCATCCGCGAGTGGTCCATCATTGGGCAGGCCATCGGCATGGCCATGCGGGGGTTGCGCCCCATCGCCGAGGTGCAATACCTCGACTACCTCATCTATGGGCTGGAACCCCTGACCGACGACCTGGCCACCCTGCGCTGGCGCAGCGACAACCTCCAGATGGCGCCCGCCATCATCCGCACCCGCGGCCATCGCCTCGAAGGCATCTGGCATTCGGGCTCGCCCATCGGCATGCTCGTCAACAGCTTGCGGGGCATGTATCTGTGCGTGCCCCGAAACATGGTTCAGGCCGCCGGCATGTACAACACCCTGCTCCAAAGCGATGACCCCGGCCTCGTCATCGAATGCCTCAACGGCTACCGCCTCAAGGAACGCCTGCCCGACAACATCGGCGAGTACACCGTGCCCCTCGGCATGCCCGAGGTGCTCGTCGAAGGTACCGACCTGACTCTCGTCACCTATGGCTCCTGCGTGCGCGTGGCCCTCGAAGGCGTCGAATTGCTGAAGCGGGTCGGCATCTCCGTGGAGCTCATCGACGTGCAAACCCTCCTGCCCTTCGACCTCGAGCAGCGCATCCTCGAATCCCTGAAAAAAACCAACCGCATCGTCTTTATGGACGAAGACTACCCCGGCGGCACCACCGCCTACATGATGCGCGAGGTCCTGGAAAAGCAGGGCGGCTACCGCTACCTCGACAGCGAACCCGTCACCCTAACCGCCCCCGACCATCGCCCCCCCTACGGCTCCGACGGGGACTACTTCAGCAAACCCAACCCCGAAGACGTCTTCGAGGTGGTGTACCGGGTGATGCACGAAGCCGACCCGCAGCGTTTCCCGCCTCTGGATTGAACCCGCGGGCTTTTCGGAGCTTCGCCGGGCGGTGAAACCTCCTCCGGGCTGCCCTTTTTCCCCATTCCTTTCGAGGGGCGTTATCTTTGCGCCCCACTCGCCCTGACCCGGTTTGCCTGGCAAAAGTGTTTGCATGAAAACCTACGACCTCATCATCATCGGTGCGGGCCCCACCGGCCTGGTGTGTGCCATCGAGGCGCAGCGGCGCGGCCTGGATTACCTGGTGGTGGAAAAAGGCGTGTTGGCCAACTCCATCTACCACTTCCCCACCAACATGACCTTTTTCAGCACCTCCCAAAACCTCGAAATCGGAAACACGCCCTTCATTTCCCACGGCGACAAACCCACCCGCCGCGAAGCCCTCGAATACTACCGCCGCATCGCCGAATTCTGGAAGCTGAAAATCCACCTCTACGAAGAAGTGACGGGGCTGGAAGCCACCCCCGATGCAGGCTACCTGCTGCGCACCCGAAAGGCCCGGTATCGCACCCGTACCGTCATCGTCGCCACCGGCTACTACGACACCCCCCGCCTGATGAACGTTCCCGGCGAGGACCTGCCCAAGGTGAAACACTACTACGACGACGCCCACCCCTACATCGGCCAGAAAGTGCTCGTCGTGGGAGCCGCCAACTCGGCCTGCGACGTCGCCCTGGAAACCTGGTACAAGGGCGCCGAGGTGACCATGGCTATCCGCGAAAGCACCATCTACGAAAAGGTCAAGTATTGGATACGCCCCAACATCGAGAACCGCATCAAAGAGGGCTCCATCAAAGCCCACTTCAACACCGTGGTGCGTGAAATCCGCGAAAAAGAGGTGGACCTGCTCACCCCCGAAGGCCCACTCACCCTGGAAAACGACTTCGTCCTCGCCATGACGGGCTACCAACCCAACTATCCCTTCCTCGAAAAGCTCGGCATCGCCATTCGGGACGACGAGCATCGCACTCCGGTCATGGACCCCGAATCGTTCGAGAGCAATCTGCCGGGGGTGTACCTGGCCGGGGTGGTCCAGGGAGGCTTGAACACCAGCAAATTGTTCATCGAGAACACCCGCCATCACGGAGAAGTCATCATCGGGCACATCGTCCGCTCCCTGCAGGGGGTGGGGTGTTGAGGGGCGGGTCAGAGGGTTTGGGCCAGCGCCACCAGGGCGAATTGCAGCAGCATGGTTCCGTCCAGCACGCCGGTGAAGTAGTAATCGTGGGAGATGCGGTCGGAAGGTAGAATGAGCGCCAGCGTGAGGAGCGCGGAAAGGCTCAGCGCGAGGAGGTCCTTCCATTCATAAGTTCCCAGGAAAAAGTTGGCGAGGACGCAGGCGGTCATGGCGGCCAGGGCTCCGGCGGCCAGCCGCTTGGCAGCGGGAATGCCCAGCTGGCCGGGCAGGGTTTTCACCCGCTGGAAAGCGTCGATTTGCAGGTCGCGGATGTCGAAGGGCAGGGTGATGGCGAAGATGAACAGCGCGCGCTCCAGCGCCATGACATAGGTGCCCGCTTCGTGCATGGCCCGGAGTTCCAGGGCGGGCAGCAGAACCGTCACCCAGCTCCACACCGCAGCGATGAGGAAGATTTTGAGGTAGTGGACATCCCGCAAGCGGCGCTTCTTGCCCAGAATGGGCAGTACGTAACCTAGGCTGATTCCCGCAGGCACCAGCAAGCCCCATTGCAAGGAGCGAGGCAACTGCAGGAAAAACCACAAAGCCCCTCCAGCCGCCGCCACCGCATACAACACGATGTGGCTTCGGAAGCGGAAAATGACCTGGAATCGCCCCTCCGAAGTGAATGGCAACAGCTTCTTCAGACCCGCCAGTCGGTGCAGCGCATACAAAAACAGCGTGGCGCAAAAGATGAAGCCCGAAAGCGCCGTCCACTCATAACGCCCCCCCAACAACCAGTGGGACTGGAGCGCCATGGCGGCGGCGCAGGCCCCGATCCAGAAGTTGCTGTACAAAAGAAGGTTGATGAATGGGGTGAGCCATCGCATGGCGGGCCAATATCGGGGTTTTCAGGATGGGCAGGCTTCTGTTGTAAAATCGTCAAATCGTCAAATTGTCAAATCGTGACGGACGTGACGCGTGACGGGGTGGTTGTTCGTTGGGTGGGGGTGTGGGTTTTGGGGTTTGATTGAACCACAGAAGAAACAGAAAATCCCACAGAGTGAACCATACGGTCAAGCCAGTTTTCCCACCCTCACCCCCCTCTCCCACGCCCTCACCACAGTTTTACGGTTTTACAGTTTTACGATTTGACAGGAAAGGAGTAGGGGGCGCGGGGGGACAATTTATTTCAACTTGTCTCCATGTATTTCCATTTGTTTCGATGCACCCCTGAAACCCTGAGACCCTGAGACCGTGAGACCCTGAGACCGTGA
>CAZBYX010000205.1:0-7096 GCA_964496055.1 uncultured Saprospiraceae bacterium
AACGAACAACGAACAACGAACAAAGCTCAACGACCACCCCCAATCCTCGCGGTGTGGAAAATCCTCAAAGCCTTTCACTGAGCAGGTAGTGGAATTGGTGCACGCCCTTTTCCTGGGAAGGGGAGAAGCGCCCCGAACGATAGAAGCGCGAGCGGATGCCTTTCTGGACACTCTCCACGACGGCTTCGTCTTCCAGCTCGGTTTGGTGGAGGTTGGAGGTTTCGGGTGAGAGGGCGACGCCCTCGAAGCCGAAAGACCGAAAGCGGACGCAAGTGGCGTCGGGGGCGAGGGGTTGCACGTAGTTGAGGCTGAGCCCCCAGGGGTAGAAGTTGAGCATGAGGTTGGGGAAGAGCCAGAAGTAATAGGCGAAGACCTGCTTGCCGGCATCGGGCGAGCCGGGGGGCAGCTCGAAGCAGGGTTCGCCTTCGGCGGCGATGCCGAGCTGCAGGTTGCCCCAGTCGAAGAGCTCGTAGTCGTAGCTCGGGAAGTCGAGTGCCTTGTTGAGCGCCGGATGGACGAAGGGGATGTGAAAGCCTTCGAGGTAGTTGTCGCAGTAGAGCGCCCAGTGAGCCCGCACAGGGTAGTCGCGGTGGTGTTCGGGCAGGGGGCGCAGGGTGTGGAGGGGGAGGCCGGCGAGGCGCTCGTCCACGGGGCGCATCCAGGTTTCGAAGGGGATTTCGGGGTCGAGGGCGACGAAGAGGAGTCCGTTCCATTCGCGCACTTCCACGCGGGTCAGGTCATCGTTTTCTGTGGGGAAGTTTTCCACCCCATTGAAGCAGGGCATGCTTTTGAAGCGCCCGTCGAGGTGGAAGCAGCGCCCGTGGTAGCCGCAGGTGAGCTGCCGCGCCCGCCCCGCCTGCTCGACGATGATTTTCCCGCGGTGCGTGCAGACGTTGGACAGGCAATGGAGTTGCCCTTCGCGGTCGCGGGTGAGGACCAGCGGCTCGTCGAGCACGCCCTCCAGCAAAGTGAAAGGGAAGACACTGCCCGGCTCGCGCAGGTTTTCCGCTTCGGTGACGTAGTGCCAGCTGCGGGCGAAGAGGCTCTCCTTCAGGCGTTGGAAGGTGTCCGGGCAGCGGTAGAATTCGGCTGGAAGGGTGCAGGCTTTTTCGATTTCGCGACGGACCATGGCGGAAAGGAAACCTTGAACCGAAAAAGGGCGGGCGGCGAGCAGGAAGGGTTTGGTAGCCCCGCCAGGAATCGAACCTGGATCTTAGGTTCCGGAGACCTACGTACTATCCATTGTACTACGGGGCCGAAAGGTTTTGCTCGAAGCGGGTGCAAAATTAAGGAAAATGTCTTTCCCGACAGGACAGCGGCTCAATTTTCCTCCCCCAGAATGAGGGCGCTGTAGGGCGGGAGGGTGGCCCTGCCCCCGGCAAAGAAGCCCAGCCCCTCTGCGTCGAGGCGGCCGTCCCGACAGAGGACCCGGTAGCGCCCTTCGGGGATTTCCAGGGATTTCGCCGCCCCCGAGCCGTTGAAGACGACGGTGAGGGATTTCCAGCCCTCGCCGTTGGGGTGGTCTTCCAGGCGGAAGCCCAGGAGGTTGGGCTCGTCCAGGGGGAGGAAGTGCAGGTGGCGGCGCAGTTGGTCGGCGTCGTGGAGTCGGAAAGCGGGGTGCTCCTTGCGCAGGCGGATGAGTTGCCGGTAGTATTCGAACACTTCGGGGTAGCGGGCCTTGCGCGACCAGTCGAGCTGGTTGATGCTGTCGGGAGATTCGAAGGAGTTCTCCACCCCCTGCTTGCTGCGCAGCAGCTCGGCGCCGGCATGCAGGAAGGGGATGCCCTGCGCCGTGAAGACGATGGTGTTGGCCAGCAGGTGCATGCGGATGCGCTCGGCTTCCGGGGCATCGGGGCGGGCGTTGAGCAGGCGGTCCCAGAGGGTGTGGTTGTCGTGGCTGGCCACGTAATTGACGCACTGGGAGGGATCGGCGGCCCAGGGTTCTTTCGAGTAATTGACCTTCGAATAGTCCACCTCAGGGTGGGGAGCCGCCCCGGCGATGCCGAATTTGACGCTTTCCTCCTGGCCGGGTTTCCCGCTGGCGAAGCCGGCGTCGTCGGGGGTGAAGACGTGCCCCTTGACGGCATCGCGCAGCTCGTCGCAGAAGGCGGCGATGCCGGGCAGCTGTGCCATGTTGGCTTTCAGGGCGCGCTGGGAGTCGGGCAGGGGGCTGGGGCCGGCGGTCCAGCCTTCGCCGTAGAGCAAGATGCCGGGTCGGATTTCATCCAGGGCCTGGCGCACGGCGCGCATGGTTTCCAGGTCGTGGATGCCCATGAGGTCGAAGCGGAAGCCGTCGATGTGGTACTCGCGTGCCCAATAGGAGACGGACTCGACGATGAAGCGGCGCATCATGGGGCGTTCGGAGGCGGTTTCGCTGCCACAGGCGGAGGCATCGGACCAGGAGCCGTCGGGGTTTTGGCGGAAGAAATAGCCGGGCACCAGGCGCTGGAAGGGCGATTCGTCGATGGCGTGCACGTGGTTGTACACCACGTCCATGATGACGCCGATGCCGTGGTCGTGCAGGGCTTTGACCATCTGCTTGAACTCGCGGATGCGCACGCGCCCGTCGAAGGGGTCGGTGCTGTAGCTTCCTTCGGGCACGTTGAACAGGTGGGGGTCGTAGCCCCAGTTGAAGGTCTCGGCGTCGAGTTTGGTTTCGTCGATGGAGGCGAAATCGAACACGGGCAGCAGATGGATGTGGGTGACCCCGAGCTGCCGGATGTGGTCCAGACCGGTGGGCAGGCCTTCGGGGCTTCGGGTGCCCCTTTCGGTCAGCCCCAGGTACTTGCCGCGATGCCGGATGCCGGCGGAGGGGTGGGTGGACAGGTCGCGCAGGTGGAGCTCGTAGATGACGGCGTCGGTGGGGTGGGGGAGGGTGGGGCCGCGGTCGTTTTCCCAGCCGGGGGGGTCGGTTTTGCGCAAATCCACCACCATGGCGCGCCGGCCGTTGGCGCCGGCGGCGACGGCCCAGGGGTCGGGAGTTTCCGGCAAACGCCTCCCCCCAACCTCCACCTGGAAGGTGTAGTAGCGCCCTTCGAGGTCGCCTTCGAGGGTGAGCAGAAAGGTGCCCTGGGTGTCGGGTTGGAGTTCGTGGGTTTGAAGGGCTTTGCCGCTCAGTCCCGATTCGTAGAGGTGAAGGAAGGCGCGCTCGGCGGTGGGGGCCCAGATGCGGAAGCGGGTTCGTTCGGGGCTGTACGTCATCCCCAGGTCATTCCCTTCGTAGGTGGGGAAAGACGCAGCGGTCGCGCCGGCCTGAGCCAGGGCGATGGCGGGAAGCAAGGAAAGCAGCAGGAGGGCGGGCAAGTCCATGGGCCGGGTTTTGGCGAAAGGTAGCCAATCGGCGGGAAAGCCTCACAGGTAGCCCGAAGCCCAGTAAGCCACGTAACCGATCCACTCCTTGATGAGGAACTCCCAGCGATAGAAGCCCAGCTTGTCGGGCAGGAGGGTGGCCGGGGAGCATTGGACGGGCTCGCCGATGTGGTCCACGCTGAAGGGGGTGAAGCGCACCCCTTCCTTTTCGAAGCAGCCCATGGCACGGGGCATGTGCCAGGCGGAGGTGATGAGCAGGCAGCGGGCATTGGGGTACTGTTCGGCGAGGATGCGGCTGGTGAACTGGGCGTTCTCGTGGGTATTGCGCGAGGAGGGCTCCACGATGATGCAGCTGTCGGGGACGCCCAGGCCGAGCAGGAAATCGCGTGTGACGAGGGCTTCGCTGGGGCTGTTCTGGCGCAGCTTCTTGGAGCCCCCTGTCAGAAGAATCTTGCGGATTTTGCCGGCCTGGTAGAGTTCGAGGGTTTGCAACAGGCGGTCGGCGCGCTCCCAGAACCCGTGCCCGTTGTCGTTCATCTTGACGTTGGGGTTGGAGTACCCGCCCACGAGGATGCCGATGTCGTAGGGCTCCTGGATGTCCTCGAAGGAGATGGTTTCCACCTCCCACCAGTTGACCATGGCGTTGAAAAGCAGGCGGTTGGTCACCAGCAGGGTCATGATGGTGGCGATGAGCAGGGCGTTTTTGCGGCGCCGGGCTTTGCGCGTGAACAAAGCATAGAGCAACAGCCCGACCAGCCAGTTGATGGGTTGGATGAGGAAATACAGGGCCTTGGACAGGACGAAAAACATGGGCAAGCGGTTTGAGGGGGGGCTCCCCTCAGGGCTTGCAATTTTGGTACCAGTCCCGGGGTTGGAGGCGGCCTACAAATACCCCCGCAGGCGATAAGCCACGCAGCCCACCCACTCCTTGATGAGCAACTCCCAGCGGAACAGGCCCAGGCGGTCGGGCAGGAGGAGCTTGCCGGGCGTCCATCGGATTTCCTCGCTCATGTAGTCGATGGCGAAGGGGGTGCATTCGAGCCCGACCTTTCGGAAGCAGCCGTAGGCGCGGGGCATGTGCCAGGCGGAGGTGAGCAACAGACAGCGGGCACCGGGCATTTCCCGCGCCAGCAGGCGCTGGCTGAAAAGCGCGTTTTCGTAGGTGTTGCGCGCGTCGGGCTCGATGAGCAGGTCTTCTTCCGGCACGCCGATGCGGGTCAGGAATGCCTTCATGCTCAGGGCTTCGTTGTTCGTTCGGTTGAACAAGCGCCCGGAGCCGCCCGTCAGCAGGAGCTTCTTCACCTTTCCGGTGCGGTACAGCTCGTAGGCGTTCAGGAAGCGGTTGGCATGCACGCTGAAGTTGTGGCGGTCCGCCCGCGGCACCGCCTCGAAATTGGAATAGCCCCCGAGCAAGATGCCCACGTCGTAGGGGGTGTGGATGGCATCGGCGGTCAGGGTCTCCGGCTCCCACCACCGAACGACCAAATTGAACAAAAACGAGTTGGACAGCAGGTAAAACAGGCCCAGCGCGCTCAGCAACAGGCGCCGCCGCCGACGCCCCCGCCGCGTGATGACCGCCCAGCCCAGCAGGAAGAACAACCAGTTGATGGGCTGGATGAGGAAATACAGCAACTTGGACAGCACGAAAAACATAGGAGGAGGTTCCGGAGCTCGGTTTGGGCGTCAAAGATATCCCTGCGCTCGCCTCCTCCATAGCCCCCCAAAATTTTTTGGACGGGTTTTTTCTTTTTCGGGAATGTTGTAATTTCGCCCCGCCTTTGAAGAAAGGCACTTTTCTTTCCCACCCGGGGCTATAGCTCAGCTGGCTAGAGCGCTTGCATGGCATGCAAGAGGTCAGGGGTTCGAATCCCCTTAGCTCCACCAACCCGAGCCCCTCGATCCACCGATCGAGGGGCTTTTTCTTTTCGCCCCACCGTGTCGGCGTGACTCCCAGTCACGCCGACACTTATTTCCCTGTCTCCACCTATTTCTACTTATTTCTACTTATTTCCCTGTTTCCCCTCCCCCAAACCTCCAACCCCCACATCGATTGGGCGATTTTACTCATTCCACCCCGATGATACGCCGGTTGAGGTTTTCATCGGGGGCGGTGCCGGCGAAGTCGTCGAAGGCTTTTTGCGTGACTTCGATGATGTGGCGGCGGATGAAGTCGGCTCCTTCGCGGGCGCCCTGCTCGGGGGACTTGAGGCAGCATTCCCATTCGAGGACGGCCCAGCCGTCGAAGCCGTATTGGGTGAGTTTGCTGAAGATGCCCTTGAAGTCCACCTGGCCGTCGCCGAGGGAGCGGAAGCGGCCCGGGCGGTTGACCCAGTCCTGGTAGCCGCCATAGACGCCGGAACGGCCCGTGGGGTTGAACTCGGCGTCCTTGACGTGGAACATCTTGATGAAGGGGTGGTAGAAGTCGATGAATTCCAGGTAGTCGAGTTGTTGGAGGACGAAGTGGCTGGGGTCGTAGAGGATGTTGACGCGGGGGTGTCGGCCGGTGGCTTCGCGGAAGCGCTCGAAAGTGACGCCGTCGTGGAGGTCTTCGCCGGGGTGGATTTCGTAGCAGAGGTCCACGCCCTGGTCTTCGGCGGCGTCGAGGATGGGCTTCCAGCGGGCGGCCAGCTCGCGGAAGGCGGTCTCGACCAGGCCGGCGGGGCGCTGGGGCCAGGGATAGACCGTGTGCCAGATGAGGGCCCCCGAAAAGGTGACGTGGACGTCGATGCCGAGGTTGCGGCTGGCGCGCACAGCCTGGATGACCTGCTGCTGCGCCCATTCGGTGCGGGCTTTGGGGTTTTTGCGCAGCTGGGGCGGGGCGAAGGCGTCGAACAGGTCATCGTAGGCGGGATGGACGGCCACGAGCTGCCCTTGCAGGTGGGTGGACAGCTCCGTGATCTGCAGGCCGAACTCCCCGATGCGGCCTTTGAGCTCGTCGCAGTAGTCCTTGCTTTCGGCAGCGGTTTTCAAGTCGATGAGGCGGCTTTCCCAGGTAGGTATCTGCACGCCGAGGTAGCCTATCTCGGCCGCCCAGCGGCAGATGTTCTCCAGAGAATCGAAGGGCGGCTCGTCGCCCATGAACTGAGCCAGGAAAATGGCGGGTCCCTTGATGGTTTTCATGCGTTGCGTTTTGAGGGTTCGACGGATGGGGGTTTCGGGGCTCGGGAAGGCGTTAAGATGCGGCCTTCGAGGCAAAACCAAAAGCCTCTTCCCGAAAATCCTGGGGAGGGGCGAATAGAAATTGATTTCCGAAATTTGTTCAATCTTTCCTGCTTTTCTATTTTTCACCACCCAAATTGAAAAACCACAGCGGCTGTCCCGTAAGATGGTCCGCCGGAAGTCATCTTCGGGGCAGGGTCAAACCTGACGCGGCATGAATCAGATCATTTTCGTCACCTGTACGGAAGCTGACGAGCACCGCATCCGGAACATGCGAAAATGGGAACGCAAGGGCTTGCTGGAAGGGGCAACCATTCTGCCTCAGGTGGAAGATCCCAACGCCGATGACGTCGAAAGTATCAAGGAACAACTTCGCAAGGACATCGAATCCTGTGCCTTCGTAGCCGTCATCACCGGGGAACAACCCTACAGCGAAACGTGGCTGCAGGCCATCATCGAGCTGAGTGAAGAACTGAACAAAAAGTTGGTGAGCGTGCGGCAACTCCAGGTCAGCGTCCCTCGTCAGTCCACACTCGAGCCGTTCGAGGAAATCGTGTTCAACCCCAACGGCTTCGTCAAGCAACTGCGCCTGCTGAAGGTGCTGCACTGAAGCGCGCCTCAGCCTTCC
>CAZBYX010000206.1:0-3527 GCA_964496055.1 uncultured Saprospiraceae bacterium
GCGCGGCGAGCCACTCGGCGCCGACCAGGGCGGCCTCCCCACCCCGGACCGCCTCGCCCCTCCCCTGAATCCGAAAAACGGGTGAAATGGGGCGAACTCCGAAAACCTCCGTCAGGGAGCGGCAAATCCTCTAATCTTTGTAGGGTCATCAGGAGGAAACATCCCTCCGACAAAAAATGCAGCAAATCGCTCCTTGGCTTCCCCGGAAATTCCCGACCCCGGTATCCCGCGCCAAGCCGGCTGCTCCACGAGCTTCGAATGGATTCGCCCGCAAAAACAAAAACCGCATGCACCCACGCATTGCTTTTAATCGCCTGCCCCTTCCCGAAGGGCTCAAATCTTTTCTTCCCGGGTTTCTCTGGGTCCTGATGCCTTACCTGTTCAGGAACCTTTCCGTTGTCCCGCATCAATCCTCGTTTCGGCAAATCACGTTCCCGAGCCCCCGTAAGGGCTCGCAATCCAGTTCTCACCCTTGGGTGGGCTAAATAAAAACACTTGCCTGTCAAAAACTCATGAACAAACACGCCTTACCCCCCGCTTTTTTCCTTCCACCCCCTGCAGGAAAACCCACACGACAAACACACGCGAGAACAGCCAAGCACCATGAACAAGCCAAAGCAAAAAATCCTGGTGGATGCCCGCACCATCGGGGGTGAAGGCCAGGGGGTGGTCACCTACCTCAAAGGGCTTTACAACGCCTTCCACCACCGCTACGGCAGCGAGTACGAGTTGCGCTTTGCCGGCTACGATTTCCAGGCGATGAAAGGGGCTTTTCCCTTTCTGGAGCCCCGGCAGTTCGTGCCGGTTCGGAGCCGCTCCCGCCTGCAGCTCTTTTTCCGGGAGTTTCCGGCGATTTTGCGGCGGGAGGGCTGTCAGTTCGCCCATTTCCAATACATGGTTCCCTTCAGCCGGGCCTGCCGCTTCATCGTCACCACGCACGACGTGCTGTTCAACGACTTCCCGGCGGATTTCGGGCGCTGGTACATCCTGCAACGCAACTGGCTTTGCGCCCGGGGGCTGTGGCAGAGCGCCGTCCGGCTGACGGTGTCCGAATACAGCCGCATGCGCATCGCGCACCACTACGGCATCCCGAAGGAGACCATCGCCGTGACGCCCAACGCCGTGCCGGCCGTCTATTTCGAACCCTACAGCAAAGAGGAAGCCCAGCAATACATCCGGCGGCGCTACGGCATCGAGAACTTCGTGTTGTTCGTCAGCCGCATCGAGCCCCGCAAAAACCACCAGTTGCTGATGAAAGCCTACCGCGAGCTGCGCCTGGCCGAGCGCCAAATCCAGCTGGTGTTCATCGGCAACGACACCCTCAACACCACCTCGGTGGTGCGACAAATCAAAAGCCTGCAGGAGGCTTTCCCCGGCAAGTTTCACTGGCTCAGCTACGTGGAAGGGGATGACCTGCTGCAGTTCTATCGGGCGGCGCGCCTGTTCGTGTATCCTTCCAAAGCGGAAGGCTTCGGCATCCCGCCCCTGGAAGCCGCCGCAGCACGGGTCAATACCCTGTGCTCCAACGCCACGGCTATGGGCGATTTCGACTTCTTCGGCAGCAATCACTTCGACCCCGAAGACGAAGGCGCCTTCTTCCGCCTGCTGAGCGAGAACCTGCGGCGCCTGCCCGACCCCCGACGGCTCCAGACCATCGCCCAAACCATCCGCCAGAGGTACTCCTGGGAAGCGGCCGCCGAAGTGCTCCATTCGGAATTGCTGCGCGTTCAGGGGGCAACGCAACCCGTGGTTCCCATCAACGCCCTGCCGGCAACACAAGAAGTTTGAACCATCAAGCACCCGCGCACTATGAAAACACTGCTCCTGCTGCTCAGCCTGTACGCCCTGTCGCTCGGCAAAGGCGCCCCCTCCTTCCCGGACTGGAGCGTCCCCCAGCGCGACGGCGTCATCATCGACCGGCCGGACACGCTCTGGCTCCCGAAGTCCTACTTCGCACAGAAGGACAGCCTCTTCTACAAGCCCGTCTGTGGCAGCGACGGCAAGACTTACGTCAACGCCGAAGCGGCCCGCTTCGCCGGGCTCACCCACTGGACGCCGGGCCACTGCTTCAACTACGGCGAAGTGCAAAGCCTCGACCCCCAGAGCTGCCGCATCGAGCGGGTGACCTGGAACGGCATGAGCTTCGAAACGCCTCAACCCTCCGAAGGCTACGCCAATCACACCAACGTCGTCTTCGAGCTGTTCAACGGGGGGCTCAACCTCCTGACCCTCGAAGGCAACCCCACCGACGCCGACCAGGTACTCGAGTGGAAAGTCTGGATCGACTTCGACAAGGACGGCCGCTTCGAAGACGGCGAGGCCATCCTCCAGGACTGCGGCGGGGCACAGGTGCAAACCACCCTCGCCCTGCCCAAACTCCATCGCCTCCCCCTCATCACGCGCATGCGGGTCTTGCGGGGCATCGTCTTCCACTACGACGAGCCGCAAACCCTCGAAGTGGGGGAAGTGGAAGACTACACCGTCATGATTCTCGAATGAGTTTCCCAAACCGATGAAAGAAACTCCCTCCGCCCGGGAGGGGAAAGACTTAGGTGGGATTTTTTATTGGCTAATGTCTTTCTTCAGGCGACGGGTTGTGCAAAGGCTCAGCCCGCGCCCTTTTTTCCACTTCCCACCGCCGAAATTCCACGCATTTCATGACACTCATCCCGTTGGCTCCTTTGCCGCCCGGCAAAGGAGTTTTTTTTTTGGGGGCTCCAGAGTAGTTCGGGGGAGGGAATGGGCGGTGTGGGGGAGCCAAGAACCAATCCCCAAAAGGGAGCGAAGCGCCTCGGGGGCTATCTGTCCAACTGCCGCAGGATGGCTTCCTCGCGTTCGGCCATTTTCTGGAGCCAGTGGGAGGGATAGACGTGGACGCCGGGCTCCAGCCCCTGGGCGGCATGCACCATGGCTTTGGCTACGTAGTCGGCTTCGATGGGGCGGTAGCGGGTGAGCAGGCCGCCGCTCAGTCGGTCGAGCACTTTGCCGATTTTGCCGGCCAGCTCCTCGCCCCAGCGGTTTTCGTTGCGCTGCCCCAGAAGCACGGAGGGCTGGAAAATGTGCACCGCCCAGAAGTCGAGTTTTTTTACGGCTTCCTCCAGCTCCCCCTTGACACGGGAGTAGAAGAACAGAGAGTCGGGGTCGGCGCCGACGGAGGAAACCAGCAGCAATTGATTGACACCGTTGGCCGCGGCGGCCTGCGCAATTTGGAGGGGGTACTCGAAATCCACCCGGCGGAAGGCTTCCTGGCTGCCCGCTTTGGCGATGGTGGTGCCGAGGCTGATGAACAGGTCTTGCCCCCGGAGCAGGGGGCTATAGCTTTCCGGGCGGTCGAAGTCGATGAGGTGCGTTTCGAGCTTGGGATGTTCGAGCTCCAGCGGCCGGCGCGTGAAGGCTTTCACCCGGCTGTAGGCGCCGTGCAGCAGCAGGAAATCGAGCAGATGGCGCCCCACCAGGCCCGTGGCACCAAACAGCAGGGCGGTCTTGTTGGTCTTGCTGATTTTCATGTCGAGGCGATTTGAGGATTG
>CAZBYX010000206.1:3627-7083 GCA_964496055.1 uncultured Saprospiraceae bacterium
TGCCAGTCATCCTTGAAGCGTTCGATGATTCGGCGCTCCTTTTTGGTGGGGCGGCCGGCGCCTTTTTCGCGTTTTTCGGCGGCGGCTTTGCCGACGAACCAGTTGCGGAACTTGTCGAGCTCTTCCTGGGGGGTGAGGTCTTCGTAGCACTGCTGGGCCAGGGGGGCGCCCACGCGTTTTTCGATGAGTTTGAGCACTTTGTAGCGGAAGTTGAAGCCGTTTTTGCGCACTTCCAGCACCAGCCCCACCTCCAGGGGGTAGGAGGGTTTGAGGGGTTCTCCGTTGAGGCGCACTTTTCCGCCGCGGCAGGCGTCGGTAGCCTGCGTGCGCGATTTGAAAATGCGCACACTCCACAGCCATTTGTCCACACGTACTTTTTCGGGCATGACACTGCGAATTTCGCTGCAAGATAGAGAACGAGGGCAGGGTACGAAACCCTGGCGGGGTTGGTTACCTTTGGAGCACAAAAGCTCCCGCCCCTCATGAAACACGCTGACGCTTCGAAAAGTGCGCTGCTCTGCCTGGATGCCCGCCGGCGGGCCGATGCCTTGCGCGCCCTGCAGGAGCGGGAATTCGACCTGATCGTCATCGGCGGGGGCATCACGGGGGCGGGCATCGCCCTGGATGCCGCCAGCCGGGGCATGCGCGTGGCGCTGGTGGAAAAAAGCGACTTCGCCGCAGGTACCAGCAGCAAGTCCACCAAGCTCATCCACGGGGGGTTGCGCTATTTGAAAAACCTGGAGTTCGCACTGGTGCGGGAGGTGGGGCGCGAGCGCGCCGTGGTGCATGCGCTGGCGCCCCACCTGGTGGTGCCCGAGAAAATGCTGCTGCCCATCGTTCGGGGTGGCACCTTCGGGTGGTGGGCTACCTGGTTCGGGTTGTGGGTGTACGACCACCTGGCGGGGGTGCGGGGCGAAGACCGCCGCATCATGCTCGACCGGACCCGGACCCTGGAAGAAGAACCCAACCTGCGGCCGGAAGGCTTGCGCGGCGCCGGTCTCTACGCCGAATACCGCACCGACGACGCCCGCCTGACCATCGAGGTCATCAAGACGGCGGCCCGGCAGGGCGCGCTGTGCCTGAATTACCTGTCGGCGGAAGGGTTTTGCTACGAGGGGGGACGGGTGTGCGGCGTGCAGGTGCGGGATGAGCTGCAGGGGCAGGCCTTCGAGTTGCGCAGCCGCTACGTCGTCAGCGCGGCGGGCCCCTGGGTGGACCGCCTGCGGAAGCTGGACCACAGCCTGCGCGGCAAGCACCTTTTTCATTCCAAGGGCGTCCATCTGGCGGTGCCCCATCAGCGGTTGCCCCTGCGCCACGCCGTCTATTTCGACGTGCCCGACGGCCGCATGCTCTTCGCCATTCCCCGCGAGCGCGTCACCTACCTGGGCACCACCGACACCCCCTACCACGGAAGCCTGGAGTGCGTGGAAGCCACCCTCGAAGACGCCGAATACATCCTGCGGGGGGTCAACCACATCTTCCCCGATGCGCGCCTGCGCCTCGAGGATGTGGAATCTTCCTGGGCGGGTTTGCGACCGCTCATTTTCGAGGAAGGGAAAAAGCCCTCGGAAATGAGCCGCCGCGACGAAATTTTCGAATCGCCTTCGGGGCTGCTCTCCATCGCCGGGGGCAAGCTCACCGGCTACCGCCTCATGGCCAAAAAGGTGGTGGACCGCATCGCCCGGCGCTACCGCCGAGCTTTCCGGCGCCGCTTCGAGCCCTGCCGCACCCACCGCATCCCCCTGCACCCCCAACCCTTCGCCGATTACCCCGCCGCGCAGGCTTTCGCCCAAACCCTCCACCCCCGCCTCCAATCCCTGGAGCTGGACACTTCCTGGGCCACCTACCTGGTCCATCGGTACGGGCCCGACGCCGCCGAAATACTTCGGCGGTGCGAAGCGGCGAATCTCAGGGGCGAAACCGGTCTGATTCAGGGGGAAGTGCGCTACGGGGTGGAGCGGGAGGGGGTTTGCACCGCCCTGGATTTCTACGAGCGGCGCAGCGGGCGGCTTTTCTTTCACCTGCCCAGCATCGCCCCCACGCGCGGCGTCGTCCTGGAGGAACTGGCCGCCTGCCTGGGCTGGAACGAAGAGCGCCTCCGCCGGGAAGCAACCCGCCTGGACGAAGCCGTCGAGCGGGCGACTACCTTCCTGCCGGAGGCTGCTCAGCGCCCCGCCTAATGGGTGCGTTTCTTGGCGGGCATTTCGAGCATCTTTTTCTTGCCGCGCTTTTTGCGCTGATAGCGCAGGGTTTTCTTGCGCTTGGGAACTTTTTCCTTGCCCCGGGCTTCGTCGCGCTTTTTCTTCAGGTGGCTCTTGAAGGCCTCGTACTGGGGGTCGAAGTCGAGGCCGTACTTGTCGGTGAGGTTGACGGAGATGGTGAGCCCGGAGAAGAAGTACCAGTCGCGGTTGAGGGGTTCGCCGCGGGGCTGCCCGGCGGGGTTGTCGCCGAACTCGCCGGTAAGCTCGGGCGAGCGGTAGGCCAGCGCGGCAGCCACGGGGTTTTCGGCGCGCATGCCGATGACGTCGGGGTAATAGGTGGAGACGTCGTCGAGGTAATCGGTGAAGGTGCGGCGGGCTCCGAACTCCAGTCCGAAGTTGAGCTTGTAGCTGATGTTGAACTTGAAGCCCAGCCCCACGGGGATAGCCACTTGGGTGAGGCGATAGCCTCTGTTTTCGGTGTGCATCTCGCGCAGGTCGTACCATTGCCCGCGCATCTGTGCCTGGGGATTGTGGTGGAAGAGGGCCAGCCCCAGAAAAGCATAGGGGACGGCCGTCTTGTTCGCCCGGATGTTGTACTCCAGCAGGTTGAACTCGCCGGTGACGGCGAACTCCAGGACGTTGGAGCGGAAACTGAGGTTGCGTATGCGTTCGGCTTCGGTGCGGGCATTGGCATCGCTGCCCGAGAGGGTGCCTTTGGTCAAACCCGCCTTGGCGCTGAGCCAGGGCGTGATGTTGTAGCGACCGAAAACGCCGAGCATCAGCCCGCTCTCTTCGGGCAGCAGGCGTTGCTGGCTCAGTTCACCCAGGTAGGTCGAAAACCCCAGGTAGGAGCCCACCTCGTAATACTGCCCCCGAAGGGCCAAGCCGAACAGCGCCAGGCAAATGGTAAGAATTCCTTTCATGAGATCGGGAACGGTTGAATCTGCCGGCCAAACCGACGGAAGCCTTCGCGCAGCTCCGCCGCGTTCCTTCCGGAGTGGTGCTTGATGTGGATGGTGACGGAATCCTCCCCGCGTGGAAGAACGGCCCAGGGAGCGGTCGCCGCCAAAGGATGGATTCCAGGCTCGGTTTTCGGAAGTGGCGCCCCAAACGACATGAGGCTTCCAGGCTATGGATAAGGAGGCAGTTCTCAGCTCAGAACATATTTGCTGCTTGCAAATAGGATTCCAATTTTCAATATGTGCGCGGAAAAACCTGGTGAGCCCCGCCTGGGATGGTGGCCGGTTGATCGTTG
>CAZBYX010000207.1:0-7011 GCA_964496055.1 uncultured Saprospiraceae bacterium
GGGGTGGGTGGGGCTTCGGCTTCTCCTTCGAGGCTATCCTGGATTTCGGTCAGCTCTTCGATTTCACGCTCGAATCGTTTTTCGTCGAACGCGCTGTCGGGGGCGGGCTTTGCGGCACGTTGGCCGTTGTTTGGGGGCTCTTCCTGGTTTTCCACCGGCGGCAGTTTTTCGATGGAGAGGGGTTGACGCCCCCCCTTGGCGGCGTCGTTTTCTTCCAGCACGTCCTCCGAGGAGCTCTGGATGAGGTCCACGAGGGCGGCAGGGTCGGAAGGGGTGTCGGCGGGGGTGGGGGTTTGCGGGCTCAGGCCCGCAAAGCGGAACAGGGCTTCGTAGTCGGAGGACTCCAGCTGTTCCAGTTGGATGTGCGGAACGGAGCGCAAAAAGCGCAGGAGCTCCCCAATCGCGTTGGAGATGCCTTTCACCCGTTCCACTTTCACATCGAAGGCGGGGATCTTTTCGGGGGGCAGCTGGCGTCGTTCCCGCCGCAAGGCCAGGTACGCCTCCTGCCAGTGGTTCATGTACTGGATGATGTCGCTCACTTTTTCGAAGCGGGTCTCGACGGGCCCCTCCGGGCCTTCGCCGGGCGCGACGACGGGCAGCAGCCCTTTGCCCTCGGCCACATTTTGAAGAGCGGGCAGGAGCCGGTCCAGACAGGCGGCTTCCTTGAGGAAATTATCGGTTACCAGGAGCAGGACCTTGCCGGGGAAGTCGGCCAGACGCCGGGCGAAGGCGTCGTCGGGGGCGGCGGGCTCGGCGCTGAGCAGTTCCAGTTCGAGTCCCGTCCCTTTCAGGTTCTGCTCGATGCGCTCGGCGTGGGGGCGGTTGTCCGGGTGGAAGGCCAGCAGCATACGCGTGTTCATCGGTGGGGTTTGTGGGTTCAAAGTTTTTGGTTACGGCGGCCTTTCGGGGGGTCATTGGGCGGGCTGTTCGGCCAGCAGGCTTTCGACATAGGCTTTGAAATCCTCCACGAAGTCGTCGTAGGCGCTGGTGGCGGGCCCTGCGAAGCCCGTATGGATGCGCCGCACGCGGTTTTCGCGGTCGAGGAAGATCAGCGTGGGGTAGGAGATGATTTTCTCCAGCATGGGCAAGGCCTGCACGGCTTCCTCCTTTTTGTAGTAGCCCGCATGCAGGATTTCGTAATTCATGCCGAAATGGCGGCGGTATTTTTCGATGGCGGCCCGCGCTTTGGCGGGGTCGCGGTGCTTTTCGAAGGCCAGAGCGATGACGGCCAAATCTTCCCGCGGGTTATCCTTGAGAAATCGGACGAGGAACTCGGTTTCGTCGCGGCAGTTGGGGCACCAGGTGCCCATGATTTGAATGATTTTGACCTTCCCGGCATAGGCCGGGTCGTTGGGACTGACCAGGCGCCCTTCCGGGTTGGGGAAGGCGAAGTCCAGAGTTTGCACTTCCCCGCGCAGGCGGGTGAGGGTGTCGGGGTCGCCGAGCTGGAAGTCGGGGTCGCGGCGAGCGGACCAGGTGGATTGGTAGTGCTTGCCGGAGCGGAAGATGCCGATAAGGGTGCTGTCGGGCTGAATCTTGCCCTCGAAGAGGAAAGCGTGGGAGCCGTCGAAGGTGCTCAGGTAGAAGCGTTCCCCCTGGACGGTGCCTTCCAGGAAGCGGTAATCGCCCGTTTCGGTCAGGAAGGTGCCCAAAAGGTGATTGCCCTGCTGCTGAAACTCCGCGATGGCGGGATAGGGGTCTTCGCCTTCCGGGGTGAAGGTGGCGGCCCAACGCCCGCTGAGGTCCAGGGCGGGGGGCTGGTTCAGGGTGGTGAAGCGGTAATTCTTGCCGTGTTGCGCGGTGAAGGGGATGCGGTAATCCCCGCGGGTGGGCACGTACCAGTACCCCTCCATGCCTTTCTCCTCGACGAAGGCGCTGATCCAGGTCTCGTAGATGTCGAAGTCGATGCGCAGGGTATCGAGGGCGCGTTCGCGGCTGCGCCCGAAGGCCACCTCACGGATGGGGATGCGCTCCGGCCCGTTGATGATTTCGATGTGGAAACTGCTGTCGCTGTCATAGATGACCTCGAAGAGGAAAGGCAATTCCCCGCTGCGGATGTCGCCGTAGTGCATTTCCACATCGTCGGTCTGCCCGGCGAGCAAGGCCGGCGGCCGGCCGCTCGCATCCAGCTTCAGCACGCCCCGCCACACGCCCGGCGCCACCGCCGGGTAGGGCTCCTGCACTACCAGACAGCCCGAAAAGACCATCACGGACAAACCAATCGCAAGGAGCGTGCGCATCATGGGCAAAAAATTGAATTCACACGAGACCACCGCCCCTGTTCGGGGGGGCAGCCCTCAAAAATAGGCCAAATGGGGCGAAGGGCGGGTTGATAGTACTATTTTTTCGAATATGTAATGGTTCACTCCCATCGGAGAAATACCCCGACGCGGGGAAGGGGGGCGCGGTTGGAGGGCGGGCAGGCGCTGCGCTCAAACGGCGTTGACGATGGCGACGAAGTCCTCGGCCTTGAGGGAAGCCCCCCCGATGAGGCCGCCGTCCACGTCGGGCTGGGCGAAGAGTTCGGGCGCGTTCGAGGGCTTGCAGCTGCCGCCGTAAAGGATGGGGGTGGCTTCGGCTACGGCTTTTCCGTACTTCTTGGCCAGCAGCCCCCGAATGTGTTTGTGCATGGCCTGGGCTTGTTTGGGGGTGGCGTTCTTGCCCGTACCGATGGCCCAGACGGGCTCATAGGCAATGACGAGGCGCTCGAAGTCCCCCTTGGAGAGGTGAAAGAGGCTCCCTTCCAGCTGGCCGGCCACGTGGTCTTTTTCTTTGCCCGCCTCGCGCACATCGAGCTTTTCCCCGCAGCAAAAGATGGGGATAAGGCCGGTGTTGAGGGCGCGGTCCACCTTTTGGGCCAGCAGGGCCTCGTCCTCGCCGAAGTATTCGCGGCGCTCGCTGTGCCCCAGAATCACGTACCGCACCCCCACACTGCGCAGCATGGCGGCGGAGACTTCCCCGGTGTAAGCGCCCTGCTCTTCGTGGTGGCAGTTCTGAGCGCCCAGGCTGAGGTTGCCGATTTCGTTGATGATGGTACTGACGAGCTTCAGATGCACGAACGGCGGGCACAGCACGACTTCCGTATCCGAGGGCCCGAGCCGATTGACGATGTCCACACAGAGTTGGCGGGCTTCCTCGTAGGTTTTGTGCATCTTCCAGTTGCCCGCGACGATGTTTTTTCGTTTTGCAGCCATGGTGAAAAGGGGGTTTGGGTTTCCGTTCGGGTTGCAGGTGGGCAAATGTAGGCCACCCCGCGCAAACCCCCGCCTCCCGCCCCCGAAAATCGACGCTTCCCGCGGGCGGGCTCTTACCACCGCCCGGCCTTTTCCCCTACCTTTGCCCGCAAACCGCCGGGCGGAGCCCTCCCCGAACCTTCCGCCCCCAACCCTCCCCACTCATGACCATCGAAGCCCAGGCCATCCGCGAAACGAACTTCCAATTCCCGGGGCAGACGGCCTTCTACCGCGGCAAGGTGCGCGACGTGTACACCCTCGGCGAGCGCCTCGTCATGGTGGCCACCGACCGCATTTCCGCCTTCGACCACATCCTGCCCCGCCCCATCCCCTTCAAGGGGCAGGTGCTCAACCAGCTCGCCGCCCACTTCCTCGAAGCCACCCGCGACATCTGCCCCAACTGGCTCGAAGCCACCCCCGATCCCAACGTCGCCGTCGGGCGGCGCTGCCAGCCCATCAAAATCGAGATGGTCATTCGAGGCTACCTCACCGGCCACGCCTGGCGGGTGTACCGCTCCGGCCGCCGCGAACTCTGCGGCGTGCCCCTGCCCGAAGGCCTGCGCGAGCACGATCCCTTCCCCGAACCCATCATCACCCCTGCCACCAAAGCCGATGCGGGCCACGACGAAGACATCAGCCGCGACGAAATCCTCCGCCGCGGGCTGGTCAGCGAAGAAGACTATGCCCAACTGGAAGCCTGGACGCGCGCCCTCTTCCAACGCGGCACCGAAATGGCCGCCCGCCGCGGCCTCATCCTCGTGGACACCAAGTACGAATTCGGCCGTCACGGCGACCGCCTGATGCTCATCGACGAAATCCACACCCCCGACAGCTCCCGCTACTTCTACCTCGACGGCTACGAAGAGCGCCAGGCCAAAGGCCAAGGGCAAAAGCAGCTCTCCAAGGAGTTCGTCCGCGAGTGGCTCATGGCCCACGGCTTCCAGGGCCTCGAAGGCCAGCTCATGCCCGTCATGCCCGACGACTTCGTCTGGGAAGTCTCCGATCGCTACATCGAGCTGTACGAAACCCTCACCGGCCAGGCCTTCCAAAAGGCCGACACCTCCCACCTGCTCCAACGCATCGAACGCAATGTGCGAGCCTACCTGAGCGGTGCCTCCGACTGAAGGGAAGCGGGAAAAGTAGAACAGGGGAAATCTCCAGGAAAGCGCAACATGCCTTCCCTGAAAAGCCCACCAAACCGTGGACCGGTATTGAGGGAAGGGAGCGGGTTGGGGGAACCCACCCGCGGGCCCGAGCACCCACCTACCAACCCCGCCCCCACCTCCCGGAAGCGCGGCCGGTTGCCCGCGCGATTTCAGCCGGCGGGGGTTTTGTGGAGGACGGGCAGCTGACTGCTGTAGGTCTGGGCGATGTTTTCGGGGGTGAAGGTGGTGGCGGTCTCCCCGATGGCGATGAGGCGCTGATTGAGCAAGATGACGCGGTCGAAGTAGCGTTCCACGCTGGAGAGGTCGTGATGAATGACGAGGATGGTCTTGCCATCGAGGGCGAGGTCTTTGAGCAACTGGACGATGCGGGTCTCGGTGGTCATGTCCACCCCGACGAAGGGCTCGTCCAAGAGGTAGATGTCGGGTTGTTGGCAGAGGGCTCGCGCCAGGAACACCCGCTGCTGCTGCCCCCCGGACAGGGCGCCGATCTGGCGGTCGCGCAGGGCTTCGATGCCCAGCTCCCGCAGCGCCTCCTGCGCGATGAGGCGGTCCATCGCCGTCAGGCGCTCGAAAATTTTCTTGTGCGGGTAGCGCCCCATGAGCACCACGTCCATGACGGTGGCGGGGAAGGTCCAGTCCACGTCGTCGCGTTGGGGCACGTAGGCGATGTGCTTGCGCTGCTTTTCCACGGGCTCACCGAAGAAGCGCACCTCCCCGGCGTTCGGCTCCACCAGCCCGAGCATGGCTTTGAACAGGGTGGACTTGCCGGCGCCGTTCGGTCCGATGACGCCGTAGATTTTTCCGGGCTCGGTTTCGAAGTAGATGTTGGTCAGGACGAGTTTCTTGTCGTAGGAAACCGAAAGCCCCTCAACGCGGATGGATGGCGTGCGCGTGCTCATTGACCGTTGATTTTCCGAAAGAGAAGGAGGAAGCCCCCCGCCAACAATAGCCCCAAACCCGCCCAGTAGAACCAGGGGAAGCGGGTAGTGGTGGGGGGGAGCGGTTCGGGGGGGGCACTGCGGGACAGCGCCTCGACGATGGTATCGGTGTTGTATTTGAGCATGTCGTAGTAGGAGGGGGCGGGGCTGTCGGGCCCACCGATGCTGTCGCTGTAGAGTTTCCCGCCGATGGCGACGTTGTTGTCGTGGGCGATTTGCTCCAGCAGTTTGGGGTTCACCGTGCTTTCGATGAACACCGCCGGCACCTGGTTTTCCCGAATGACGCGGTTGAGGCGCACGATGTCGGAGGTTTGGGCTTCGGCATCGGTGGAGATGCCCAGGATGGACTCCAGGCGCAGGCCGTAGCGCTTGCCGTAGTAATGGAAGGCGTCGTGAGAGGTGATGAGGATGCGCTGCTTGGGGGGGATGCGCTGAATCTGCTCCTCGATGTAGCGATCGAGGTCTTCGAGCTGCTGGCGATAGACGCCGTAATTGAATTCGTACACCTCCCGGTTGTCGGGGTCCAGCTCGATGAGGGCGTTCTTGATGTTCTCGATGTAGATGAGGCCGTTGCGGGCGTCCATCCAGGCGTGGGGGTCGGTGGCGTTTTTGTACACGCTGCTCTGGATGGGTTCGATGCCCTCGGTGATGGTGACGACGCGGGCCCGGGTGCCGGAGTTGGCGATGAGCTCGTCGAGCCAGCCTTCGAAGGTGAGGCCGTTGCGGAGGATGAGGTCCGCTTGGGCCACGAGCCGGGCATCCGAGGGGGTAGGCTCGTAGATGTGCGGGTCGCTGCCGATGGGGACGATGGTGCGCACCTCGAGGTGCTCGCCTGCAATGTTGCGGGCCATGTCCATGAAAATGGAAGCGGTGGCGACCACCAGTTTTCGGGGGGGCGGTGTATCCTGAGCTCGCAAACCCCAGAAAACCAGACAGCTCCATCCCAAAAGCAACAGCACGCGTTTCATCTCGGTGGCGTTTTTTGCACGAACAAATTTTGAGTCACCTTCTCGGACAATACCCGCTCCTCCGCCTCCCCGACCAGCGCCCGCACCGAGGAATCGTACTCGAAAATCTCGAGCACCTCCACGGTGGAGCCCAGCGTCAGCTTCATGCGCTCCAAAAACTCCAGGAAGCTGACGGAGTGGTCCTGCACCCCCACCACCACACCCCGTTCCCCTGCCTTCAACTCGGCCAGAAGAACCTGCTTCCGGCTGGCGAACACCCCGTCGGCATCGGGGATGGGGTCGCCGTGGGGGTCGAAGCGGGGGTGCCCCAGAAAGCGGTCGAGCCGTTCCACCAGTTCGGGGGAGCGGATGTGCTCGAGCTGTTCGGCGATTTCGTGCACCTCGCTCCAGGAAAAGTGCAGCTTCTCCACCAGAAACACTTCCCACAGCCGGTGCTTGCGTATCAAACTCGTGGCCAGGCGGTTTCCTGCTTCGGTCAGGGCCACCCCGCGCCACTTCTCGTAGTGAATCAGCCCCTTGTCGGCCAGGCGCTTCAGCATGTCGGTCACGGAGGCGGCGCTGGTGGCCAGCTCGTTGGCGATGGCATTGGTGGTAGCCTTGCCTTCCGAGCGCTCACAGATTTTGAAGATGGCCTTCAGGTAGTTCTCCTCCGTCTGGGAAAGCGGGTCCATGCCTGCGGGTTTGAGGCAAAGGTAGGGGATTTAGG
>CAZBYX010000208.1:0-7010 GCA_964496055.1 uncultured Saprospiraceae bacterium
CCCCAACCCACCCCCGCCACCTCCGCTACCGGCGAGGTGGAAATCATTGAGATGGACCGCATGCGCAAGCTCATCGCCGAGCACATGGTGCGCAGCAAACATACCTCCCCCCACGTCACCAGCTTCGTCGAAGTGGACGTCACCAACATCGTGGAGTGGCGCAATCGCATCAAGGAATCCTTCCAGGAGCGCTACGGCGAGAAAATCACCTTCACCCCCATTTTCATCGAGGCGGTCGTCAAGGCCATCCGGGATTTTCCCATGATCAACGTCTCAGTGGATGGGGACAAAATCATCCGCAAGAAGTACATCAACATCGGAATGGCTACGGCGCTGCCCTCCGGCAACCTCATCGTGCCGGTCATCCGCAACGCCGACGAGAAAAACCTGCTGGGCTTGACGCGCGCCGTCAACGACCTGGCTCGCCGGGCGCGCGCCAACCAGCTGAAGCCCGAAGAAATCCAGGACGGCACCTTCACCCTGACCAACGTCGGCACATTCGGCAACGTCATGGGCACCCCCATCATCAATCAGCCCCAGGTGGCCATTCTCGCCACCGGTGCCATCCGCAAGAAACCCGCCGTGGTGGAAACCCCCTACGGCGACCTCATCGCCGTGCGACACATGATGTTCCTCTCCCTCTCCTACGACCACCGGGTGGTGGACGGGTTCCTCGGGGGGTCCTTCCTGCGTCGTGTCGGCGATTACCTCGAAGCCTTCGATCCCAAACGCGACCTCTGAACCCAACAGGCTTCCGAACGTCGGCTTATCCCAAAAGCGCGAGAAACCCATTCCGCATGACCCATAAATGGACCCTGGTTGGCGGTTTGCTGCTCTTCCTGGCCCTGACGGGAACGGCGCAGCCCTCCAGGCTCAAGTCCTTGCGCAAGGAAGGCCTGGAAGCCTACCGCCAAGGACGCTACCCCCGGGCCCAGGACGCCCTCCTCCCCGTTTTCCAAGCCGACCCCGACGACCCCGAAGTTCGCCAGGCCTTGGGCCTGACCTATTTTTTCACTGAGCAATACGAGCGCGCCGTCAAACTCCTGGAGGCGGTGGCTCAGCCCGAGGTCGAAACGCGCTTTTACCTGGCCCGGGCCCTCCATTTCCTCCATCGCTTCGACGAAGCCATCCGCGCTTACAAGGACTTCCTGCGCCATGCCGACGAGGACCACCCCTGGCGGGCCCGTGTCAAGGATGAAATCCTGCGGGCGGCCTTCGGCCTGGCGCGAAGCCAGGAGAAAGCCCCCGCCATCGTGGAGAATCTGGGGGCCGCATTGAACGGCCCCGGCGATGATTTCGCCCCCATTCCCAGCCCCAACTTCCCGGACCGCCTCTATTTCAGCAGCGCCCGCCCCCAAAACATCGGCGAGGCTGCCAGCCCCGATGGTTTCCCGCCCGCCGACCTCTACACCACTCAAATTCAGGGCGGGGGCTGGTCCGCACCCCAACCGCTCAGCCCCTTCCTCAACACCCCGCAAGAAGAGCAACTCCTGGACGTGAGCGATGACGGCAGCCGCCTCTATTTCCTGCGGGGCCCTACCCGATTCAGCGGGTTCATCTACGTGGATACCTTTCGCGCCGACCTCACCGAGCGCACCCTGGCCTTGCCCGAATTCGAGGGGCCCCTCCGCCCCTGGGAAGGCGATGTGTCCGCTTTTTTCTTCAACGACAGCATCCTGCTGTTTTCCAGCCGGCGCCCCGGCGGCCTCGGCGGGCTGGACCTCTACCTCAGCGTGTATTCCCGCGGCGAATGGTCGGAGCCCGAAAACCTCGGCGCGCCCATCAACACCCCCTACGACGAAACCAGCCCCTTTCTGGCCCGCGACGGCCGCACCCTGTACTTCAGCACCAATCACCCCCGCCGCAGCATGGGCGGGTTCGACGTGTTGCGCACCGTGTTCATCGACCGCTCCGAACAGTGGACCACCCCCCGCAACCTCTACCAACCCATCAATTCCGCCGGAGACGAACTGCATTTTCGGCTGGATGAAAACGGTACCCGCGCCTTTTTTGCCTCCAATCGGGCCGGCGGGTTCGGGGGGCTGGACCTCTATGCCGCCTATTTCAACGCCCCCCAAAAGGAGCAGGAATATTACTCCATCCCCCTGGTGTTCAGCCAGGTGCCCGAATACAAGCTCCGCCTGGCGGAAACCGGCAGCCTGGAACAAGTCGCTACCGACCTCGAGGCCCCTGCGAGCGGCGGCCTCATCGAAGTGGAGCTGAAGCCCCTCTTTTACGAAGAGGACGGCACGGTATTGACCCCGAACAACATCGCCAAACTCGAAGCGCTGGCGGAGCTTTTGCT
Organism: uncultured Saprospiraceae bacterium; assembly: GCA_964496055.1. GTDB lineage: Bacteria > Bacteroidota > Bacteroidia > Chitinophagales > Saprospiraceae > CAZBYX01. The sequence continues at coordinate 2,306 of CAZBYX010000208.1, forward strand.
CAAGTACCCCCAGCTGAAAGTTTTGCTCACCGCCCACTCCAACCACCCCCCCGAAGAGAACTTCGGGCTGTTCTATTCCATCAAGCAGGCTGAACAGGCCGCCGCTTTTTTGATGGACAAGGGCGTGCCGCCCACGGCTTTGTTCCTCAAAGGGGTAGGAGGGCAATACCCGCTGGCCCGCCAGGTGCTCGATGAACGGCCCAACCCCATCGGGCGGCGCCTCAACCGCCGCATCGACCTGCGCGTGCAAAACACCAAAGGCCTACCTTTGCTGCTGAAGCAGGGCCTGCCGGAGGTCAGCAAAGCCATGGAAGCGCGCGAAGGGCGTTTCTATGAGTCTATGGTCAGGGGATTGACTTTCAAGGTCGAAATCGGGGCCTTGCCCCAGATGTATCAGGGCTCTTTGCTGGCGGAATACCCCCACCCTTCCGTGGAGCGGGTGCCGGGCTCCGAGAACTACCACTACACCGTCGGGCTTTACCAGACCTATCACTCGGCCGAGGAACTGCGCAAGGACCTGGCACGCAAGGGGCTCGAGGGGGCTCGCGTCATTCCGTACCTCGACGGGCGCCGCCTGATGCCGGATGAGATTCTGTCCTGGAGCCGCGAATTCCCCGATTTGCTCAATCTCCAACAATGAAGGCTCGGCCGGCCCCCATCGCCCAGCGGATGAAAGAGGGGTTTGGGGTTTGAGGGAGGTGGCCGCGGCATCGAGTCCTGTCGCCCTGCGGGACGCCTGGAACCTCGGGCCGAAGCGAGGGGCTCGGCCCGTTTTGGAGGAATATTTGCCAGCCCCTATGCGGATGAAACAGCAATGCCATGAAAGCTTTTGATTTTTTCAAGGAAGGCCTGAAGAATTTTCGCACCGTCGGGACGGTCACGCGCAGCTCGCCGTTTTTGTGTCGCAAGGTGGTCGAAGCCGTGGATTTCGAGCGGGCGAACGTGCTGGTGGAGCTGGGTGCGGGGGACGGGGTCATCACCCGGCACCTGCTGGAGGGCATGAAAGCCGATGCCCGCTTGCTGGCGTTCGAGGTTTTGCCCGGCATGTGCGAGCTGTTGGAAAAAATCCAAGACCCGCGCCTGCTCATCGTTCAGGATTCGGCCGAAAACCTCCCCCAACACCTGGAGGCTCACCATCTGCCCCGCCCCGACGTCATCGTTTCCGCCATACCTTTCCTGACCTTGCCCCGCGAGCTCATGTACGGCATCCTGCAAACTTGCCATCGCCTCTTGCCGGAAAAGGGGCGCTTCGTCCAGGTGCATTACAGCCGGGGGCTGAAAAAGCACTACGAGCGCATTTTCGGCAATGTTCGCATCGATTTCGTTCCCCTGAACGTGCCGCCCGCCTTTGTGCTCATCATGGAGAAATCCGGACCCGCCGAATCGAGTGCCCGGTGAGAGGGAGGCTCCCGCGCCTCATACCAACACGGGCTTGAATTGCCACAGCAAAGCCACCGACAGAAAGATGAAATGCAAGGCCTCGGCCCAGCCCGGTCGCAGGGAGGCGAATGTCATGGCCAGAAAGGTCGCCATGGGAATGGACAGAATTTGAAAATGCAGCAAGGTCCATTCCGGGACGAAAACGGTGCTCAGCAGACCGATGACCAAAAACCAAATCAGAATGCCCACCTTTCGCTGCGCCTGAATGTGTTTTTTAATCAGGTACTGGCGGCTGTTGGCCAACACCAGCAAGACCCCGGCCAGCAGCAACCCGAATTTGAGGTAGTCTTCCGAGGAGCTTATGTGTAGGGCAGGCAGAAAGCCAACCGGCGCGTCGAAGGTCTCCTGCCAAAAGGCGCTCCAGCGTCCCGTCACGTAGAAATACACGCCCAACAGATAATAAGGCAGCAGGGCCCCGATGAGGAACTGAATGCGCTCTTTCAGGCGGAAAGCCCGCAAAATGCCCACGCCGATGTAGGCGGCGATGAGGAAAAAAATAAAAGGAAAGTAGAACAGGCTGGCGATGGATATCCAGAGCCCGCAATTGACCAGGTGGGTCGTGACCTGGTACTTTTTGAACATTTCAAAAAGCTCCAGCAGCGCTAAGAAAAGAAAGGTGTTGCCCAGCAGGATGGGAGTGAGCTGAAGATACTCGACGAAGTAACAGTTCAGCAGGATGTAAAAGAGCCCCGGAAACTGAGTGACCTGATGGTCCAGTCGATGACGGGCAATGAGAAAGTTGAGCAGCAGCGCCTGTACGAAAAGGAGCAGGATGGCCAGCACGTTGGACAGGATGCTTCCTCTGCCGAGCCAATCCAGCAACAGCCGGGCAAAGAACCCCTCCTGAACCTCCAACCCACCCCCAAACCCCATCCACAATTCGGCGGCCCACAGAAGCAACGCGTAGAAGAGCAGCAGAAAGCCGGTGGTGAAATAGTTGGTTCGAAATAGCGACAGCACGGTGGATGCGCGGGTTTTTTCGTTCGGGAAGCCGAGCTTCAGATCGAGCCAAAGATATCATTTTTCATGATACATCCTTCTGAGTGCGAGCCATCTGGGCATGGGCGGTTCTTGCCATGCGTCGTCGGGGGGGGAAAGACGAGTTCATTTTTAATTAAAAAAAGTTTCGTTCGAATGTGGAATCGGAACGCGCCCGCGCTCTCAATGAGGCAAGTCAGTTTATTTAGCCCTGCAGGTGTACGAACATAAAACGAGTACCAAAGCCCCCAATAAGCCAAAATTTTAAAACGCCATTTGGAAACATCTACCCGTTGGGTCTTGAACCCAACTTTCCCCAAATCACCAACCCGGCCTACTTTCCAGTTTGCCGGGTTTTTCTTTTTCCTCCCGTACCTTTGCCGCCTCCCCTTGCTTTTTTCACAACGAGCCGATCCATGCGAGCACACATCGAGCAATTGGAGGCGCGCGCCCGCCTGTTGGAACCGGAGCCCGCCCGCCGAGCCGAATGGCTGAAGACGGTGGAGAAATACGCCGAAGATTTCCTGCAACGCATCGAAGAACTTCCCGCCTACAACCACCGACCCGACCGGGGGCGGGGCCTGCTGGACGTGCCCCTTGGGCAGCACCCCTTCCCCCTGGACGAGCTGCTCGCTATCCTCGAAAAGGAGGTGGACAGCACGGGCATCAACCCCGCGTCGGGTGGGCACCTGGGCTACATTCCGGGTGGAGGGGTCTTCCCGACGGCGTTGGGTGATTTTCTGGCTGCCGTTACCAACCGCTACGCGGGCATATTTTTCGGCAACCCGGGTGCGGTGCGCATGGAGCACCAGCTGCTGCGCTGGATGTGCCGGCTGGTGGGCTACCCGCAGACAGCTCTGGGCAATCTGGCTTCCGGCGGCAGCATCGCCAACCTCATCGCCATCGTCACGGCGCGCGATGCGAAGGAAGTGACACCCCGCGAAGTGGAGCACTCGGTGGTGTACCTCACCCCGCAGGTCCACCATTGCATCCACAAAGCCCTGCGCATCGCCGGGCTGGGGCAGGCCCAGGTGCGCCACGTACCCCTCGACGAGCGCTTCCGAATGCGCCCCGAAGCCTTGCGTCAAATGGTGGAAGAAGACCGGGCAGCGGGGCTCAAGCCCTTCCTCGTGGTGGCCTCGGCAGGCACCACCGACACCGGCGCCATCGACCCCCTGAATGCCATCGCCGACGTCTGTGAGGAGCACGGGCTCTGGTTCCACGTCGATGCCGCCTACGGCGGATTCTTCATCCTCACCGACCACATCCAGGACCCCCAGGGGGTGACCCTGCGCGAAAAATTCCGCGGCATCGAGCGCTCCGACAGTCTCGTCATCGACCCGCACAAAGGGCTGTTCCTGGCTTACGGCGTGGGAGCCGTGCTCATCAAAGACCTGCGCGCCCAGATGAAAAGCCACTTCTACCGCGCCAACTACATGCAAGACACCTTCGACGTGAACGAAGAGCTCAACCCCGCCGACCTCTCCCCCGAACTGACCAAACACTTCCGGGGCCTGCGCATGTGGCTGCCCCTGCAGCTCTTCGGCATCGAGCCCTTCAAAGCCTGCCTCGAAGAAAAAATCTGGCTCTGCCGCTACTTCTATGAGGAAGTGCAAAAGCTGGGCTTCGAGGTCGGCCCCTATCCCGAGCTCTCCGTCGCCATCTATCGCTTCGTGCCCCCTGAGGGAGATGCCAACGAATTCAACCGCCGCCTGGTCGAGTGGATTCAACGCGACGGCCGCATCTTCATTTCCTCCACCTCCATCGACGGAACGGTCTGGCTGCGCGCCGCCATCCTCTCCTTCCGAACCCACCTCCAACAAGTGGACACCCTGCTGCAAATGCTCCGCGAAGGAGTGGGTGCCTTGCTCGGCGCCGGCGCCGCCTTGTAAAGTCCTGACGGGGTTGTTCGTTGGTCGTTGTTCGTTGGGTGTACGATGGGTTTACGATAGGTTTACGATGGGTGCGCAATGGGTTGTTTGAGTTGGGGTTTGGGGGCGGTACTCGGCGGAACTCTGTGCCTTCTCTGGGGTTCTCGGTGTACTCAAACTCGCCCAAACCCAAACCCCAGACCCTCCCCTCGATTTTACGATTTCACAGTTTTACGATTTTACAGGAAAGGGCGCGGGGATGGGGGTGTTGAACCGCAGTGTTGCGCAGCTTTTTTCGCAGTCGGCCGCAGTCGGGATGGGTTTGAAGAAGCTGCGAAAACTGCGTTTGGACTGCGAAGGGCTGCGGTTGGCTCCAACCCCCAACCCTAACCTCAAACCACCAATCGTGCACCCAT
>CAZBYX010000209.1:0-4270 GCA_964496055.1 uncultured Saprospiraceae bacterium
TCGAAACAAATGGAAATAGGTGGAGACAGGTGGAAATAAAAGGTCTCAGGGTCTCACGGTCTCAAGGTTTCATGGGTGCACAATGGGAAAGACCTTGAAAAACTTGGAAATAGGAGGAGACAGGTGGAAATAAATTGTCCCCAACCCTCGCCCCCTACCCCTTTCCTGTAAAATCGAAGGGAGGGTTTGGGGTTGGGGTTTGTTTAAACCACAGGGTGAACCATACGGTCAAGCCAGAGTACAAACGGAGGAAACAGATCCCGCCCAAACCCTAACTCCCACCCAACTCTAAACTCTCCACTCTAAACTCTCCACTTAATCACCCCCCCAACCTACACCCCTACCCAACCGACAACTCACAACCCACAACGAACAACCTCCCTCCCCTCCCTCCCGCCGCTAAACTCTAATCTCGCCACTCATTCAAGGGGGCCGGCGTCCGCGGGCAGCCTTCCTGAATTATCTTCGCCGGCATGTCTGTGCGCGTTCGCCTGTTTTCTTTGGTGGTGTTCGGGGTGCTGGCCGCCGTCAGCGGGGCGGGGCTGGAGCGTTTGCGCTACAGTTTCGACTTCGAGCAGTTCTTCCCGAATGGCGACCCCGACCTGGAATTCTTCCGCCGCTTCGTGGAGGACTTCGAGCCCGACGACAACTTCCTGCTCATCGCGCTGGAGCGCCCGGCGGGCGTGTTCGACAGCGCCTTTCTGGCCCGGGTGCACGACCTGACCCTCCGCTGCCGACAGGTACCCCACGTGCTTGCTTCTCAGTCCCTCACCACCATCGCCTATCCGCTGAAAACGCCCTTCGGGCTGACGAGCATCCCCGTCGTGCACCTCGACGAGCCGGCGCGCTACCCCGCCGACCGCCGGCGCATCCTGCAAGACGAGCGCCTCGTGATGAACTTCATCTCCGAAGACGCCACCGCCCTGACCGTCTATCTGAAGGTCAAGAACAGCATCCAGCTGGCGGAGGCGCGGGAGCTCATGAACGGGCTGGACGCCCTGCTGGCTCAGTACCCCTTCGAGGAGGTCTATTTGCTGGGGCGACCCTACTTCCAGGTGGAGATGGTGGACATGCAGCGGCGGGAGGTGTTGGTGACGACCCTGCTGGCGGGGCTGCTGGTCACCCTGGTGATGGTGTTCCTCTACCGGCGGTTTTGGAGCATCGCGCTGACACTGGTGTCCCTGGGGCTGGGCATGTTGTTGTTCATGGGCTTTCTGGCCTGGGCGGGCCGCGAGCTGAACGCCATCTCCGCGCTCTACCCCCTGCTCATGATCATCGTGGGCACCTCGGACGTCATCCACATCCTGAGCAAATACCAGGACGAACTGGGCAAAGGGCTGCCGCCCCGGGACGCCATTCGCCTCACCATCCGCCAGATCGGTCTGGCGACTTTCATGACCTCCCTGACCACGGCGGTGGGCTTCGCCTCCCTCGTCACCAGCCGCACGGAGCCCATTCGCGACTTCGGGCTGAACGCCGCCGTCGGGGTGCTCATCGCCTACGGCACCATCCTGTTCTTCACGGCGCCCCAGCTTTCGGCCTTTCACCGGGAGCAACTGGCGCCGCCCGGCCGCGGCGATGCCTTCTGGCAGCGCCTGATGGAGGGGCTCTACCGGCTGACCCGCACCCACCCCCGCCGCGTGCTGAGCGGGTTCGGCCTGGGGGTGGGGCTGTGTTTTCTGGGCATCAGCCAGATCAGCACGAATTACACCATCATCCGAAACATGCCCCGGGGCCAGAAAATCACCCGCGACTTCCGCTTTTTCGAGGAGAAATTCACCGGCTTCCGCCCCCTGGAAATCGCCGTCTTCGCGCAGGGGGGGCGCCGCGCCGACGAGCTGCCCGTCCTGCGGGAGATGGACAAGGTGGAGGGCTACCTGAAGCAGTTTCCCGAAGTGCGGGCCGTCACCTCCGTGACCATGCTCTACAAGAGCCTGCACCAGGCCTTCCACGGCAACCGGCCGGAAGCCTACCGCCTGCCCGAAACCGAGGGCCAGTGGCGCCGCTACCACCGCCTGCTGGAACGCATCGAGCCCCTCACCCCGCAGGTGCTGCTCAGCCGCGACGGCACCAAAGCCCGCATCAGCTCCCGCATCCTGGACACCGGCGCCGACAGCATCGCCGCCCTCGGCGCCCGCCTCGACCGCTTCGTCCGGGAACACACCGACAGCACGGTGGCGCGCTTCCGCCGCACGGGCACGGGCCTCATCATCGACAAGAACGCCGCCTACATCCGCGACAGCCTGCTGAAAAGCCTGGCCCTGGCGGTGGGGGTGGTCTGCACGCTCATGGGGTTGCTCTTCGGGCGCCTGCGCATGCTGATCGTAGCCCTGGCGGCCAACCTCATGCCCCTGCTGGTGGCCGGCGCCCTGCTGGGCTTCCTGGGCATCGAGCTGGAGGCAGGGGTCAGTGTGGTCTTCGCCATCATCTTCGGCATCGCCGTGGACGACAGCATCCACTTCCTGAGCAAGTACAAACTGGCCCGCCGCAGCGGCCTCGACCCCGATGCCGCCCTCCACACCACCTTCCGCGAAACGGGCAAAGCCATCTGCCTGACCACCCTGCTCCTCTTCTTCGGCTTCCTCATCATGTTGTTCTCCATCCACCCCCCAAGCGTGACCATCGGCTGGCTCATCAGCGTCACCCTGCTCAGTGCCCTGCTCTCCGACCTCCTGCTGCTGCCCGTGCTCCTGCGCCTGACGGACGAATAGGGCCGCTCGCCCTCTTCGAGGGCTCGCTGTTGGGGCGCTCGCTTTTGGGCCGCGCCTTCGTCCATAGGGACGAAGGCGCTTTTAGGCCGCTCACTTCGTTCGCTTTTGGGCCGCGCCCTCGTCCTTGCGGACAATGGCGCTTTTGGCGGTTGGCTCGTTGCTCATGGCTCGTGGCTCGTGGCTCGTGGGGGTGTGGGGTTGGGGTTTTGGAGGTACGCATCTGTTCACTCTGTGTGTTTACTCTGCTAACTCAGTGGTTTAGACCCACTCCCTCCCGCACCCTGCCAAACCGACAACCGACAACCGACAACTGACCCCCCAATGTCTCTCCCCGAACAACTGCTCCGCAAATCGTCGGGGGGATTTGGGTGCCCGGGTCAATCGCCTCATTTTTGCCGTTCCGGCGGGCAGGCCCGCCCGGTTTTTCGGATATTGCTGACCCACTCAATTCAACCCAGGTATGGCCATCAAGCAGCGCACGAAGTCACTGACCGTCAAGGGGAGCGAGCTGGCCGACAGCTTTTTCCAGCTGGAGGTGCTCAACGGGAAGGAACTGGTGGACGCCCGCTTCCCGTCGTTTGCCGAGCAACTGGCCGCCTGCGGTCATGCCCCGCTGCGCCCCGCCGAGCTGGAAATCTTCCAGATCAACATCGGCAAGCTGTGCAACCAGACCTGCAACCATTGCCACGTGGACGCCGGCCCCGACAAGAAGCGCGAAAACATGGACCGCCCCACCCTGGAGCGCTGCCTGGAAATCATCGCCGCCGTGCCCAGCATCCACACCGTGGACATCACCGGCGGCGCCCCGGAGATGAACCCCCACTTCCGCTGGTTCGTCGAGGAGGTGAGCCGCCTGGGCAAGAAGGTCATCGACCGCTGCAACCTGACCATCATCGTCAGCAATCCCCGCTACCACGACCTGCCCGAATTCTTCGCCCGCCACCGCGTCGAGGTCGTCTCCTCCCTGCCCTACTTCAACAAGAGCCGCACCGACCGCCAACGCGGCGACGGGGTGTTCGAGGATTCCATCAAAGCCCTGCAAATGCTCAACGCCGTCGGCTACGGCCGCGAAGGCTCCGGCCTGGAGCTCCACCTCGTGTACAACCCCCACGGCGCCTTCCTGCCCGCCAACCAGCACACCCTCGAAGCCGAATTCAAGCGCCAGCTGCGCAAAAACTACGGCGTCGAGTTCAACCGCCTGTTCGCCATCACCAACCTCCCGGTGAGCCGCTTCCTCGAATACCTGCTCGCCAACGGGGAGTACCACGCCTACATGGAAAAGCTCGTCAACGCCTTCAACCCCGCCACCATCGAGGGGCTCATGTGCCGCAACTCCCTCTCCGTCAGCTGGGACGGCTACCTCTACGACTGCGACTTCAACCAGATGCTCGACCTGAAAGTCAACTGCCCCAGCCGGCACATCTCCCAATTCGACGCCGAAGCCCTGCGCCGCCGCGCCATCGTCGTCAATCAGCACTGCTACGGATGCACCGCCGGCGCCGGCTCCTCCTGCACCGGGGAAATTCAACCCCAAATGGATTAGGGCGCTCGCCCTTTTC
>CAZBYX010000209.1:4370-6998 GCA_964496055.1 uncultured Saprospiraceae bacterium
ACACGGTCAAGCCAGTTCGCTCGCCCGCAAACCCCAATCCCACACCCCCACGAGCCACGAGCCACGAGCCACGAGCCATGAACCAACAGCCACGAGCCAACAGCGAACGAAGTGAGCGGCCTAAAAGCGCCTTCGTCCCTTTGGACGAAGGCGCGACCCAACAGCGAGCTTGTCCGTACGGACGAGCGAGCGACCCAAAAGCGAGCCCTCGCAGAGGGCTCGCGGCCCAACAGCTCCTTCAACTTTCATTCAGAATTGCGCCGGGAAAAATTCCCAAATTTGCCGCAAAGCCCGGGTTATGAGTACACATCGCCTCCCCCTTCTTGTCCTGTTTTCGTTGCCCTTTGCCTGCCTGTTCGGTCAAGCCGCTCCAGCCAATGGTTTTCTCTCGGAACGGCCCGTAGCCCGAGCCGTGGCGCTCGAGCAGCCCCCGACTCTGGACGGGAACGTGCTCGGGGATTCGGTCTGGGCGCGGGTGCCGACCATCGGGGGGCTGGTGCAGTCGCGCCCCTATGCGGGGGAGCCTGCCAGCGAACGCACGGAGGTGCGCATAGCTTACGATGAGGAAAATCTTTACCTGGGAGTGGTCTGTTACGACTCCGAGCCCGACAAGCTGGTCGTCTCCGATGCCCGCCGCGACGCCTCCCTGGAAAACGACGACGCCGTCTCCTTCATCCTGGACACCTACCACGACGGACAGAACGGCTTCATGTTCGGCACCAACCCCCTGGGCACCGAGTTCGACGCCCAGGTGGACAACGAAGGCCAGGGCAACCGCAACGCCAACCGCCAGCAAACCGGCACCATCGGCGGCTTCAACCTCAACTGGGACGCCAGCTGGATCGTCCGCACCGAAACGGGACCTTACGGCTGGAGCGCCGAGTTCGCCATCCCCCTGCGCACCCTGCGCTTCCGCTCCGGCGAACAGACCTGGGGCTTCAACTTCCGCCGCAACATCCGCAAAACCAACGAAGTGGCCTACTGGGCACCCCTGCCCATCGAGTTCGACCTCAAACGCCTCTCCCTCGCCGGCTCCCTCACCGGCCTCAACCTCCAGACCCCCGGCAACCTCAAACTCATCCCCTACGCCCTGGGCCAGCTCAGCCGGGACTACAGCACCGACCCCGCCGAAACCGACTTCCAACCCGAATTCGGCGCCGACCTCAAGTTCAGCGTCACCCCCAGTCTCACCCTCGACCTGACCTACAACACCGACTTCGCCCAGGTCGAGGTGGACGAGCAGCAAATCAACCTCGACCGCTTCAACCTCTTCTTCCCCGAAAAACGACCCTTCTTCCTCGAAAACGCGGGCCTGTTCTCCGTCGGCAGCCCCGGCGAGGTGGACCTCTTCTTCAGCCGGCGCATCGGCATCGGGCCGCAAGGCGAGCTGGTGCCCATCATCGGGGGGGCGCGCCTCAGCGGCAAGGTCAACCGCACCAACCTGGGTTTTCTCAGCATGTTCACCGAGGACGTACCCGAAGCGGGCATCCAGGACAACAACTACACCGTGGCGCGCGTCAACCACGAGTTCGCGCAACGCTCCGCCGTGGGCGCCCTGTTCGTCAATCGGATCGCCATGGGCGAGTCGGGCGAAGACTACAACCGCACCTTCGCCGCCGACGGCAAGCTGGGCCTGGGGCAGAAGGCCCAGCTCTCGGGCTTCTATGCGCGCACCTTCAGCCCCGGCGAGGATGCCCGGGAGCACGCCTACAAGTTCCAGGCGCGCTACGAGTGGAACGGCCTCATCCTCAACGGCGCTTACACGGAGGTGGCTCCGGGCTTCAACCCCGAAGTGGGCTTCCTGCTGCGCGAGTCGTTTCGCAAGCCCGAATTCCTCATCTGGAAGCGCATCCGCACCCCCGACAGCAAAATCGGCCTGCTCGAAGTGCGGCCCCACATCTCCTGGCGTGCCTACTGGAACTTCGACGACTTCCTCGAAACCAGCTTTTTGCACATCGACAACCACTGGGAGTTCAAGAACGGCACCGAAGTGCATACGGGCATCAACTTCACCGTCGAGGGGGTGGTCGAGGATTTCGAAATCGTTCCGGGGGTCGTCATCCCCGCCGACACCTACCGCCACGCCGAAGCCCAGATCGTCTTTTTCACCAACCGCAGCAAGCCCTTCTTCGTCAGCACGCGCCACTTCCTGGGCGGCGCCTTCGGCGGCGAACGCTACACCAACACCCTGACCCTGGGCCTGCGCCTGGGCGACAAGTTCACCTCCGAATTCACCCTGATTCGCAACGACTTCGACATCCCCGGCGGGAAGTTCGACACCAACATCCTGCGCACCCGCCTGTCCTACTCCTTCACCCCTCGCCTATTCCTCCAAAGCCTGCTGCAGTACAACGACGTGTCGGATACCTTCAGCGCCAATATCCGCTTCGGCTGGCTGCAGGATGCCAACACCGGCCTGTTCGTGGTGATCAACGCCCTGCGCGACGACGGCGACCCCGCCCAACGCTCCTTCATCGTCAAGTATTCCCGCCCCTTCGATTTGATGAAATGAGCGGAAAGGGAGACACATGGAAATACCTGGAGACACCTTGAAATAAGTTGTGGGGAGGGGGGGGTGAGGTTTGAGGTTTGGGTTTGGGAGTAGCCACAATCAGGTTTCATGGTTTC
>CAZBYX010000210.1:0-6989 GCA_964496055.1 uncultured Saprospiraceae bacterium
AACCCACCCCCTAACCTCCAACCCCCACGTCGCGTTCGCCCGCCGTCACGCAGGAAATCCATGCAACCTGAATCCCCGAACCCATATGGCTCCGGCGAGTCAGGTTGAATGCAATGCAAGGCGGCTTGACTCTCTTGGGTTTCTCGGTTCCTCCTTTCAAAACCGCAGCTTTCAGACGCAGAAAACCGCAGCAAATACGCAGTTTTTCACACACCGCTTTTTCCGGTGCCATCTCAACCTTGAGACCCGTGGGGGGCGAGTCTCGACATTGTCGCGTAGCGGCGTGTCAACTCGAGCGCAGCGAGCATCAACCCCCAAATCCTCGGTTCCTCGATTCCACGATTCCTCGGTTCTTCAATTCCTCCTTCCACCCGCCCCTCGCAAACCTCCAAACCTCGAAACCCGGTCGGACGAATCGCAGGGCCGGGAACGGAAGCGGTATGACCGGTTGGGGTGGGGGTTGGGAGGAGATGGATTTTCGGGAGCGGTGGCATTCCGCTATTTTTGCCCCCGTTTTTTCGAATCCTTCCACCCGACAACAGAGTCAATCATGCATCCCGAAGCTCACCGCGCAGCGGCCTCGATGGCCCGCAATCTTTTCCTGCTGATTACTGGACAACTCATGCTGGTTTCCGCCCTTTGCGGGCAGAGCATCATCGGGGCGGTGGTGGACGAAGGGGGCGCCCCTCTGTCCGGTGTGGTGGTCGAGCTGCTCGAAAGCGGGCGCTCGGCGCAAACCGACGACGGCGGCCGCTTCGCTTTCGAGGGGTTGGAGTATGGCTACCACACGCTGCGGCTGCAGGCGCTGGGGTTCGAAACGTTGGAGGAAAAGGTCTTCCTCGGGGCGGACAGCCCCGCCTTCGAGCAGCGCTTCACCCTGAAGAGCGACCCGCTGGAGTTGAGCAGCATCGTGGTGACGGGGAGCTTCGATGAGCGGCGCAAGCTGGAATCCACCGTGGCGCTCAGCACCCGCTCGGCCGAGGCGATGCGCTTGCAGGGGGCCCTGGGCACGGCCGACCTGCTGGGCGCCCTGCCGGGGGTGTTCGCCGATGCGAGCGCCGGGGAGGTGTACACGCGGGTCTATTCGCGGGGCATCAGCATCAGCGCCGAAGACGACCTGGGGTGGTACTACGTCAGCTTGCAAGAGGACGGCCTGCCCGTCAGCGCCGTGCAGTTCACCTTTTTCAGCCCCGACCTGTTCCACCGCAACGACCTGGGCACCCGCCGCCTGGAAGCCCTGCGCGGCGGCATGGCCGCCCTGACCAGCCCCAATGCCCCGGGTGGCATCTTCAACTTCCTCAGTCGCTCGGGCGGCTCCCAAACCGCCGGCGAAGTGTGGCTCAGCAACGCCCTGCAGGGCGAAGCCAACCCCCTCCACCGCCTGGACGCCCGCATCGGCGGGCCCCTCGGGGAAGGCCCCTGGCGCTACCACCTCAGCGGCTTTTACCGCTACGACGCCGGCGCCCGAAACACCGACCTCACCTGGGCCGAGGGCGGCCAATTGCGCGCCAACTTCCTGCGAACCCATCCCAAGGGGCACCTGAAAATCTTCGCCAAATTCCTCGACGACCACGTCAATCGCTGGACGGGCGTAGCCGCCACCGACTGGAAAGACCCGCGCCCGGCCTTTGGGCAACACTTCCACTCCACCACCCTCATGTTGCCCAAACTCAGCACCCATATCGCCGACGGGCGCTATGCCTTGCAAGACCCCACCGCCTCCTTCTCTTTCGACACCGACCGGGGCATCCACACCCGCGAAAAGGCGCTGGGCTTCGACCTCTCCCAGGGCATCGGCGCCCACTGGACCTTGCGCAACTCCTTCAAATTCAGCGACAAGGATGCCGACTGGCAAACCTCCATCGGCAACAACCCCCTCGGACTTGAAACCTTCACGCCGTACGTGCTCAGCGGCATCTCCCCCGATTTCAGCGTCCTGCCGCTGGGGCAGGTGGTTTTCCGCGATGCGCGCAGCGGCCAGGTCCTCGCCCGCGTCAACAACCTCGGCATCCTGGGGCCCTTCCAGGGCCAACCCCCCAGTTTCGAATACCTGGAGGGCAGCCTCCCCCACGACGCCGTCATGGGCATTGCTCCCTGGAAAAAAGAGGACAGCGCCACCGAATGGATGAACCGCCTGACCCTGGAACGCCAGGCCGGAAAACACACCCTGCACCTCGGCGCCTTCGCGGCCCGCAGCAGCGCCTCCACCTTCACCTCGGGCAGCTTCGCCTATGCCACCTACGAACCCCGGCCCCGCATGCTGCAGGTCACCGTTGAAAACCCCGGCGAGCCCACTGTCTTCCTCTCCGATGCAGCGGGCGTGTCCAATTACGGGGGGCTGTTCTACAACCGGGCCGAAGCCACCGTCTGGCAAGGGGCGCTCTTCGTGCACGACCGCTGGGCCCTCAACGAGCACTTTTCCCTGGAAGGGGGGCTGCGCTGGAGCTTCGCCAGCCACCAGGGCGAAAAAGACCGCTCCGCCCCGGCCGCCGGCGACCTGGACGACGACGCCGCCACCGCCTTCAACAACTCCACCCTCGTCGCTACCGGCCAAACCGACCCCTTCGACTTCGAGTACGACTTCCTCTCCTGGTCATTGGGGGGGAGCCTGCGCCTCTCCTTGCGCACCGCCCTTTTCGCCCGCCTGACCAACGGCCACAAAGCCCCCGAGCTGAACTACTATTTCAACAACTTCCCCAACCAGCCCATCCCGCAGGCCGGGAGTGTGCAAGAGGTTTGGCAGGGCGAGTTGGGCTTGAAGTGGCGCAGCGCCCGCTGGAGCCTGAACCCCACCCTGTTCTGGAGCCGCCTGAGCAAGGTGGCCTTCTCCGAATTCGTCTTCGACCAAAGCACCGGCAGCCTCTTCTTCACGCCCACCCAGTTCAACGAGACCACCACCTACGGCCTGGAGCTGGAGGGCTTCTGGTCGCCGCTCAGCCACTTCGAGGTTCAGTTCGCCGCCACCCTGCAGCGTCCCGAAGCATCCACCTTCACCGTGTACGATGCCGCCGGTACCGCCGACACCGCCGACGACCGCATCCTCGATTTCAGCGGCAACACCCTGCCCCACAACCCAACCCTCCAACTCATGCTCAGCCCCACCTACCGCCGCAACCGCTGGGAAGCCGCCCTGACCTACCAGTTCCTCGGCGAACGCCAGGGCAACGTCGCCAATGCCTTCCAACTGCCCGCCTTCGGCCTCCTCCACGCTCACCTGAGCTTCCTACCCTCCAATCGTTGGACCCTCACCCTCATCGGCAAAAACCTGCTGAACAGCGCCGGCCTGATGAACTTTTTCGGACCCAACGAGTTCGGCAGCAGCGCCAATGCCGCCACCCCCGACTTCATCGCGCAAAATCCCAATGCCTCCTTCGTGGTCTTCCCCGTCCAACCCCGAACCCTCTGGCTGCAGGTGGGCTTCCGATTCTGACGCCTGGGCCGACAGTTGCCCGGCTGAACAATTCTTCCGTTCTTTACCTCCCCAACTTGACAGCAAGCTGACACACCTCCATTTTCCGAACGCCCGCCACCGCCGAATTCCGGGGCGAAACATCCCCCCAGCCTGCACATATCTTACTTTTGCAAAAATGTTCGCAGAACAGCGGACGTTCTTCAAGCACCAAATGATGATGCGAAACCTGAAATGGCTTTTCGGGGGCGCCCTTGCCCTCTTGTTGGCTGCCGGCTGCAGCAAATTCGACGACCTGGAACACGCCGAGTTCGAAAGTGCCGGCGCCGAGTTCGCCATCCCCCTGGTCAAGGCGCGAACCACCCTGCAAGACCTGCTGGAAAACTTCGACGACCGCACCTTCATCACCATCGACCCCGACGGCCTCATCCGCCTGCGCTATTCGGGGGACGTGACCCAACGCACCAGCGAAGACATCATCGGCGAAGCGCTGGACTCCTTCCCGCCCATCATCCCCCTGCTCGACACCCTCATGGAGTTGCCCTTCACCTCCCCGCGGGAGCTGGAGGTCGATTTCGCCACCTTCAAAAGCGGGCAACTGAGCTACGGGCTCATTTACAGCGGCGCCGACCCCCTCGAAGTGCGCATCGACCTGCCCCAGGTGCAAAAGGACGGCGATTCCCTGTCCTTCAGCTTCCCCATCCCTCCGGGGCCCGTCACCATCCTGCCCGTCCTCGTTCCCCCCATCGATCTCACGGGCTGGAACCTCGTACCCCTCGACGGCAGCCTCTATGTGCGCTATGTCGCCACCAACCCCGGCGGCGAGCGCGTCGAACTCGACAGCATCGGCCTGTTCCTCACCGATTTGGACTTCTCCTACATCGAAGGCTTCCTGGGCAACCACCTCCACGAAAGCGACCGCGACACCATCTTCATCGAGTTCTTCGAAAACTGGATTCAGGGCGACGTCTTCTTCGAAGACCCCAAAATCATCATCAACATTGACAACTCCTTCGGTTTGCCCACCCGCTCGGTCATCAATGTCTTTCAAATCTACACCGTGGACGGCAGCGTCCTGCCCATCGAGAGCGCCTTCATCGAAAACGGCATCGACTTCCTCTATCCCCAATTGCCGAACGAGGTGGGCCAAACCGTGCACATGAGCTTCGTCTTCGACAAGACCAACTCCAACCTGCAGGAGGTGCTGGGCAGCCGCCCCGTCGCCCTGGATTACGACGTGGACGCCCTGACCAACCCCGATACCCTGACCAACATCCGGGGCTTCCTCACCGACAGCAGCTTCTACCGCATCGGCGTCGAGGTGGAGCTGCCCACCTTCGGGCGGGCCGCGGGTTTCGCCGCCCAGGACACCTTCGCCGTGGACTTCTCCGGCTACGAAGACGTCGCCGAGGTGGAATTCAAAATCGTCACCGACAACAACACCCCCCTCGATATCGGCGTGCAGGTCTTTTTCCTCGAGCCCGCCGGGGCGGTGCTCGACTCCCTTTTCAGCCAGGAAATCGAGCTGGTCGAAGCCGCTCCCGTGGACGGCAATGGCGAGGTGCTGGAAAAATCATCGAAGGTGACCACCGTGGCCTACGACAGCGAACGCTTCGCCCGGGTGCGCGCCGCCGACCGCCTCGTGTTGCGCGCCGCTTTCTCCACCCTCAACGACGGCAGCGTGCCCGTCAAACTCCTCGCCGAGCAAGACGTGGAAATCCGCATGGGCATGCGCCTGAAGACCCAGTGAATCCCTCCACCGGTCTCCCCGGGGAACGGGGCGGGGTTCGCGGGACGGGTTGGCAAACCCTTCCTTCCACCCCCCACCCCTGGAATCCTTTCGGGGCGCCGCGCAGGAGGAATTTTCGGGGGACCCACTCAAAAAGTTCCGACGAAAACTGAATCACCAATGAATCGAAAGTTTTGGCTGCTCCTCGGCGTGCTCGTTTTGGGCGGCGCCCGTCTTCTCCCCGCTCAACACGAGCTCGGGCTGCACTTCATGCGCCACACCTTCCAGAGCACGACCACCAACCCCGCCTTCGCCCCCGAGGAAAAGCTCGTCCTCTCCTTGCCGGGCTTACGCAACAACCTGTACTTCACCGGTCCGACCTACGGCGACATCCTCAGCACCAACGCCGAAGGCCGCACGATCGTGGACATCGACCGGCTGGTTCCCCTGCTTGATGAGGAAAATTTCATCCGCGACGACCTCGAAATCGAAACCCTCGCCGCCGCCCTGCGCCTCGGCAAGCTCTCCCTCCAACTCGGACACTCCCTGCACTATCTGGCCTTTCTCCGGTACCCCAAAACCCTGCCCCAAATCATCTGGCAGGGCAACGCCCAGTTCATCGGGCAAACCGTCCCCCTCGATAACGACCTCCAGCTCTGGGCCTACCACGAGCTGAGCCTCGGGCTGGCCTTCGACCTCTCGGAGCACCTCAGCGTCGGCGCCCGTGCCAAAGCCCTGCAGGGAACCGCCGCCCTGAGTACCGACGCCGACCACCAGAGCGCCAGCCTCTTCACCGACGACGACGTCTATCAACTCACCCTCAGCGCCGATTACCGCCTCCATTCCGCCGGAACCTTCCGCTACGACAGCTTCCGCGATTTCGACCTCGATTTCAACTTCGGCAACTTCTCCCTCAACGACCTGCTCTCCGACAACAACGGCTGGGCCTTCGACTTCGGCGCCCGCTACCGCCAAGGCGACTGGGAGCTGGCCCTCAGCGTCCTGGACCTCGGCGGCATCGACTGGTCGAACGAGGTGACCACCTACACGGCCGAAGGGGAATACCTCTACGATGGACTGGATTTCTCCCAGGCGCTGACCGGCGAGGAAGTCAACTTCGACAAAGCCCTCGACACCCTGGAACAAATCTTCCAGGTGACCGAATCCCACGAACCCTTCCGCACCGAGCTGAGCACCAAGGCTTACTTCAGCATCCAATACACCCTCCACGACCGCTGGACGCTGGGCGCCCTCTATTTCCACGAATCCTTGCGGGGTGAAACCTTCCCCGCTTTTGCCCTCAGCGCCCAACGCGCCTTCTTCGGCGACCTGCTCCGTCTCGGCGGCTCCTACAGCCTCCAGAAGGACGTGCCCTTCAACCTCGGGCTCCACGCCACCCTGCGCGTCGGGCCCCTCCAGGCCTTCGCCGTGACGGACAACGTCCTCAGCCTCGTCCAACCCGAGGAGCGCAGCCGCTTCAACGCCCGGGTGGGTCTGGCGCTGCTCTTGTTGTAAAAGTCGATTGCCCCCCAATGCTCCCGGAAACACCTGGAGACAGAGGGAGCTACGTGGAAATTCGTTGATCCGCACGAATTGGCCGGCCCTCTGTGATGCTCTGCGCCTCCTCGCTGCTCCTCCGTGACCCGAACGCCCCCACACTCACACCCTATCCTCCCCCCCCCCTATATTTCCATTTATCTCTAATTATTTCCACCTATTTCTTTTCCTCCCCCTCCCGCTCTTTACCACACCCATCCTTCGCCCTTTGCGCCTTACAGCCTTCTGATTTCGAGGGCTTCGATGCGTCCTTCCTTCAGGTCGAAGAGCATTTTGAAATCGTCTTTCCCGTCG
>CAZBYX010000211.1:0-6979 GCA_964496055.1 uncultured Saprospiraceae bacterium
GGGTTTGGGGGGTTGAACCGCAGTGTTTCGCAGCTTTTTTCGCAGTTGACCGCAGTGGATGGTGGCGCGGGTTGGGGACAATTTATTTCAACTTGTCTCCACCTATTTCCACGTGTTTCAATCCCACACCCCACACCTCACACCTCAAACCGCCCATCGTAAACCAACCGTAAACCCATTGTAAACCAACCGTGAACCCATTGCCCCCCACACCCTCCCTTCGATTTTACGATTTTGCAGTTTTACGATTTTACAGCAAAGGGGTCTGTTTGCGGTTCGCTCGTCGGCGCCATAATTTTGCCCCATGAAATTGCTCAGCCCGCTCGTTCTTTTTCTTGGCTTGCTCCTTTTCGCCTGCCGCAACGCCCAACCCGCCGACCCCGCCCCCACCCTACCGGCGGACTTCCTCGCTTTCTACCAGCGCTTCCACCAGGACAGCCTCTTCCAAATGGAACACATCGCCTTCCCCCTGCCGGGCCTCCCCGACCGCGCCGACAGCCTGACCCTGAGCCGCAACGACTTCCGCTGGGAACGCCACAACTGGCGCATGCACCGCCCCTTCGACTTCGAGCTCGGCGATTTCCGTCGCACCTTCATCCCCTTCAACGAGAACATGGTGGAAGAGCGCATCCTGCACCGCAACGGCCGATACGCCATGGTGCGGCGCTTCGCCCGAATGGGCGGCGAGTGGCACCTCATCTACTATGCCGGGCTGAACCGCCTGCAATGATTCAGCGCACCCGCCCCGGAATCAAAAACCCCCGAACATAGCTCTCCACCCCCTCCTCCAGGGAAGTGAAGGGGGCCTCGTAACCGGCCCGGCGGAGCTTGCCCAGGCTGGCCTCGGTGAAGTACTGATAGGTGGCCCGGATGTCTTCGGGGGTGGGGATGAACTCGATGCGGGGTTCGAGGTCGAGGGCGCGGAAAACGGCCCCCGCCAGGTCGAGGAAGGTGCGGGCCCGGCCCGTGCCCACATTGTACAGCCCCGAGGGGGCCTCCTCCTCCAGAAAGAAGCGGCACACGCGCAGGACGTCTTCGACGAAGACGAAGTCGCGCCGCTGCTCCCCGTCGCGGAAGTCGGGGTGGTGGGAGCGGAAAAGCCGCATGCGGCCCGTCCTTTGGATTTGGAGGAAGGTGTGATAGACCACCGAGGCCATGCGCTGTTTGTGGGCTTCGTTGGGCCCATAGACGTTGAAGAACTTCAGCCCGGCCCAGCGGGGCGGGGCGGAGGGTTGCCGAAGGGCCCAGCGGTCGAAGTCGTTTTTGGAGCGGCCGTAGGGGTTCAGAGGTTGGAGTTTGGAGACGAGGGCGTGGTCGTCCTCGAAGCCGAGGCTGCCGTCGCCGTAGGTGGCGGCGCTGGAGGCGTAGATGAGGGGGATTTGGTGGCGGGCGCAGGCTGTCCAGAGGGCCTGGGAGTAGGCGAGGTTGAGGGTGCGGAAGACGGTTTCGTCGTGGAGGGTGGTGTCGGTTCGGGCGCCGAGGTGCACGACCGCCCGCAGGGAGGAGCAGTGGCCTTGCAGCCATTCGGGGAAGGCTTCGCGTTCGAGCAGGCGGCGGTACTTTTTGCCCACCCAGTTGGGGCGCTTGGCGGGGGGGCTGAAGTCGTCCACGAGGAGGAGGTCCGTTTCGCCCAGCTCGTTCAGGTAGCCGGTCAGGCAGCTGCCGATGAATCCTGCGGCTCCGGTGATGGCAATCATGAAGGCATCGAATTGATCAGGTGGTCGGAAGGGCTACCCTCCTCAAACGCTCCCACCGCAAACCGCCCCACCCCAATTGCTCACTCGCTGCCCACCAGGTGGTCCTGGTAATCTTCCACAGGGGGGCAGGTGCAGATGAGCTGGCGATCGCCGCGGGCATTGTCCACCCGGGCCACGGGCGGCCAGAACTTGAACCCCTCGTGCAGATAGGGGGCGGGGTAGGCGGCCTTTTCCCGGGAATAGGGGAAGGGCCAGTTGTCGGAACAGCATTGCCGGGCAGTGTGGGGGGCGTTCTTGAGGACGTTGTTGGCGGGGTCGGCCTCGCCCGTAGCGATTTCGTCGATTTCCTCCCGGATGCGGAGCAGGGCATCGCAAAAGCGGTCGAGCTCGTCTTTGCTCTCGCTTTCGGTGGGCTCGATCATGAGGGTGCCCGCAACGGGGAAGGACAGCGTGGGGGCGTGGAAGCCGTAATCGATGAGGCGCTTGGCCACGTCTTCGGCGCTGACCAGGCTCTTGAAGGGCCGCAAATCGATGATGAGCTCGTGGGCGGCCCGCCCCTGCTCGCCGGAATAGAGGACGGAGTAGGCTTGCTCGAGGCGGGACTTGAGGTAGTTGGCGTTGAGGATGGCATAGCGGGTGGCTTCGGTCAGCCCTTCCGGCCCCAGGAGGCGGATGTAGGCGTAGGACACCAGCAGGATGCTGGCGCTGCCCCAGGGGGCGCTGGCGACGGGCCCGATGCCGCGCTCCCCACCCACCCGGGCGAAGGGGTGGCGCGGCAGGTAGGGTGCCAGCCGGGCATTGACGCAAATGGGCCCCATGCCGGGGCCGCCGCCCCCGTGCGGGATGGCGAAGGTCTTGTGCAGGTTCAAGTGGCATACGTCGGCGCCGATGAGGGCGGGGTTGGTCAGCCCCACCTGGGCGTTCATGTTCGCCCCGTCCATATAGACCAGCCCGCCGTGGCGGTGCACCAGCTCGCAAATTTCGCGGATGGCGGCCTCGAAAACGCCGTGGGTGGAGGGGTAGGTGACCATCAGGGCAGCCAGGCGCTCGCTGTGCTCTTCGGCTTTGCGGCGCAGGTCTTCCACGTCGATGTTGCCGCGCTCGTCGCAGGCGACCACCACCACCCGCATGCCCGCCATGACGGCGCTGGCGGGGTTGGTGCCGTGAGCCGAGGACGGGATGAGCGCCACGTCGCGGTGGCCTTCGCCCCGGTCTTCGTGGTAAGCCCGAATGACGAGCAGCCCCGTGTACTCGCCCTGAGCCCCGGAGTTGGGCTGCAGGCTGCAGGCTTCGAAGCCGGTGATGCGGCACAGGTAGGTTTCCAGCTCCTGGAAGAGGGTGTGGTAGCCTTGCACCTGGTCTTCGGGCGCGAAGGGGTGGATGTCGGCGAATTCGGGCCAGCTCACCGGCAGCAACTGGGTGGCGGCGTTGAGCTTCATCGTGCAACTGCCCAGCGGAATCATGGAGTGCA
Source organism: uncultured Saprospiraceae bacterium (assembly GCA_964496055.1). Taxonomy (GTDB): domain Bacteria; phylum Bacteroidota; class Bacteroidia; order Chitinophagales; family Saprospiraceae; genus CAZBYX01. The sequence continues at coordinate 3,169 of CAZBYX010000211.1, forward strand.
CCAGGCTGAGGTCTTTGTTCTCCAGGCGCTTCAGGTAGCGCATCATCTTGGTTTCGGTGTGGTAGGTGTTGAACACCGCGTGCTGGAGGTAGGGGCTGGTGCGGCGCAGGGAGGGCGGCAGAGCCTCCGGGGCGGCCGGTTCGCCGTCGGAGGGGGGTGTTTTTCCGGCGGCCCGGGCAAAGATTTCCACCACGGCTCGCAGGTCCGCTTCGGTGGTGGTTTCGTCCAGGCTGATTTGGAGGTGGTTTTCCCCGTAGAAAAAGTTGTAATTCGCGGCCAAGGCACCTTCGCGTACCCGCTCGAGGGTTTGGGCGTCCATTCGAAGGTGGAGGGTGTCGAAGAAGTGGGTGTGGGTGGGGGCGTAGCCGAGCCGGCGCAGTTGGTCGGCCAGCTGGGTGCTCTGCCGGTGGATGCGCCGGGCGATGTTGCGCAGGCCTTCCGGGCCGTGCCAGGCGGCGTACATGCCCGCCATGATGGCCAGCAGGGCCTGCGCGGTGCAGATGTTGGAAGTGGCTTTTTCGCGGCGGATGTGTTGCTCGCGCGTCTGCAGGGCCATCCGCAAGGCGCGCTGCCCCTGCGCATCCACCGACACGCCGATGATGCGCCCGGGCACCTGCCGCTTGAACGCCTCCTTGGTGGCGAAATAGGCCGCATGGGGCCCGCCGAAGCCCATGGGCACGCCGAATCGCTGGGTATTGCCCACCGCACAATCGGCACCCCATTCGCCGGGGGGCGTGAGCAAGGTCAGGCTCAACAGGTCGGCGGCAACGGTGACGTAAATCCCCGCCTCGTGCATGCGCTTGACGAAGGCGCGGTAATCCTCCACGGCACCCTCGGCATTGGGGAACTGAAGCAAGACCCCGAAGGTCTGCTCATCCGGCTGGAAAGCGCTCCAACGCCCCACCCGAACTTCGATGCCCAGGGCGCGGGCGCGGGTGCGCACCACCTCGAGGGTGTGAGGGAAGACCCCCTCGTCCACGAAGAACACCCTGGCGGGGTTGCCTTTGGCGCGTTTGTTCCGGATGCCGTAGAACATCCCCATGGCTTCGGCGGCGGCGGTGCCTTCGTCCAGCAGGCTGGCGTTGGCGATGGGCAGGCCCGTCAGGTCGCTGACCATGGTCTGGAAGTTGAGCAAAGCCTCCAACCGCCCTTGCGAAATCTCGGCCTGGTAGGGCGTGTACTGCGTGTACCAGCCGGGGTTTTGGAAGATGTTGCGCAACAAGACCGATGGCGTGACGGTGCCGTAGTAGCCCTGCCCGATGAAGGAGCGAAAGACTCGATTGCGCCCCGCCAGCCCCTTCAGCTCCTGAAGGAATTCGAATTCGGTTTGGGCAGGGGGCAACTCGAGGGGCTCCCGCAGGCGGATTTCCGCCGGAATGGTTTGCTCGATGAGCTCCTCGAGACTGCCGACGCCGATGGTTTGGAGCATGGCGCGCATCTCGGCATCGTTCGGGCCGATGTGGCGCCGCTGGAAGGAGTCGGTGAAATTTGGTTTTGCCATGAATGGTAGGTCGAATGACGAAAGGCAGATGCCTTCCACAGGTGTTTGTTCAAAAATCTCCAGACGAGCCCGCCTCCCCCAAAATCCAACCCCAACCCAAAACGCTCAACCCGCAACCGACCAGGATTCGAGCCCTCCCGGAACGCCCCCCAAACCCCGGAAACAGAGTTTCGGCAGGCAGCGGCAAAAGTACGGTTTTCGGGGTGCAAATTCAGAGCCCCCCGGAAGGACGGAAGGGGCTGCAAGCCCCGGAAGGGGGTGGGTTCGGGGCAGAGGGGAGCCCGGCCCCTCCAAGTGCTTCGCTTCCACGGAGCTTCGTATGGCAAAATCTTTTTATCTTGCCTTTGGAAGTTCAATTCCCCCCTAATTGAAGAAAGGGCCGCTTCCTCGCCAGGGCGGAGCCCCTCCAATCCAGAATCCAAAACGTATCATGAAGGAAACCAGACGCCTGAAAGCCGTCATCATCGAGGACCAAGCCGCCGGAGTGGCCAACCTGCGCAATTTGCTCCGCATCACATGCCCCCACGTGGACGTCATAGCGGACGCGCCCTCCGTCGTTCAGGGCATCGAGCTGCTGCGAGACCCCGACATCCAGCCCCACGTGGCCTTTCTGGACATTCGCCTCGAAGACGGCCTCGTCTTCCGCCTGCTCAACGAGCTGGAAGAAATCAACTTTGAAATCATCTTCGTCACCGCCTACCACCAATACCTGCAACAAGCCTGCGAATACAGCTGCATCGGGTACGTCAACAAGCCCATCGACCCCGACCAGCTCAAAGCCGCTGTGGCCCGCATCCGCCCCCAACGCAAATACTGGACGCGCAAACGGGTGCAAATTTTCGAAAGCTACATCCACAACAACCCCAACCCCTTCCAGCAGATGGTCGTCCAGAGTGCCAACCGGCTGGAATTCTTCCACATCCACGAAATCACCTGGCTGGAAGGCTCGGGGGGCTACACCTGGTTCCACCTCAAGGACGGGCGCAAATTCATGGTCATCAACACCCTGAGCCACTACGAGGAACTGCTCGAACCCTTCAACTTCTTCCGCATTCACAAAAGCCACATCATCAACATCAACGAATTGGCCTACGTGGACAAGGGGGAGGAGGGCAAAGTGAAGCTCAAAAACGGCACGGAGCTGCCCATCGCCCGGCGCCGCAAACCCGAATTCCTCAAACGGCTGCAGGATTTGGGCAGGGGCTTGTTCGGACGGGGCATGTGAACAAAGAGGGAAACGAACAGGCGGCGGGTTTGCGGGGAGGGTTCAGGGAGCGACCGAACGGCAGGTGGCCGCAATCCCGGCCGTTGAAACCCGGAACCACAGCAATCGGCTCTCTTTTCCTTTTTTCTCCCCTTCTCAATCGGCAACTTCAGAACTCAGTTTCCGGGCGGAGGGCCAGCTCTCCGCAAAGAAAACGACGCACCTCGGCATGGGAGCCGGCCAAGCGCAGCAGCAGGTCCCGCAGCTCCCGCTCTTCCAGGGTGTCAATCCTGCGGCGCAGCTCGCGTTCCTGTTGTGGCAAGGGGTCTTTGCCAAACTTCCGGTCGCGCAGGTGGTAAAACAAGGCCACCTGATGCTTGCAAAACTTGCCGCGCTCGAAGGGGCAGGAACAGGTGGAACGCGCAATGCGGTCGCCGTCCAGCTCCAGCATCACGCGGTACGGCTCGCGCCCCCATACTTTGGCCTCGAAAAACTGCCCGTTGTAGGAACGCAAACCCACAATGGCGTTGCTCTGGAAATACTCGCGGCCCAACTCGAGGATGCGGGGCGCAATGAACAGCTCGAAATTGCTGACGGTCATGGGAACGGTAGTCCTTTTCATGTGCCTGGAGTCTGCCCGGGTGATGCCTTCCCCCTGAGCCACTTCTCACAGCACGGGTTCTCAATTGGGTGCCCCGCCAGCATTGCCCCGAAGCCACACTCCCTTGCTCTCCACCTCCCTCCCCCTTCAGGACTCCTGCGGAACGGCCCCCGATTTCAATGTCACATAAGCGAAAAAGCAAATATGTTGCCATTTTTCAGGGGCAGGCTTCTGTCCAAGGTTTCGAAAGGCACCCGTCGGCCGGCGCACGGGTACGGGTCAATCGAGGTACCTGGCAAAGGGAGTGGCGGAGGGGGGCAAAAACGACGGCGCCGGCGCCACCTCGGTGGCGCCGACGCCGGGCAGAAAAGGCAAAGAGGAGGAAGTTTGGGAGCGGGTCAGCTTTGCTCCAGCACCATGAGGAGCGCCTGCTCGATTTGTTCAGCACCGCGCAGATTGACCGCGGCGATGCGCCCTTCGCGGTCGATGAGGAAGGTGCGGGGGA
>CAZBYX010000212.1:0-6960 GCA_964496055.1 uncultured Saprospiraceae bacterium
CTTCCCTTCCACCCCCCTCAAATCCTCGCAGCGCCGCCTTTCGCGTACAGGCTTTGGGTTCAGCGGGTTATATTTGGTTTCAAAACCACTCGCCATGAAAAAAATCCGCAAGGAAGACCTGGGGCAGGAAGTGTTCGACCTCTACGACGACTACGCCCACGATCGCATCGATCGGCGACAATTCGTGGAGCGCCTTTCAAAATATGCGGTCGGGGGGCTGACGGTCTCGGCTCTTTTGCAATTCCTCCTTCCCAATTACCGCGACCGAATTCAGGTTCGGCAAGATGACCCCCGCCTCAAGGCGGAGTATGTGCACTACGATTCGCCCAAGGGCGGCGGGCGCATCAAGGCCTTGCTGGCCCGGCCCGCCGAGGCGGAGGGGAAGCTGCCGGGCATCGTGGTGGTGCACGAAAACCGCGGCCTCAACCCCCACATCGAAGACGTGGCGCGGCGGGCGGCGCTGGCGGGCTTCATCGCGCTGGCGCCCGATGCGCTGACGCCCCTGGGCGGCTACCCCGGCAACGACGACGAGGGGCGCGCCCTCCAGCGCCAACGCGACCGCATGGAGATGCTCGAGGACTTCATCGCCGGCTTCCACTACCTGCGCCAACACCCCGAATGCACCGGCAAGGTGGGGGTGGTGGGCTTTTGCTTCGGCGGCTGGATCGCCAACATGATGGCCGCGCGCGTGCCCGAGCTCGGCGCCGCCGTGCCCTTCTACGGCCGGCAAGCCCCCCTCGAGGAGGTGCCCAACATCCGGGCGCCCTTGTTGCTGCACTTCGCCGAACTGGACCGCCGCGTCAACGAAGGCTGGCCCGCCTACGAAGCCGCCCTGAAAGAGCACGGCAAGGAGTACCAGGCTTTCATCTACCCCGATGCCAACCACGGCTTCCACAACGACACCACTCCCCGCTACGACGAAGCCGCCGCCAAACTGGCCTGGGAACGCACCATCGAATTTTTCCGGGCTAAGCTGAAGTGAAGCCCCCGCCTCAGAGCAACTGGAGCAGAGCGACCGTCTCGACGTGGTGGGTGTGGGGGAACATGTCCACGGGTTGCACTTTGAGCACCTCGTAGAAGTCGCTCAAAAGGTGGAGGTCGCGGGCTTGGGTGGCGGGGTTGCAGGAGACGTACACGATGCGGGGCGGCTGGAGGCGACGCAGCATGTCCACCACATCGGCGTGCATGCCGGCGCGGGGCGGGTCGGTGATGAGCAGGTCGGGCTTTCCGTGTTTGCGGGCGAATTCGGGGGTGAGCACGTCGCGCACGTCCCCGGCGTAGAAGACGCAGTTTTCGATGCCGTTCAGAGCGGCGTTCATGCGGGCGTCCTCGATGGCTTCGGGCACCTCCTCGATGCCCACCACCTGGCGGGCGCTGCGCGCCACATAGAGGGCAATGCTTCCGATGCCGGTGTAGAGGTCATAGACGTTTTCCGTGCCTTTCAATTGGGCGAAGTCCACCACCCGGTCGTAGAGGACCTTGGCCTGGTAGCTGTTGGTCTGAAAGAAGCTCTTGGGCCCGATGCGGAAGCGGACGTGGCCGAGCTGCTCCTCGATGAAGGGTTGGCCGTGGTAGTGGATCATGTCCAGGTCGAGGACGTAGTCGTTGAGTTTGGGGTTGATGCAGTAGAACAGGGAGGTGATTTCGGGCAATTCGGCGATGACGGCGTCGAGGAAAGCTTTGATTTTCGGGGGGTCGTCTTCGTGGAAGCTGACGACGAGCATGACCTGGCCGAGGGTGGTGATGCGCAGGAGGATGTGGCGCATGAGGCCCGTGTTGGCGCGCATGTCGAAGAAGCTGAGGCCCTGCTCGTCGGCGATGCGGCGCACGGTGTTGCGCAGGCGGTTGCTGGGTTCGGGTTGGAGGTGGCAGTGCTCGATGTTGACGATTTTGTCGAAGGCGCCGGGGCGGTGAAAACCGAGGACGTTGGCGCGGTTGTCGGCGCCGGCTTCGATTTCTTCGGCGGTGAGCCAGCGCTTGTTGGAGAAGGCGAACTCCAGTTTGTTGCGGTAGTAGGTGGTGCGTTCGGCGCCGAGGATGGGCAGGAATTCGCGGGGTTCGACTTTGCCGATGCGCTGCAGGGCGTTGCGCACCATGAGCTCCTTGTGGTGAATCTGGGATTCGTAGGTCACATGTTGCCAGCGGCAGCCCCCGCAAACGCCGAAGTGGGCGCAGAAAGGCTCCACCCGGTCTTCGGAGAGCCTGTGGTAATGCACGGGGTAGCCCTCCGAGTATTCGGTCTTACTCCGCACGATGCGCACGTCCACCACATCGCCCGGGGCGACGTGTTCGACGAAGACGACCTTGCCCCCCTCGTCGCGCCCCACACCGCGCCCCTTGTCGGCCACGCCGGTGATTTCCACATTGCTCACGATGCGCACTTTTCGTCGTCTTCGACCCATAGGATGCCTGTTTTCGAGGGCGTGCAAAGTTAAGGGATTGGGGGCAGAGGGTTCAGCGGGTGCGGATTTCCCAATCCAACGAGATGCGTTCGGGGAACCTGAGGGGGTGCCGGCCGGAGTTTGGGATTTGGAGTTGGGTCTGGATTTTATCCGCCGGCAATCGGAGGGCGTGGCGGTGGGCATCGTTGGGGTGGGGGCGGTTTGAGGGCGGGTTTCAGGGGCGCAGGCTTTCCTCCAGCAGGTAGGGTTCGAGGGCTTCGACGATGTGGCGGTCGTTGCTCAGGCGGGGCACTTTGTTCTGGCCGCCGAGTTTGCCCTGGGCTTTCATGTAGCGGCGGAAGGCGTCGCGCTGAAGCAGACGAATTTTCAGGGGCTGCAGGATTTTCCCCTCGATGAGATCGGCGTAGTAGATGTTCTGGCGGGTCATCTCGCGGTCGAGCAGGCGGGCCACCTCGGTGGGGTTTTCGGGGGGCGTTTCGAATTCGACCCACCACTCGTGGTAGGGCAGGCCGCCTTCGGGGGGCTGGATTTGGGGAGCTACCGTGAATTCGACCACGCCGAGGCCGAGCCGGTCCGCTACGCGTTGCATGGCTTCGTCCACCTCTTTGCCGATGACGTGCTCGCCGAAGGCGCTGATGAAGTGCTTGATGCGCCCCGTGACGCGCAGGCGGGGCGGGCGCAGGCTCGTGAACTGCACCGTGTCCCCCAGGATGTAGCCCCACAGGCCGGCATTGGTGTTGAGGATGATGGCGTAGTTGACGCCGCAGGCCACCTCGCCGAGGGAGAGGCGGGTGGGCTGGGGGTCGAAGATTTCGCGGGCGGGCACGAACTCGAAGAAGATGCCGGAGCGGACGTTGAGCAGGAGCCCGGGGTCGTGGAGCTCGTCCTGGAAGGCGATGAAGCCTTCGCTGGCGGGGTAAGTCTCGAGGGTGTCGATGGGCTTGCCGACCCATTCGGCCAGGGTGGTGCGGTAGGGCTCGAAGTTGACGCCGCCGTGAACGAAGACCGAGTAGTTGGGGAAGAGCTCGGCGATGTGGCGTTTGCCGGAGCGTTCCGCCAGGCGTTCGTAGTACATGAGCACCCAGGGCGGGATGCCGCTGATGAGGCGCATGTCTTGGTGGAGGGTCTCCTGCACGATGGCATCGAGCTTGGTTTCCCAGTCTTCGATGCAGTTGGTTCGGTAGCTGGGCAGCTGGTTGGTGCGCAGCCAGGCGGGCACCTGGTGGTTCACGATGCCGGACAGGCGCCCCGTCGGGATGCCGCCCACCTTTTCCAGTTTGGGGCTGCCGGAGAGGAAAATCATCTTGCCGTCGAGCCAGTCGCCGCGGCCCGTGCGGGCGTAGTAGTTGAACAGCGCGTTGCGGGCGGTGCCGAAGTGGTTGGGCAGGCTGTCGCGGGTCAGGGGGATGTACTTGACCCCCGAAGTGGTGCCGGAGGTCTTGGCGAAGTAGCGCGGCCGCCCGGGCCAGAGGACGTCCCGCTCGCCCTGCACGATGCGCTCGATCCAGGGTTTGAGGGCTTCGTAGTCGCGCAGGGGCACCCGCCGGCGGAATGCTTCGTAGGTGCGCACCTCGTGCAGCCCGTGCTCGCGCCCGAAGGCGGTGGCTTTGCCTTTGGCCAAAAGCCCCCGAAAGACGGCCTCCTGGGCTTCCTCCGGCCGCTCCGACCAGCGGTCGATTTGGCGGGCGATGTACTTGGCAAGGGGACGTATCAGGCGCGCTTTCAAACCCATCGGAATGGCAATTGAATGAAGGTTCCGCACAAAGATAGGCCGCCTGCGAAAGCCAGGGCGCTTGAGGATGCCCCATAGAACCCGGGAGGATTGGAGAAGGGGTGGGGGGGTGGAGGTTTGGAAGGGTGCCATAGGGTCTGCATGACGGGGGTTCCACTCCGACCCTGTTCCGTGGTCATTGTTTCCAGGTTTTTCGATGTGTTTCCACGTATTTCGAGCCCTTCTCCACCCCTGAACCTCCAACCCACACCCTCCCTCGCCGGTCGACTGCCTCCTTTGGTGAACCCCTTATCTGGCGGGAAATTTGCACCGCAGGGGGAGGGCGGTGCGTCGCGTTCTCTCGGCAAATGGCAAAGTTTTAAGATTTTGCGGCTTGCTTTTTCAAAGCGCTGTGCATGGACCCCACGAAAAAATACATCTGCATTCACGGGCATTTCTATCAGCCGCCGCGCGAGAACGCCTGGCTGGAGGTGGTGGAAAAGCAAGACTCCGCCGAGCCTTTCCACGATTGGAACGAGCGCATCAACTTCGAGTGCTACGCCCCCAACACGGCGGCCCGCATCCTGGATGAGCGGGGCTTCATCCGCAAGATCATCAACAACTACGAGTACATCAGCTTCAACTTCGGCCCCACGCTGCTTTCCTGGCTGGAACACGCCGACCCCGAGACCCACGCCAAAATCGTCGAGGCCGACCGCCAGAGTTGCGCCCGCTTCGAGGGGCACGGCAGCGCCATGGCGCAGGTGTACAACCACCTCATCATGCCCCTGGCCAACCGGCGCGACAAAGTGACCCAGGTGCGGTGGGGCATCGCCGATTTCGAGTATCGCTTCGGGCGCAAACCCGAAGGCATGTGGCTGGCCGAAACGGCCGTAGACACCGAGACCCTCGAAATCCTCGTGGACCACGGCATCCGGTTCACCGTGCTGGCGCCGCGGCAGGCCAAAGCCTTCCGCCGCATCGGAGACCCCAACTGGCAGGAGGCCAACGGCGGCATCGACCCGCGCCGACCCTACCTTTGCCCCCTCCCTTCGGGGCGCCACATCGCCCTGTTCTTTTACGACGGAGTGGTGGCTCAGGAGGTGGCTTTCAAGGGCTTGCTCAACAGCGGCAAGGCCTTCGCCCATCGCCTGCTCGAAGCCTTCGACACCGACGAAACCCCCCAGCTGGTCCACATCGCCACCGACGGCGAAAGCTACGGCCATCACCACCGCTACGGCGAAATGGCTCTGGCCGATTGCCTCGACTTCATCGCCGAAAACAACCTGGCCACCCTGACCAACTACCCGGCCTATCTGGAGCGCTTCCCCCCCGAATACGAAGCACAGATTCACGAAAACAGCTCCTGGAGCTGCGTGCACGGGGTGGAGCGCTGGCGCTCCAACTGCGGCTGTACCACCGGCAGCCAGCCCGGCTGGACGCAGGAATGGCGCCGCCCCCTGCGCGAAACCCTCGACTGGCTGCGCGACCGCATCCTCCCTCTTTTCGAGAAGGAGGCCGCCCGCCTGGTCAAAGACCCCTGGGAAGCCCGCGACGAGTACATCCAGGTCTTGCTTCACCGCTCGCGCGAGCGGGTCGAGGCGTTTCTGGGGCGCCATGCCCGTCGTCGGCTCAAAAGGGAAGAGCAAACCCGCTTGCTGCGCCTGCTGGAGATGCAGCGCCACGCCATGCTCATGTACACCAGCTGCGGGTGGTTCTTCGCCGAAATCAGCGGCATCGAAACCCTGCAGATCCTCCAGTATGCCAACCGCGTGATGCAATACTTCCAGCGCCTCACCGGCACCGACCTGGAACCGGAGTTCATCGCCCGCCTCGAAGCCGCGCCCAGCAACGTCTTCGAAAACGGCGCCGTGCCTTACAAACAACAGGTGATGAACGCCCGGGTGGACCTCAAGCGCGTCGGCATGCACTATGCCGCCTCCTCCCTGTTCGAGGAATACCCCGAGCACCTGGAGTTCTTCAACTATGCGGCGCGCAGCGAGCACTTCGTCCGCTTGCATGGGGGCAGCCAGCGCCTGGCGCACGGCCGCACCGTCATGGAGTCCAAAATCACCTTCTCCGAAAAGCACTTCAGCTTCGCCGTCCTCTATCTGGGGCAGCAAAACATCCTGGGCAGCATCTCCACCGACATGCCCCTGGAAACCTACCGGCAAATGGCCCATGAGGTGGAAGCCGCCTTCGAGTCCACCAATTTGGGGGAAGTCATCACCCTCATGGAGCGCTACTTCGGCGAGGAACGCTTCACCATCTGGCACCTGTTCCGCGACGAAAAGCGCAAAATCCTGCAACAAATCCTCGAGCGCAGCCTCAACGAAATCGAAAATGCCGTGCGCACCATCTACGACGACAACTACCAGCTCATGGCCGGCATGCTGCGCAGCAACATCCCCATCCCCGAAGCCTGGAAGCACGCCGCCCAGTTCATCGTCAACCGCGACATGTACCGCTTCTTCGCCAACGGCCGCATGACCAGCAGGGAGCTGCGGCGCCTGGCCGACGAGTACCGCAAGTGGGGGCTGCAATTCAGCGACGAACCCGCCCTCAAACTCATCGCCAGCGAACGCCTTTTCCGCGAAATCCAGTGCATCGGGCAAGAGGAAGTGCCCCTGGAACACCTCCAACACCTCAACGAAATCCTCGAAGTGCTGGGGGAGCTGGGATTGCAGCCCGACCTGTGGCAAAGCCAGAACGCCTACTATTCCCTGATGAAGGGCTTCTCGCAGGGCAAGTGGGTTTTCGCCAACGCCGAGTGGGAGCGCGAATTCATGCGTTTGGGTGAGTGGCTGCGGGTGCGGGTGACCCCCGCCGAAGCCACGGCCGGTTGAA
>CAZBYX010000213.1:0-6931 GCA_964496055.1 uncultured Saprospiraceae bacterium
ATTTGTCTCCACCTATTTCCATTTATTTCGATGTCTCTGTGGTTCAAACCAACCCAAACCTCTAATCCCACACCCTCCCTTCGATTTTACGATTTTACAGTTTTACGATTTTACGATTTTACAACCTGTGGCCGTGGCAATGGATTGAAAAATCTCCCATTCAAATCATTACTGAATATCAGAAGGTTACGCAGTTCATTTTCTTTGCATGGTACAATTTTTGGTTTCAGCGAGGGGAGAAAACGACTTGCAATTTGCCCGCCGAAACGCCCCGAATCTGCCGGGGAGCACACATCCAAGCGACAAGATTGATGCCCCGCCCGGGTGCGGCGGATAGGCGCCCGGGGCGACAACCGACAAACTATGAGATTGCCTGCACCGATTGCGTTCGGCAAAAGGGTGGGGGAGGCCTGCGATCGCTTCCTGTGGACCACCCGGCTCCTTGCACTGATTGCCCTTCCTTTGGCCTCTGCCGCCGGGCAGAATTGCGACAACGTCACCGACGGCGGATTGATCAGCGGCGACGAAACGGGTTGCCCGGCCCTGGGCTATGACCCCGCTCCCATCCTCAGCGTGGAAGCGCCCAGCGGCGGCAGCGGCGCCCTCGAAATCGTCTGGATTTCCACCACCGACGACCCCAACCTGCCCAGCTCGGAATGGGACCCCATCCCGAACAGCAACACCCTCGAGTACGACCCGGGCCCCATCACCCAAACCACCTGGTACCGGCGCTGTGCGCGGCGGGCGGGGTGTTCGGCCTTCGTGGCGGAATCGAACATCGTCGTCAAGGAGGTGAACTGTTGCGACAACGTCCTCGACGGCGGTCAAATCGGCTTCGACCAGGAGTATTGCGGGCTGATTTTCGACCCCGCCCCCCTGGAAAACCTGGCCCTGCCTTCCGGGGGCTCCGGCGTGATGGAGTACCTGTGGTATGCCAGTGTGAGCGGCCCGCCTTTCGACCCCGACAACGGGTGGTTTCCCATCACGGGCTCGAACGCCCCCTTCTTCGACCCCGGTCCCGTCATTCAAACGACCTGGTTCGTGCGTACAGCCCGCCGACTGGGCTGCACCGAGTACGTGGGCGTTTCGAACATCGTGGTGGTGGAGGAGAAGGACTTGATGGAGCTGAGCGCCGAAGTGGTACGCCCCGCCCCCTGCCAGGGGCAACCCTACGGCTCCATTGACCTGACGGTGACGAACGGCCTGCCGCCCTACACCTACAGCTGGCACCCCGACCTGGGAAATGTGGAGGACCCCCAAAACCTGCCCCCCAACGTCTATTCCGTGGACGTGACCGATTCGCTGGGGTGCACCGCTTCCCTGACGGTGGACGTCTTCTCCCTCGATTCTTTCGACATCGAATTGCAGGCCCGGCCCGCCTGCTTCGGACTGAGTGACGGCTGGGCCCGCGTCGAAATCGACGGGGGGCCTGCACCTTTCCAGATACTCTGGGACACCCCCGACTCCGCAACCTCGGCTTTGATCGCGAATCTGGCGCCGGGAATGTACCGCGTCAGCGTGACCAATGCCGACGGCTGCACCCTCACCGACAGCATCGAAGTGCTCGAAAACCCGCCCCTGAGCGGGCAAATCGGTGCCACCAACGCCACCTGCACCGGCCTGCAGGACGGCACCGCTTTCCTCCTCATGAGCGGGGGCAGCCCGCCATACACCTACCTCTGGAGTGACCCCTTGCAGCAAATTTCCGATACGGCCGTCAACCTCGACCCGGGTACCTACTTCGTCACCGTCACCGATACGCTGGGCTGTACCTACCTGGATACGGTGACCGTGGGCGCCGACGCCGTCATGACCGCCGAAGTGACGGCCCAATCACCCACCTGCTTCGACGGTTCGGACGGCAGCGCCGAGGTGGTCAACATCATCAACGGCGAGCCGCCCTTCACCTACCAGTGGGACGACCCCCTCGGGCAAACCACCCAGCAGGCCACGGGCCTCTCGGCCGGCATCTACCACGTGACCGTGACGGAAGCGGGAGGCTGCAAGGCATTGCTCAGCGTACACGTGGAAGCACCGCCCCTGATGCAGGTGGCCTTCCAGATAACGGAAACGAGCTGCTCCGGGGCCGCCGACGGTGCCGCCGAAGTGGACAGCGTGCTCTTCGGTACGGCACCTTTCACCTTCGTCTGGGGCGATTCGGCCGGCACAGTCGGGCCCTCCATCAGCGGCGTCCTGCCGGGCACCTATTTCGTGACCGTCGAAGACGCCCTGGGCTGCACGGCGGTGGATACGGCGGAAGTGACTGCCGGACCCCTGTTGCAATTGACCCTGCAGGCCGTGCACGAAAGCTGTGCCGGCGCCGAAAACGGCGCGGCCACCGTCCTCGAAGCCCAGGGCGGCACGGCACCCTTCACCTATGAGTGGAACGACATCGGCTTCCAGACCACCCCCACCGCCACCGGACTGGCACCGGGGCTCTACAGCGTGACCGTCCACGACTCGAAGGGCTGCGTGGGCATGGACACCGTCCGCATCTTGCCGGGAAGCCACCTCGAGGTGCAAACCAGCGTCGTGGACGAAAGCTGCTTCGGCGCTCACAACGGCAGCGCCCGTGTGGACACCGTCCTCGGCGGGCAGGGGCCTTTCACCTATGAGTGGAGCGACATCGGCTTCCAGACCACAGCCACGGCCACCGATCTGGCCCCCGGAACCTACACGGTGACGGTGAGCGACAGCCAGGGCTGCCAGGGCACCGATTCCGTGACGGTGCAGGCCGGGCAGCCCCTCGCCCTCACCCTCACCCACACGGACGAAAGCTGTTCACCGGCCCAAAACGGCAGCGCCACCGTCCTCGAGGTTCAGGGGGGCACGGCGCCCTTCACCTACGAGTGGAGCGACCCCGATTTCCAAACCACCGCCACCGCCGAAAATTTGCCCCCGGGCGCCTATTCGGTCACCGTAGTGGATGCTCTGGGATGCGAAGCGGTGGATTCGGTGACCATCGCCGCCGGGGCGCCCCTCGAATTGACCTTGCAGGTGAACGGCGTCAGTTGCACCGCCGGCGACGACGGCGTGGCTGCCGTGGTCAGCATCACTGGGGGTACGGCGCCCTTCACCTACGAATGGGACGACCCCGATTTTCAGGAAACCCAGATTGCGAGCGGTCTCGAACCCGGCACCTACACCGTGACGGTGACCGATGCCCTGGGCTGCACCGGTACCGCCACCGCCCAGGTGAGCGGCCCCGACAGCCTGAGCCTCGATTTCACCGTCGAGCACGTAGCCTGCGGAGGCGGGAATGACGGAAGTGCTACGGTAAGCGTTTCCGGAGGGGCGGCTCCCTACACCTACCAGTGGGATGACACCGCCGCTCAGACCACGGCCACCGCATCGGGCCTCGGTGCCGGCACCTACACCGTGACGGTGACCGATGCCAACGGCTGCATCGCTCTGGGCAGTGTGGAAATTCAGGCGCCCGCCGAACTGGACCTGCTCATCGATGTGCAGGATGAAAGCTGCCCCGGCGCCGCCGACGGCGCCATCGCCATCACCTTGCTGAACGGCAACCCCGATGACTACACCTTCAGCTGGAGCGACCCCGGCCTCCCGCCCTCGCCCTCGGTGAGCGGTTTGAGCGGGGGAGTGTACCAGGTCTCCATCACCGGGCAGGATGGCTGCACCGACGTGGAGGCAATCACCGTCGCCGCTCCCGATGTCCTGACGCTGAGTGTGGCGGGCCAGGTGCCCTCCTGCCCCGGAGAGGCGGACGGCACCCTGAGCGTGCAGGTTTCCGGCGGGACGCCCCCCTATTCCTTCCTGTGGGACGACCCCGCTCAGAGCACCGATTCCGTCCTGGCGGGCATTGCGGCCGGCACGTACACCGTGAGCGTAACCGACGCGCAGGGCTGCACCCAAACCCAAACCGCCACCCTGGACGAACCGCCGGGCCTGCAGTTGGTTTTCAGCGTTCAGGACGCCTCCTGCCCCGACAGCGATGACGGTTCCGCAACCGTCAGCGTTTCCGGCGGGCATCCTCCTTACGAGGTTTCCTGGGACGACCCCTTCGGGCAGTTGGGCTTCACCGCTGCGAATCTCTTGCCCGGCGACTATCAGGCGGCTGTGTTCGATTCCCTGGGCTGCCTGGCGGTGGGTAGCGTTACTGTGGGCTCCCTGTCGAGCCTGGAGCTCGCCATCTCGACTCAGGAACCCACCTGTGCCGGGGCAGCCGACGGGAGCGCAGTCGCCACGCCGACGGGCGGAGCGGCTCCCTTCCAGTTCGTCTGGAGCACAGGAGCAACGGACAGCCTGCTCCACGGCCTGAGCGCCGGCACCTACGAAGTGACCGTAACCGACGGGCTGGGGTGTTCGCTTACCGAAATCGTGGACTTGAGCGAACCGGAGCCCTTGGCCATCGCCTTTGCCGTAAGCAATCCCCTCTGCCCCGAATCCCCGGAAGGGCAGGCCACCGCCGAGGTGCAGGGCGGAACCCCACCCTACACCTATGCCTGGAACGACTCGGCCGCCCAAACCACCCCCACAGCCACCCAATTGACGGCGGGCACCTACACCGTGACGGTGACCGATGCCAACGGCTGTTCGGCCGAAAACAGCGTCCTCATCGAGGGGAGCTCCGATTTGGGCCTGAGCCTCAGCACCGATTCGGTCACTTGTTTCGGTGGGAATGACGGCCAAGCCACCCTGACGCCGCTGGGGGGGCAGGCGCCCTACGAAGCCATCTGGGGGAACGGGGCGACGGGTTTGACGGTGAGCGGTTTGACGGCAGGCACCTATGCGGTCACTTTGACCGACGGCAACGGCTGTGCGGTGAGTGATTCGGTCGTGGTGAGCGAGCCGGAAGCCCTCACTTGTTCGGCGCAGGTCATCCAGCCGGTGAGCACCCATGGCGGCAGCGACGGCATTGCCGGCGGCACGGCCGCCGGCGGAGTGGCGCCCTACACCTATCAGTGGAGCAACGGCGACGAAGGCCCCACCGCCGACAGCCTGAGCGCCGGTCAATGGCACCTCACCGTTACCGATGCCAACGGCTGCCTCTGCACCACCACCGTGGATATGCCCCAACCCGCCAGCCTCGGCGACTTCGTCTGGAACGACCAAAACGAAAACGGCATCCAGGACAGCGGAGAGCCCGGCCTGCCCGACGTCGAAATCACCCTCGAAGGCACCACCTCCGGAGGAGTGGAGGTGAATCTCACCACCCAAACCGATGCCGAGGGCCGCTACCGCTTCAACGCCCTGCAGCCCGGCCTCTATCGGCTGCGTTTCGCACCGCCCGACCAGTATGGCTTCACCATCCCGAATGCAGCCAACGACCAGGTGGACAGCGACGTGGACCCCGCAACGGGAATGACCGAAACCATCGCCGTGCTCGACGGCCAGGAAAACCTCACCGTGGATGCGGGCTTCGTCGCCCTGGATGAGCCCGTCACCCTGGGCGATTTCGTCTGGCTGGATGCCAACCGCAACGGCTTGCAGGACAGCAGCGAAACGGGCATTCCCGGCGTCGTCGTCCGCTTGCTGCGCATGCCCGGCGGCAGCGTTCAGGCGACCACCACCACCGATTTTCTCGGGAAATACCACTTCCAAAATGTACCCCCCGGCGACTACGCCATCGAATTCCTTGGGGGCAGCCTGCCCACCGGCTACGTCTTCACCACCCCCGATGCAGGAGCGGACGATGCCCTGGACAGCGACGTGGACCCCGCCCTGGGGCGCATCCCCACCTTCACCGTCGTGGGGTACTCCCCCGATGACCTCACCCTCGATGCAGGTGCCTACCCGGCCTGCGACAACGTGACCAGCGGCGGGCAGGTCGGCTTCAGCGAACAACTGTGCGGCATGGGCGCCGACCCGGCCGAAATCATCGAGCTGGTGCCCCCCACGGGTGGGTTCGGTGCCCTCGAATTTCAGTGGCTCCAGAGCGACATCCCCGTCTTCAACGGCCCCGGTGACCCCAACTGGGCACCCATCCCCGGAGCCACCCAGGCCACTTACGACCCCGGGCCCCTCAACCAGACCACCTACTACATCCGCTGCGTGCGGCGCGAGGGATGCACCGAATTCGCCGGCGAGTCCAACATCGTGGAAAAAGAAATCGTGGAGCTGCCCTTGGCCCTCATCGAGCAAGCCCCCGGCAACCTTTGCGACGGCGAGCCCGGCACTTTCAAAGCCGCCAACGCGGGCGCCGGCGCCTCCTACCACTGGGACTTCGGCTCCGGCACTCCCTCCACCGCCGACACGCGCATCGTGACGGGGGTCTCCTGGTCGCAGCCGGGCACCCACGTGGTCACCCTCACCGTCACCCGCTTCGGCTGCTCCCAAAACACCACCGCCCTGCTGGACGTGAATGACTGCCTGGCCCCCTTGCTGCGCATCGAACCCTTCAGCGCCACCCTCGAAGGGGCGCAAGTGGCCCTGCGCTGGCAAACGGGCCCCGCTCCCGAAGGCACCCTCTTCGCCGTGCAACGCAGCGAAGACGGTCAGGCCTTCCATACCATCGGCATGCTGAGCACCGCTTCGGAAAGTGAAGAAGGCTATGCTTTCCGGGACACCAACCCCCTCAAAGGCCTCAGCTGGTACCGCATCGGCTTCCAGTTGCCCGACGGGCGCAGCGGCCATTCCGAGCCTCGAAGTGTGTTCTTCCAGCCGCCCGGCATGCCCGACTTCTACTTCTATCCCAACCCCGTCGGGAACCACGGCCGCCTGGACATTTTGAACCCCCTTGAGGAGCCCCTCGAAGTCTTGCTCATCAACGGCTTCGGCAAGCAACTGCGCAAGTGGTTCGTCCCGGCCGGTGCTTCCGCCCTGGAAATGGACCTCTCCAAATGGCCTCAGGGCGTGTACTACCTCCAAATCCTCGCCCCGGGCCGCCGCCCCCTGGTGCAGAAAGTGGTGAAGGAGTGAGGGGAATTCGTTGTTCGTTGTTCGTTGATCGTTGTTCGTTGGGTGGGGG
>CAZBYX010000214.1:0-6927 GCA_964496055.1 uncultured Saprospiraceae bacterium
ATCCAAACCCCTGCCCCCTCGGCTCCCCCCTCCGGATTCGTGGGGCCGCGACCCTGTCGCCCTCCGCTTCCTATGTGGTTTTCGACGTCCGGGGCATCACCCTGGCTTCGGGGAGGCTGCGGGATGGATTTTCCTATCGCCCCCGGGTCAGGGGGCAACAGTTTCTGCTCATCCGCAGCGAAGGAAAGCGTTACCTCTTCCCCCTCGTGGTACATTGAGCCTCAAAACCCGCCGCCATGAAACGACTCCGCGTCATTCTCCTCGTCGTCCTGACCCTGCTGCTCGGGCGTTGCTCCAAAGAAGGAGACCCCGTCCCAGGGCAGCCCTTCGACGAGGGCCTGTTCATCCTGAACGAGGGCCCTTTCCAGAACGGCACGGGTACCCTGAGTTTTTGGGATCGCAACACAGGGGAGGTGCGCCACAAGGTCTTCCAGGAAGCCAACGACGGGCTGCAGCTGGGCAACATCGTGCAATCCATGACCCTTTTCGGGGGGAAGGCCTACATCGTGGTGAACAACTCGGAGCGCGTCGTCGTGGCGGATGCCCGCACCCTGAAACTGGACACCATCCTTCAGGGCTTCGAGTTTCCGCGCTACCTTATGCCCGTCAACGACAGCATCGCCTACGTCTCCCAGTGGAAGCTCGACGGCGACACCCGTCGCGGGAACGTCGCCGTGCTCAACCTGCGCACCCTGCGCATCGAAAAACACATCCTCACGGGGGAAGGCACCGAAAACCTGCTGCTGCACCGCGGAAAAGTCTATGCCGCCAACGAGGGCTTCCTCGGACGCGACAGCACCCTCGCCGTCATCGACCCCCAAACCCATACCCTGGAAAAGAAAATCGTCGTGGGCGACAACCCCCACTCCCTGGCCGAAGACCGCCACGGCGCGCTCTGGGTCATCTGCCGGGGCCACACAGCCGATTTCTCCAACCCCGACGACCCCCGAAACACCCCCTCCCGCCTGGTGCGCCTCGAAAACGACCAGATCGCCGCCGTTTTCGAAATGGAAACCGGCGCCGGCAACCTCCTCATCCATCCCGACGGGGAGCGCCTCTTCTTTACACGGGGGGGCTTCACCGGTCGAATTTTCCTCCACCACATCGAGCAAGACGCCCTCTCCCCCGAACCCCTCCTGCCCGAAACCTTCTACGACATCGCCCTGGACCCCCGAACGGGCGAGCTCCTCGCTTTCGATGCCCGCGACTTCGTCGCCAACGGCGCGATGCTGCGCCTGAGCCCGGCGGGACAAATCCTCGAATCCATCCCCGCAGGGGTCATCCCCAGGGATGCGGTGGGGCGGTGAGGGGATGAGGAGACTGCCCGCGAAAGCCAGGCGCTTTGTAAAATCGGTGAATCGTCAAATCGTCAAATCGCCAAGGGGGGGCGTTGTTCGTTGTTCGTTGTTCGTTGGGTGGGGGTGTGATAGAGTGGAGAGTTTAGAGTGGAAAGTTTAGAGTTGGGTGGGGGTTTGGGGGAGCGAACCGCAGTGCTTCGCAGCTTTTTTCGCAGTTGACCGCAGTGGGTGGGGGTGCGGGTTTGAGGACAATTTGTTTCAACTTGTCTCCACCTATTTCCATTTGTTTCCATGTCTAGTCCTCCCTTCGATTTTACAGTTTTACGATTTTACGTTTTTACAGGAAAGGGCGCAGGTTGAGGACAATGTATTTCCATTTGTCTCCACCTGTTTCCAGGTGTTTGACGGGCATATCCGAATGCCCATTGAAAAAATCGCTTGCTCTGCAGGACGGGACCCCCTCACTGCTTCACCACACGCACCGCTTCCCCCCGGACGGACAGGAAATAGGTGCCCGACGGCAATCCATCCAGCCGGGTGAGGAGGGCGCCTGCCACGGGGTTCGGCAGGATGCCCCCCTGAAGAAGGCGCCCGTGGGCGTCGTAGAGCGTCCAGGGCAGGCGGGCGGGGGTGGGTTGAGGCGGTTGGAGGTGGAGGGGCCCCGGTGTGGGGTTGGGGAATACGGAAAAGGATGCCGGGGTCGGGACCTGTTCGGTGGGGGTGATTTGTTGCCAGCGGGCTTCGAATTCCTGGAGGAAGATGTTGGCCAGGTCGGGGTCGTGGAAGATGAGGGTGTTTTCGTCATTGCGAAACTCGGCCGAGTAGGTCCAGTTGTGGGAGCCGGTGATGACCAGGGGGTCGGAGTCGGGGGCTTGGGCATCCACGATGGCGTATTTGTGGTGGACGAAGAAGTTCTGGGGGTGGCTTTGCACCCAGACACCGGCGTTTTTCAGGCGGTTGAATTCGTTGCCCGTGTCGTCGATGCCTTCGATGATGCCTTTGGTGAAAACCCCGCGCTGGTGGGCGGCGATGAGGGCGGTGCCGAGGTCGTCGTGGGTGAAGGAAAAGACCGCGAAGTGGATGCTGTGGTCGGCGCTGTTCAGGGCATTGCGGATGGCGTCGGTGGTGAAGTCGGAGGGCGAGAACCAGCACTCCACCATGTGCCCGCCGATGGTGAAGAAGTGGGGGGTGTTGTCGGTTTTTTCGGCGCCGAAGCGGGCGTTGGAGAGGTTGGGGGTTCCGCCCTCGCTGCCCCACATTTCGTTGAATTCCAGTTGGTAGGCCTGAGCCAGGGCCTGGTCTTGCACCATGACGAGGTTGTTGAAGTTGTTGACCACCCCGTTGAAGGTGAAGTTGGTCGAGCCAGTGATGACCCAGGCGTTTTGGGGGTCAGCCGCATCGATGACGAGGAACTTGTTGTGCATGAGCCCCTCGCTGCCCTGGTCGGAGAGGATGGGGAAAGGCGGGGGTGGGCTGAGGGCGGAATTGTCCTGCTGGTCGTCGTACACCAGGCGGACGCGCACCCCGCGTTGGTGAGCCGCCTTGAGCGCCCCCATGATGTTCTGGCGGGTCAGGTTGTAGGCGGCCACGTCGATGCTCAGTTGGGCGGCGTCGATGCGCTCCAGGATGGCGGCTTCCAGTTGGTTGGGGTTGGTGCCGTCGGGTGCGGCCCCGTTCGAGAGGCTCTCCTCCACCCAGTGATTGAAGTACACGCGGATCTCCCCGGTAGCGCCCCCACCCCGCCAAACCTCTTGCCCGCCTGTCTTTTCCGGGGGATGCTGGCCGAATCCCAAGACGGGGAGGGCCATCCAGCACACCAGGTACATGTGTCGAATCATGAGTCTGCTGCAAAAAGTCCAATTCCGCCGAGGAATCGAAGAATTGAGGAATCGAGGATTTGAATAAATCATTGATAACCAGTGAAATAAACTTTAAACTTCAGGCCCACAACCTTTTTTGCAGTGGACTCAATCAGGGTTTGAAAATTAGAATCCCGAAACGGCGGACTCCCCCGCCGGTCAAAGAACCTTGTTCACCCAGAAGAACAGCACCAGATAGATCCACAGCCCATCGAGGAAGTGCCAGTAGAGGGTGAGGAGGCGGAGTTTGAGGCGTTTGTCGGGGTCGGAAAAATACACCAATTCGCTGACGGGTTCGCGCAGGCGCTTGCGGGCCTGGCGCCAAAACCAGATCAGGAACGGCAGCCCCCCCACGACGTGCAGGAAGTGGAGCCCCGACAAGAGGTAGAGGTAAGACGCCGAATTGTCCGTGTTGATGAAGACGTTCTGCGCGAAAAGGCTGCGCCAGGCGAAAAACTGCAACACCAGGAAGGCCAGGGACAGCCCCAGGACCCCTTGCAGGCAAATCAGGTAGGGGCCGCTGCGATCGTTTTCATAGGCTTTCCGCGCTTGCCACATCACCAGGCTGGCTCCCAACAGCAGGAAGGTGTTGAAAAAAAACAGCCCCGGCATGCGAATGGGCGGCAGCCCGCTCTCCACCCGGTTGTAGACGAAAGCCACCGACAGCGCCAGAAAAATGGCCCCCAACGCCATGAGCACCAACACCAGCAGGATGTTGTAGGGGTGGTAGGCCAGGTTTTCGTACTCGCGGTAGGGGCTTTCTCTTTTGGGTGGCTCCATGAAAAAACTATTTTTGGAGATGCTACAATATTAGCCCGAAACCCGAAAAGGGAAAAAGAAAACCACGGGGTATAGACCGCAGTGGGCAGTGGGCAGTGGGCAGTGGGCAGTTTGCAGTTGGCGGTTGGCGGTTGTGAGTTGCTCGTTGTTCGTTGCTCGTTGTTCGTTGGGTGTGGGTGTTGAACCGCAGTTCTTCGCAGCTTTTTATTACGCAGCCAATCGCAGTCGGCTTGACCGGATGGTTGTGCGCACGGGTTCGCGGGCAGGCAAATTCTGTTCAATCTGTTGAAACTCTGTTCATTCTGTGGTTAAAATTCACCCAAACCTCAAACCCCACACCCTCCCGTCGATTTTACGGTTTTACAGTTTTACGATTTTACAGGAAAGAGGGAGGTTTTGCGGGCGGCCCTCGGTGGAACTCGGTGTAGTGAATCCCTCTCAAACCCCAACTTTCAAACCCAAACTTCCGATTGTCAACCTACTGCGCACCAATCGTAAACCCATTGTGCACCCTCGAAACCTTGAAACCCCGAAACCTCGAAACCCTTTATTTCCACCTATTTCAAGGTGTTTCAGGGGCTTGCCCATCGCGCACCTATTGTAAACCCATTGTCCACCTGTTTTAGAACAACCGCAGACCGACCATAAACCCATCGTCCTTGCCGATGAAAAAGTGCCACGCCTGCCACCAGACCCTTCCCGCCGGAGCGCGGTTCTGCGCCTATTGTGGCACGGAGCTCATTGCCGAAACTTTTCTCTGCCCGCACTGCCAGACCGAGAACGAACTCGATGCCGCCTTCTGCACGGGCTGCGGCACCGCCTTCCAGGGGCAGGCCCCGCAAAGCCCCCCTTCCCTCGATGAGCTGGAACACGCCATCGCACAGGCTTTCGTGATGGCCTTCCGCGAGCGCATCGAATCGGAGCTGGACCCGAAACGCTACGACGAGTACGTGGACCGCTTCTACGGCTCCGAGTTTCGGGAGGGCTTCGAAGCCCGCGTTCGACAACTGGCGCAGGATTGGCAAGCCCGCCACCCCACCCTGCCCCCCAAACCCGAAACGGCGGCCGAGCGGCTCGCCCTGACTTTCGACGGCATGCTCGACCATTTCTTCATCACCCAATGCCAGGACATGGCCGAAGTTGCCCTGCCGACCGCCATTTTGAATTACGAAAGCGGGCGCCCCCCTTCCAATCTGGGCCGGATGGTACTCGATTACCTCGATCTGGAAAATGAACCCGAGCCCACCTACTTCAATTTGGTGGCCATGCCCCTGGAAAAGCTCAAAAACGCCACCCGGAGCTTTTTCTTCCCGGAAAAGGGGGAGAAGGTCTTCTTCCTCTGCGATTTGTCGCTTACCGGCACCGCCCGCGAGGGCTTCGGCATGACGGAGGAGGCCCTCTACTGGAAGGCCACTTTCGAGCCGCCACAGCGGGTGTACTACCGCAAGCTCCAGGAAGTGCGCCGGGAAGAGGACTGGATCACCATCAACGGCATGTTTTTCAATGCCGGCAAATCCCTGAATCACAAGCTGATGCGCCTGCTGAAACGCCTGCGCCTGCTGTACGCCCTTCAACCGACGAGCCCCCGCTGATACAGCTCCGCGAAGTCCCGGGCGAAGTAAGTGAGGATGACGTCCGCCCCTGCCCGTCGGATGCTCAGCAGGGTTTCGGGCATGGCTTTTTCGTACTCCAGCCAGCCGTTGCGGCAGGCGGCGATGAGCATGGCACACTCCCCGCTGACGTGGTAGGCGGCGATGGGCAGCTCGAAATGCTCTTTCATCAGGTGGATGACGTCGAGGTAGTTCAGGGCGGGTTTGACCATGAGGATATCGGCCCCTTCGAGGGTGTCGAGTTCACCTTCGATGAGGGCCTCGCGCTTGTTGGCGGGGTTCATCTGGTAGGTCTTCTTGTCGGCCGGGATGTCGGGGTCCTGGCGGGGGGCGGAGTCGAGTGCATCGCGGAAGGGGCCGTAAAAAGCGCTGGCGTATTTGGCGGTGTAGGAGAGGATGCCGGTATCGGTGAAGCCGTTTTCGTCGAGGGCTTCTCGGATGACGCCGACCCGGCCGTCCATCATGTCGGAGGGGCCGATGAGGTCGAAGCCGGCAGCCGCCTGGGCCACCGCCATGCGTGCCAGAATGGGCAGGGTTTCGTCGTTGAGCACTTTGCCCCCGCGCACCACCCCGTCATGGCCGTCGCTGCTGTAGGGGTCGAGCGCCACGTCGCTGATGAGGCAGATTTCGGGGAATTGCTTTTTGATTTCGGTGGCGGCTTTCAGGTAGAAATTTTCGGGGTCGTAGCTGTAGGTGCCCGTCTTGTCCTTGCGTTCGTCGGGCACCGCGGGAAAGAGGATGAAGCTGCGCAGACCCAACTTCAGGGAGGCTTCGATTTCTTTGAGGAGGTGGTCCAGAGACAGGCGGTAATTCCCCGGCAAGGAAGGGATTTCTTCCTTCACCCCTTTGCCGTCTACCAGAAAAAGCGGAAAGACGAGGTGTTGGGGTTGGAGGTGGGTTTCCTGGGCCAGCCCCCGGATGGCTTCGGAGGCGCGGTTGCGTCTGGGTCGTCGGTTCATTGGTCCGTTTTTTTATTGGGAAATGCCTTTTCTTTGCGAGGGTTGCGCGGCACGGGGTCGTAGCCGTGCCCGCCCCAGGGATGGCAGCGAAAGATGCGCCTGACGCCCAGCCACAGCCCCCGAATCACGCCCCATTCCTCGATGGCCTGCACCATGTAGTGCGAGCAGGTGGGCTGATAACGACAGGTGGGCCCCAAAAGCGGGGATAGCAACACCTGATAAGCCCGAATGGGCAAAATGACCAGTTTTTTCAACAATGCATGCATGGCACTTTTTGAAACTCTCCCGAGCGGGCAAAGTTGGGGAAAATGTGGAAGTGGATAATCGGGGAATTGTCAAATCGTCAAATTGTCAAATCGTCAAATCGTCAAATCGTTAAATCGTCAAATTGCCATGGGGGGGCGTTGATCGTTGTTCGTTG
>CAZBYX010000215.1:0-6909 GCA_964496055.1 uncultured Saprospiraceae bacterium
GGTCATTCCCCGTAAACGTACACCGTAAACTTGGCGAAGATCCCTAGCACGGAGTAGCCCTGGTAATCGACGTGAGAAATCTTGGTGATTCCCGCACTTTTGGCAGCAGCCTCGATGCTGGCGTCACCGTTGGCGACGATACCCAGAATGGAAGTGGCTTCCGCGGTGCCTACCTTGTTGCCCACCGTGTTGGAGGTGGCAGCCAAGGGGGCTTTGACGTCGGTGTAAAGACCACCAAGCACAGGGGTCGCTACGAAGGCACAACTGCTCAGAAAGAGCATGCAGGCCAAGGGTAAAAACAACTTTTTCATATTGATTTGGATTTGGTTTTTCAAATCAGCCGGATTTTTCTCCATAGGAAAATCACCGTCTCCGAAGAAACCGGCATCAGGGGGCATCTGAAAAGTTGTAACCTCTTACTCCACGAAAAAAATTGAAATCAGGCTTCCTCCGCCTTGCCGTTGCTTTCTTCCTCTTTCTTGATGCCCTGAATTTTGTTGAGCAATAGCTGGGCTTTCAGCAGGAAATCGGCGTGGTGTTCGGTGTATTCGTTGTACACCATGAGGAGGCGGGCTGCGTCGTAGGCAGCGGTGCCCGGGCGGATTTGCTTGGCGGCGATGGGATGCAACCAGTATTCGAGATTGTTGCTGCGCAGGTAGGAACCTTCGAGGCGGAAATTGATGACCACCGAAAGTTTGTTCAGGGAGAACAGGTAGTCCGTTTCCTTGTTGAGGTCTTTCTGCAGGTCAATGATTTCGAAGCGGTTGAACTTGACGCCCGTGCGCTCGCACAGGAAGATGTCGCGGCGGCCGTCGAAGGTGATGATGTAGCGCAGGCGGTACTTGCGGAAGCAGTTGAGAAGGAATTTCTTGACCCAGTTGTGAACGGGGCGCAGCTGCTTGAAGGAGTACTGCAGGGCTTTCTTGTCGAGCTTGAACTCTTCGAGGAAGGGACGTCGGCGGCCGGTTTTCATATTGACCACCTCCTTGACCCGACCGATGGTGTGCCCCAGTTCGTTCACTTTGGAGTAAACGCTGACGTAATCGACATCCACTCGGTTTTGCCAGGTCTCGACGAAGATTTTCTTGGAGCGGGGTTCAAAGACGAGCAGTGCGATTTCGGCGATGGCAAAGAAGTTGGGGTATCCTCCATAAATGTTGCCATACTTCAGTTCGAGGATTGCAATGTTTTCGTTCACGTTTTTTCTGTCTTGTTTTGGGAATGATGGGTTTCTCTGATAGACGTCATTGGTCTTGCGGTTTTTTGGGCAGGCGCCAAGTTAGGAATTTTTGAATTTTGGCAAGTTCTTTTTGCGCCGAAATCCCTCCTTCAATGCGGCAGGCCGATGGAATTGGGGGTAAACGGCCGTCATCGGGCAGGGAACGGCCGCGGCATCTCCCCTCAACCTCAAGAAAATCAGCTATCTAAGAACAGGAAGCGCCCGCCCTGGTAGATTTTCTCCCCGTCGGCGAAGATTTCCCCGTCGGGGCGCATGTCGGCGATCATGTCCCAGTGAATGGGAGAAGTGTTCTTGCCGCCCGCCTGCAAGTAGGACTGCCCCAGGGCCAGGTGCACCGTCCCCCCGATTTTTTCATCGAAGAGGATGTTTTTGGTGAAGCGGTCGATGTGGGGGTTGGTGCCGATGGCGGCTTCGCCGAAGCGACGGGCGCCCGGCAGCTCGAAGATGCGGTCCAGAAACTCCTTTCCGCGGCGGGCTTCCCAGCGCACCACCTCTCCTTTTTCCACATAGAGGGTGACGCCTTCCACCTCGTGCCCCATGTAGATGGCAGGGTAGGAGAAGTGGACCACCCCCTCGACCGAATCCTCGACGGGGGAGGTGAAGACCTCGCCGGAGGGCATGTTGGTTTGACCGTCGGAGTTTATCCAGCGGCGGCCCTCGGTGCGGAAGTGCAGGTCGGTTCCGGGGCCGCGATAGCGGAAGTGGGTGCGCTGCTGGAGGAAATCGACAATGGCTTGTTGATGGCGGCGCACTTCGAGCCAGGCTTGCACCGGGTCGGGCTCGTGGAGGCGGCAGGCCTGGAAGACGAAGGTTTCGTATTCTTCGAGGGACATTCCGGCCTCCTGTGCGGCGGCGATGGTGGGGTACTGGCAGAGGTTGCGCTTCAGCTCCCGGGTGGCGGTGCGCTGGAAGTAGCGTTCCTGATAGGGCTTGAAAGCCGCCTGCCTTCGGCGCACTTTCTCCGGGGGGTTGGCGTGCTCTTCCCGCAAATTGAAGGGAGCGAGGATACGGAGGTAGGCTTCGAATTCCTCCATCGCCTGGCGGTACGGCAGGGGCACGTAATCCAGCTGCTCATTCGAGGCTTCCCGATAAAAGATGCGCCCCTGCTCGCGGAAGCTCAGGTGGGTCTCCACCAGGGCCCCGGCACGCAGGGCTTCCCGATAGACTTCCCGCACCAGGGGCTCGGCCAGGGTGGTGCTTTGCACGAAGAGGCGTTCGCCGGGTTGCAGCTCCAGGCAATAGCGAACGAGCAGGCGGGCATACCGCGCGAGAATGGACTCCATGACGGGGGGGTTGATTTGGCTTGGAATGCGGCAGGGGCGCCTGTCGCCCCCGTCGGCAGCGCCAAGGTAGGGCCTCCCGCTCAAACCGCCTCCCCCCCACCCCGGTGAACGTCCTCCCCTCGAACGAAAAACGAAGGGGCTCAGCCGGCAACGTCCACTTTGCGGTAGGCTTCGATGACGGCGCGCTCGCCTTCGGCCCCTTCGCGGGCATTGCCGTGCTCCATGCCCAGGATGCCCCGGAATCCCTTTTCATGGATGAAGCGGAAGACGTTGGCGTAGTTGATTTCCCCGGTGCCGGGCTCTTTCCTGCCGGGGTTGTCCCCGATTTGGAAATAGGCGATTTCCGACCAGCAGGCCTCGATGTTGGGGATGAGGTTGCCTTCTTGAATCTGTTGGTGGTAGATGTCGAAGAGGATTTTGCAGGCGGGGCTGTCCACGGCGCGGCAAATCTGGTAGGCCTGGGCGGCTTTGGTGAGGAACATGCCCGGGTGGTCGCGGAAGTTGAGGGGCTCGAGGACCATGGTCAGGCCGTGGGGTTCGAGGATTTCGGCGGCGCGTTTCAGGGTTTCGATGACGTTGGCGGTCTGGTAGCCCCAATCGAGGCGGGGGTCCATGCGGCCGGGCACGACGGTCATCCAGCGGGCGTTGACGCGGCGCGCCACGTCCACGCTGCGGCGGATGTCTTCGAGGAATTCGGCGCGGCGCTCGGGCTTGCCGGAGGCGAGGTTGGGCTCGTTCCAATAAATTTTGTGCGCCACGAAGACCCCCATCTCCAGGCCGCGCTCGGTCATGACCCGGGCCATGCGCTCCTGGAGGGCGACTTCGCGGCCCGCCATGCCGTTGTCTTCGAAGGCGCGGAAGCCCTCATCGGCCATGAAGTGGAGCTGGGCGATGGGGTCGTCGCCGGCCAGATGGCGGAACATGCCCAGATGGGGGGCGAATTTGAGGCGGAAGGGCTCGCCCTGGAGGGGGCGAAGGCGGCGCGGGCGGGCGGCGGCAGCGCCGGCCACCCCCAAACCGGCGCTCAGCAGGGCGCTCCGGCGCAGGAAGGTTCTTCTTTTCATGGCTGTAGTTTTGGATTGGGCCGACATTGCGGCAAGAATGCTTTCTTTGGGTCTATGGATTCCACCGTCAAGCGGGTGTTCATCAGCCGGGCCTTGGCCCCCGAAAGCCCTTTCCGCAAGGGTTTGGAGGGCGCCGGGTGGGAGGTGGTGGGCGAATCCCTGCTCACCTTCGAGCCCGTACCCTTCGAGCAGTTGCCTCCGGCCGACTGGATTTTCTTTTCCAGCGCGCAAGGGGTGCGTCATTTTTTCGGGCAACTGCCCCCGGAAACCGCCCTTCCGCATGCCCTGGCGGCCATGGGACCGGGCACGGCCAAAGCCCTGCAGGCACTCGGAAAGCCCCCCCGATTCACAGGGGACGGCGACCCTGCTCGCACCGCCGAAAGTTTCCTGCGGGTGGCGCACGGGCAACGGGTGTTGTTTCCGCAGGCGAAGAACAGCCGCCGAAGCATCCAACGGCGCCTGGAGGGGCACATTCTGGCGCTGGACCTCGTGGTGTACGACAACCGCCCCCGCACCGACGTGCAACTCCCCCCCTGCGATGTGGCGGTGCTCACCAGCCCCCTGAACGCCCGGGCCTTCCTCGCCCTTGCCCTCTCCACCCCACCCCGGGCTTTCGTCGCCATCGGAGGGCCTACGGCCGAAGCGCTGCACAGCGCCGGCGCCCAACCGGTCTTCCAGGCCGAAAGGCCCGATGAAGCCTCCCTGGCCCGCACCGTGCTGAACCTGCCTTTTTCAGGGGCGCCCTGAGCGACAGGTTTTCCGAGGTCGGGAATCCCTCCCAAGCGCGGGAAGATGGGGCTCAGTCTTGCAGTTTTTCGCCGAAACAGAGGTCGCCGGCATCGCCCAGGCCGGGTACGATGTAGGCGCGGGCGGTGAGCTCCTCGTCGCAGGCGCCCATCCAGACATGCGCTTTGGGGAAAAGCCTGCGGATGTACGTCAGGCCTTGTTTGGCGGCGATGGCCGTCACGATGTGAATTTTGCGGGGTTTGCCGTTTTGGAGCAACTCTTCCAGGGCCACTTTCATGCTAGCCCCCGTGGCCAGCATGGGGTCGGTGAGGATGAGGACGGCATCGTCGAGGGGCGGGCAGGAGATGTACTCGAGGTTGATTTCGAAGGTGCCGTCTTTGTGGTGCATGCGGTAGGCGGAGACGAAGGCGTTGGCGGCCCGGTCGAAGACGTTGAGCATGCCCTGATGCATGGGCAGGCCCGCCCGCAGGATGGTCGCCAACACGATGCGGTCGGCGGGCACCTGCACGGTGGCGATGCCCAGCGGCGTTTGCACTTCCACCTCCCGGTAGGTCAGGGTTTTGCTGATTTCGTAGGCGAAGAGCTCTCCCAGCCGCTCGAGGTTCTTGCGAAAGCGCATGCTGTCCTGTTGGACTTCCACATCGCGCAATTCCTTGAGGAAGACGTTGGCCACGCTGGGATGTTCGGAGAAGTTGAATACCATGGGTGCGGAAATGCTTTTGCCGGCGGGTAAATATAGCCCAAAGTCGCGTACCCGCAACGACGCGGGGCAGAGTTTCCGGCAATCGGGCGGATGCAGGCCCGCTCTCGTGCGGAGGACTTAACTTGGCGCCCAAAATCGGGAGCCATGGATTCCAAGCTCAAAATCGCCCTCATCACGGGCGGAGACGTCGCCGAACGGGAAATCAGTCTGAAGAGCGCCGCCACCGTGCGCCGCCATCTGGACCCCGACAAATACGAGGTGCGCACCCTGGAGCTGCGCGGCCGCGATTTCCACGACCTCGACAGCGGCGCCCGCGTGGACAAGAACGACTTCACCCTGCCCCTCGAAGGGCAGCGCCTCCAATTCGACCTGGCTTTCCTCATGCTGCACGGCCACCCCGCCGAAGACGGCTGCCTGCAAGGCTACCTCCAAATCATGGGCCTGCCCTTCACCGGCTGCGACGCCTTCGTCTCGGCGCTCACCTTCAACAAACAGGCTTGCAAACACTACCTGGCCCCCTTCGACGTGCCCATGGCGCCCTCCCTGCTGCTGCGCAAAGGCGAAGCCGTCGACTGGGATTGCCTGCAGGACATGGAGCTGCCCCTCTTCGTCAAACCCAACAAGAACGGCAGCAGCTACGGGGTCAGCAAAGTGCTCTTCGCCGACGAACTGGAACCCGCCGTCGAACGGGCTTTCGAATACGATGACGAGGTCCTGGTCGAGGGCTTCCTCGAAGGCGTGGAGTATTCCTGCGGGGTGCTGCGCGAAAACGGCAGGGTCGTGGCGCTGCCCATCACCGAAATCCGCCCCTTCACCGAATTCTTCGACTACCAGGCCAAGTACGAAAACCAGAGTGAGGAAATCACCCCCGCCCCCCTGGACAAACCCCTGGCGGAAAAATGCGCCGGCCTCTCGCGGCGCCTCTACGAAGCCCTGCATTGCAAAGGGGTCGTCCGATTCGATTACATTTTGGTGGGCGACACCTTTCATTTCCTCGAAGCCAACACCATCCCCGGCATGACGGAGCAGAGCATCGTGCCCCAGCAGGCGCGGGCGCATGGCTGGACGCTGTCCTACCTCTTCGACTTGCTCGTTCAGGAGGGTTTGAGGGGCTGAGGGGCGGGTCAGCGGGGCGGCAGCTCATTCCAAAGCTGGAGCAGGAAAGGCTGGAGCACCTGCGTCCAGCGGCGATAGCCTTCGGCGTTCAGGTGGAGGCTGTCGGGCAGGAAGATGCCGCCGTCGGGGCGTCCCTGGCGCAGCATGAGGGGGCTGAAGTCCACGTAGTGCACGCCGGGCTGGCTTTCGGCGAAGCGCCGAATCATCGCGTTGCCCTTTTCGAAGGCCGGCCACTTCGCCCAACGACTCGGCGAAGGCTTCATCGCCAGATAGACGACGGGGGTTTCGGGCAGCCGCTCGCGGCACAGGGCTACGAAGCGTTTGAAGTTTTGAAACACCACCTCCGGCAAGTCGCCCCCCTGGATGTCGTTCTCCCCGCAATACAGCACGATGAGCGCCGGCCGGTACGGGAAGACGATGCGCTCGGCGTAGTGCAGCACTTCGGGCAGGGTGCTGCCCCCGAACCCGCGATTGAGCACGGGCAGGGGGGCCATGTCTTCCTCCAGGCTTTCCCACAGACGGATGCTCGAACTGCCGAGAAACAGGACGCCCCCCTGCGCGGGCGGATGCAAGCTGTCGGCGCGTTCGAAAGCCCGAATCTCCGGCTCGAAGCGTTGCAACAGCGCCGCCTCCCGCCGCTCCCGCAAACTGGAGGGCCCGCCGCCCGGCGAGGAGGCACACCCCATCACCCCCACCCAAAACACCATCCAGAAAAATCGACTCCAGGTGTTCACACCAAGCATAGGCGATGCGGTT
>CAZBYX010000216.1:0-6909 GCA_964496055.1 uncultured Saprospiraceae bacterium
CTCGAAACCGTGAAACCTCGAAACCTGATTCTGGCTACTCACAAACCCGCACTCTCGCCCCACACCCTCCCTTCGATTTTACAGTTTTACAGTATTACGATTTTACAGGAAAGGGCGCGGGTTTGGGGACAATTTATTTCAACTTGTCTCCACCTATTTCCACCTGTTTCAGTGTCTTTTCCCATCGCGCACCATGAAATCCTGAGACCATGAGACCATGAGACCATGAAACCTTGAGCCCCTTCTGAATCCCAAGCCCAAACAGCTACGAGCCATGAGCCACGAGCTGTCCCACTGCTGGGGTTCATCGTTTTCGTTCAGGGTTTTCTTTGAGGAAAGCTTTCCAGGAGGAGTAAGATTTGCTTTGGGCGCCGGGGTGGCGGCTTTGGAAGAAGTGGCAGACGGCGGCGGCCAGCGCGTCGGTGGCATCGAGGGTGGCCTGGTCCAGGGAAGTGCCGAGGATGTGCTCCAGCATAGCGGCCACCTGTTGTTTGCTGGCGTTGCCCTTGCCGGTGATGGCCTGCTTGATTTTCCGGGGGGCGTATTCGGTGACCTGCAGCCCGAGGGTGACGGCGGCGGCGATGGCCACCCCCTGAGCTCGTCCCAGTTTCAGCATGCTCTGAACGTTCTTGCCGTAAAAGGGGGCCTCGATGGCCATTTCTCCGGGGCGGTAGTGCTGAATGATGCCTTGCAGGCGCTCGAAGATGGTGCGCAGTTTCTCGGGCTGCTCCTTCAGGTGGTCCAGCTTGAGGACGTGCAATTCCAGCAGGACGATGTCGCGGCCCTGAATTTCGATGGTGGCGTAGCCGAGCAGGTTGGTGCCGGGGTCCACGCCGAGAATGCGCCGGGTTGGGGTTTTGCTCTTCACGCCCACAAACCTACGACAAATCCAGGGCTGTAGAATTTTTACCGCCCCGGCGCCATCCTCCGGCATTTGTCGATCTTTGGCGGGTGGGTGGAGTGTTTAGTGTAGAGTTGAGAGTCTAAAAGTGTAGAGTGAGTGGGGGGTGGGTTTGGGGGGTGCGGTGTTTTGTTCGAATTCCGTGAGGTGGAAAGAGGGGGAGGCTTCACAATATCTTGTCTTTGAAACGGTATCGTTCCATCTTGAACTTTTCGGTCAAGGCCTGCATCCTCGGGCTGCTGGGGTGGAGCCTGTACCGGCAGGTGTTTGCGCAGGCGGATGCGGGGCTTCTTTGGGCTTCGTTTGCGGGGCATTTCCAGTGGCCGAACGCCGGGTGGTTGGTGGCGGTGCTCGTGTTGGTGCCCGTGAACTGGGGGCTGGAGGCCCGCAAGTGGCAGGTGCTGGTTCGGAAATTCGCCGCCTTGCCATTCGGTCGGCTGTACCGCGCCATTCTGGCGGGCCTGGCGGTGTCGCTCTTCACGCCCAATCGCATCGGGGAGTATGCGGGGCGCATCCTGTTGGTGGAGGCTCGTCACAACTGGAAGGCGGTCGTGGCCACCCTGGTGGGCAGCCTGGGGCAATTGTGGGTGATTCTCTGTGCGGGGCTGGTGGGGGCGGTGTTTTTCCTGCAGGCCGTGCTCGGGGTCGAGCCCTACGTGCTGCAATTGTTGTTTTCCCTGGGAAGTGCCTTGGTGCTCTGTCTGCTGCTTTTCTTTTTCCACATCGAGTTGGGGGCGCGGCTGGTGCGGCGCCTGCCCTTTGCGGGGCGTTTGCGCAAGCCCCTGCGGCATCTGGGCGTCCTGCGGCGCTACACGAAGCGGGAGCTGACAGCGGTTTTGGGCTGGAGTGCCCTGCGTTATGCGGTCTATGCTTGCCAGTACTTTTTCATGCTCCAATTTTTCGGGGTGGAGGTGCCCCTGCTGAAAGGGCTGGCGGGGATTGCCACCGTTTACTTCATCCAGTCGGGGGTGCCGCTGCCGCCTTTGATGGGCTTGCTGGCGCGCGGGGAGGTGGCGCTGTTCGTCTGGGGGTTTTTCAGCTCGAACGAAGTGGACATCTTGGCGGCCTCCTACGGTTTGTTCCTGGTCAATTTGGCCGTGCCCGCCCTGCTGGGCGGGGCTGTCATCGCCGGGGTGAACGTGGTGGAAGCCTTGGCAGGGCCCACCGAAAAGGAGCCGACGGAAGCAAGTGCTCGTGTGGGTGTGAAGCCGTAGGGCAGGGGTGGGGGAGCGCGGTCGGGGCCTTTTCGGGGGGAACATTTTCGTTTTAGGAAGGCTCGGCTTTGAATCAGGAGGTAAAAAATCCGTTTCCGATGCGTCGAAAAATATGGTTTGTCTTGGCCATTGGGGGGGCATTCGCCCTGGGCATCTGGTTGGCGCGGTGCTGGTACCAGAGCCGCCAAAGCACCACGAGTGAGGATGCCACCGTTCTGCTGGAGCGGATGCAGCAGGTGGCCAAGCTTATTACCGTGGAGGGTTACTTCAGCGAAATCTACGATTACAAAGACTACTGGCACTACGACATTCTGCCCCTGCGCAAGAAAGCCCTGTTGCGCGTCAAAGCCAAGGTGAGCGTGGGCTACGACCTGAGCCGGCTGGAATTCGAAGCCCGCCCCGAAGAGCGCCTCATCGTGCTGAGCAATTTGCCCGACCCGGAAATCCTCTCCATCGACCACGACATCGATTACTACGACATCCAGGAGGGCATTTTCAACAGCTTCAGCCGGGAAGACTACAACCGCCTGAATGCGGAAGCCAAGGAGCTCATCCGAAAGCGCGCCCTCGAGAGCGACCTCTTCCTCGTGGCCGAAGAGCAAAGCAACCAGTTGCAGGAAATGATGCGCTTCATGGCCGAAAGCGCCGGCTGGACCTTGCGCTTTCAGCCCCGCACCCCAACCCTCCAACCCCTGGACTGAGCCTCGCCCCCGCACCCGAAGGGTGCTCCAAACGTCATCCTCCGCGCGATTTGCCTTTCCAACTTAACCCCTTTCGCGGGGCAACTGCGAAAAAAGTCTAATTTTAGTGCCGATTTTGAGAGAGCTTTTCGGGCTCTTGCCCGCCCACTCAAACGAATCGGAGGCACTTGACCCACAAAAACGAAAAATCAAAAACTTTGCAGCAGGTTCCGAACTGTACGGTGCCCGCCCGCCCGCTTTCGGCGGCCGAAGTGCTTCTGCTTCCCACCCTGGAAAAAATTCCCTTCCCACATACCCACCCTGCCCACCCCCCTCGATTTCGGGGGGAGGTGGGGGAAAGAGGCCGTCACGACGGTCCGGTAGGGGGCCGACCCCAAAGCCCATCCATTTTCCCGTCCTTAACCTAAACCCGTACCTCGTATGCATCCTGCTTACAAGATCATGCTGTTTGCCTGGGCGGCCGTCATCGTCTGGGTTGCCATTGTCATTTTCTCGAACCGGAAAGTGCACCCGCGGGCGCTCTTCGCCCTGTTCATGGTAGAGCTGTGGGAACGCTTCAGTTATTATGGCATGCGCGCCATTCTGGTGTTGTACATGACCTCCAAACTCATGGACGGCGGCTTCGCCTACGACGATGCCACCGCCTACGGCATCTATGGGGCTTACGGGGCGCTGGTGTACCTGACCCCCATCATCGGGGGGTGGTTCGCCGACAAGATGATGGGCTTTCGCAAAGCCATCATCTGGGGGGCGCTGCTGATGGCGGCAGGGCAGTTCACCCTCTTCCTCGACAATGAGATGACCTTCTACATGGGGTTGGCGCTGTTGGTCATCGGCAATGGCTTTTTCAAGCCCAACATCTCCAGCATGATCGGGCGCTTCTACCCGGAAGGCGACCCCCGCCGCGATGGAGCCTTCACCATTTTTTACATGGGCATCAACATCGGGGCTTTTCTAACGCCCCTGACCTGCGGCGCCATCGGTGAAATCGAGGGGTGGAAGTGGGGCTTCTTCACCGCCGGGGTCGGTATGATGCTGGGGTATCTGATTTTCCTTTGGGCGCAGTCCAAAGGCTGGTACGAGCAGTACGGTCTGGAGCCTGAGGGCGCTTCGGAAGTGAAGATGGCGGGCATCAGCGGCAAGTTGTTGCCCTACGTAGCCACCTTGATCATGGTGCCCCTTGCCTGGCTGCTCATCAAGCAAAACGACATCGTGGACATCATGCTGGCCCTCGTGGGCGGCGGGGTGCTCATCTATCTGCTGTTCATCGTGGCGCCAAAATACCCCACCGAGCAGAAGCAACGCATCTGGGTCATCGTGTTGCTGTTGTTTTTCACCACGGTGTTCTGGACGTTTTTCGAGCTGGCCGGCTCGGCGATGAACCTGTTCACCGAGCGCAACGTGAACAAGAACTTCCTGGGGCTGGAGCTGACCACCACTTTCTTCCAGAGCATCAACCCCTTTTTCATCATGCTCTTCGCTCCGGTTTATTCCTGGATGTGGATCAAGCTCGCCAAGTCGAACCTGGAGCCCCCCGCTCCTTACAAATTCGGTTCGGGTCTTGTCCTGCTGGGGCTGGGCTTCCTCATCCTCCATCTGGGCAACGGGAGTGCCATAGCGGGTTTGATGCCGGCCTTTTTCCTCATCATGCTGTATTTGTTCCACACCTTAGGGGAGCTGGCGCTCTCGCCGGTGGGCTTGTCCCTGGTCACCAAACTGGCGCCGCCGGCCATCGTGGGCTTCCTGATGGGCATCTGGTTTTTGTCTTCCTCCATCGCCCACCAGGCGGGCAAGCATATCGCGAAGCTGACGGCTGTCAACGAAGCCGAAATCATCAAAGGGGACAGCTTCCAGACCTGCTTCGAGGACCCCACCGTCAAGCAGGTGATGACGGAGGACTTTTTCATCGCCCGCCTGAAGGAAATGCCGCTCGAAGCCGCGCTGGTGGATTCGGCGGTGGTGGCGCGGCTCAACCAGCTGGCGGGGCAAGAGCGCTACTTCCGTGGAATCGTGCGGGTGCAGGAAACCCTGGACAAAGCCGCCAAAATCAAGAACCCCGAAGAGCGCGCCAAATGGGAAGCCCGGAGCGAAACCCATTTCCTGACCACCGACCGCAGCTACGTGCCGGCCTCCTCGGCGCGGGTGCTTCCCAAAAAGGAAGCCGAACAGGTGGTGGAGCAGAGCGTGTCGGGGGCAGTGATTACCTGCCTGCGCCAAGACTCCTTGCAGTTGGCACTGCGGGTGTTCCGGCAGTTGGGATTCTTCGCCATCGGCTGTGGCTTGTTCCTCTTCCTGCTGGGGCGCATGGTTACCCGCTGGATGCACGGTGTGAAGTAAGTCGAACCCCCCAAAGACCCTTGGAATGCACCCTTCCCCGAATTGGGAGAAATTCTACATTTATCGGGTGAAACGAACCTGTTTTCTGGCTGAAACCTAAAAGTACTTGCTATGGATCTTGCACTTGGACTGCTCATCTTCGGGTGGTTGTTCGTGCTGGTTTGGGTGCCGATTGTGGTTTTTTCCCAAAAAAAGGTGCACCCCAAAGCACTGTTCGCCCTGTTTTTCACCGAATTGTGGGAGCGCTTTTCCTTCTACGGCATGCGGGCGCTGCTCATCCTGTACATGACCAGCGTGCTGTTCGAAAAAATGCAGCAGGGGGAGGCCGACGCCCGCGCCTACGGAGTTTACGGTGCCTACAATGCCTTGCTCTATGCCGCTCCCATCATCGGGGGGCTGCTGGCCGACCGCCTCATCGGTTTCCGCAAAGCCATCACCATCGGCGGTCTGTTCATGGCGCTGGGGCAATTCACCCTGGCTGCCACGGCCGGTATGGGTTTGGGGGAGGTGATATTCTTCCTGGGGCTGGGGCTGCTCACCGTCGGCAACGGCTTCTTCAAACCCAACATTTCCAGCTTCCTGGGCACTTTTTACGATAAAAACGACAGCCGCAAGGACAGCGCCTTCACCATATTCTACATGGGCATCAACATCGGGGCTTTCCTCGCCCCCCTGACCTGCGGCTACCTGGGCCAGCGCATCGACTGGTCGCTGGGTTTCCTCGTTGCCGGTATCGGCATGCTCGTCGGCCTGATTCAGTTCTGGTACAACATGCGCGATTACGAGGACAAGGGCAACCCGCCCGACCCCGAAGCCCTGAAAAAGCCCTGGATGGTCGGCATCAACAAGGAATGGGCGGTCATCATCGGCACCATCCTCTTCGTGCCCGTTTTCTCTTTGCTCATCGACGCCGAAGGCATCACCAACTACATCCTGCTCATCGTGGGGCTGGGCTGCATCGGCTATCTGCTCATCACCGCCCTGACGGCGGAAGACCGGGTGGAAGGCCAACGCATGATCGTGTTCATCTTCCTCTTCTTCTTCCACATGATTTTCTGGGCTCTGTTCGAGCAGGCCGGGGGCTCCCTCAACATCATGACGGAGCGCTACGTGAACCTGCACGGCCTGGAAGCCTCGCAGTTGCAGGCCCTCAACCCGCTGTACATCATCATCCTGGCGCCGGTTTTCAGCTGGATCTGGGCCAAGCTCGGCAAGATGAACCGCGAGCCGCGAACGCCCATCAAGTTCTTCCTGGGCTTGCTGCAGATGGCGCTGGGTTATTTCATCATCGTGTGGGGCATCCGCAGCGTCATTCCGCACGCCAATGCGGGCGAGCTCATTCCGCTTATCTTCCTGCTGGGGATGTACCTGTTCCACACCACGGGCGAGCTGAGCCTGTCGCCGGTGGGCCTGTCGGTGGTTACGAAGCTGTCGCCGGCCAAGGTGGTGGGCTTCGTCATGGGGGCCTGGTTCCTTTCCATCGCGTTCGCACACAAAATCGCAGGCGAGCTCGGGAAACTCATCGCCACCCCCGGCGAAGGAG
Organism: uncultured Saprospiraceae bacterium; assembly: GCA_964496055.1. Lineage (GTDB taxonomy): Bacteria > Bacteroidota > Bacteroidia > Chitinophagales > Saprospiraceae > CAZBYX01. Next base: position 6,697 of record CAZBYX010000216.1, read on the forward strand.
CCGACGCGGCCGCCTCGTTGCAGGCTTTCGCCGATGTCTATTTGACCTGGGGTGTCTATGTGGTGCTGGGTGCGGCCGGCGTGCTGCTGCTGCTCACCCCCTTGCTGAAAAAGTGGATGCACGGCATCAACTGACCCAGCCGGCCGTGTCCTGCCCGTGAACGGAGTCCTGCTCGCGGACTCCGTTCACGCAGGGCGAGCCGTACTCGCGAAC
>CAZBYX010000217.1:0-6886 GCA_964496055.1 uncultured Saprospiraceae bacterium
GAGGCCGCCCTTTCCCACCCCCTCCTGCCCCTTCCCCATTGCCGGGCAGACGCCTTCTTCTGCCGCATCGAAGCCCGCATCGAAAAAAAAGCCCGCATGCCGCTGCGCTTCCGCCTCGGCTCCCTCGATTACGTCAATCAGCTGGAGGGGAAGGACCCTTTCACCCCCTCCCCAACCCATTGAACCCATTTTCTTAATTTGGCGACCGATTTTGATTGGGGGTAAAAAATTGGAAGTTGAAAAGCTCAGCGTTGGTGGGGGCAAGGGTTTGTTTCCCCAGGTAGTCTTTCCGGAAGCAAACCCCTTGAACCGCCTCCCCTCCTACCCACACACCCCAAACCCCGAACTAAAATCTCCAAACTCCAAACTCTCAACTTCCTAAAGAGCTCCCACTTCGCCCTTCCCTAACCAGAGAAAACCCAGCGCAGCCGCCCTCTAAGGGTCGAACATTCGCGCCTGTCCCGCCCCGAACGCCAAAGCACCAAACGACACCTATGAGCCAGGCTTTGGAAACTGCACTCACCCTGCTCGTCGTGGGCATGACCACCGTCTTCGTCATCCTGGGGCTGGTGGTGTTGAGTTCCCGCCTGCTCATTGTGATCGTCAACCGCTATTTCCCCGATCCGATTTTCGAAAGCGACCCGGCCCGCCCCGTCGGGAAAGGGCACCGGGGTCTTTCCCCCGAGAAGCTGGCCGCCATCGTGGCGGCGGTGGAGGTGCTCACCGAAGGCCGCGGCCGGGTGGAAAAAGTGGAACGCGCCCCGAACGCCGCCCCCGAACCCTGAGAATGCGCAGGCGCCGTCCCTTCGGGGGAAGAGCGAGGGGCTGTGGGTGGAAACTTCCTGCCAAATAAGCGACCAACATGGGAAAGAAAGAAATTCGATTTTGCCTGGTTTACAGGGACATGTGGCAGTCTTCGGGCAAGTACATGCCCCGCGCCGACCAGCTGGTGCGCGTCGCCGAACCCATCATCGAGATGGGCTGTTTCGCGCGGGTGGAAACCAACGGCGGCGGCTTCGAGCAAATCAACCTGCTGTACGGCGAAAACCCCAACCACTCGGTGCGCGCCTGGACCAAACCCTTCCGCGAAGCGGGCATCCAGACCCAGATGCTCGAACGGGGCCTGAACGGCATCCGCATGAGCCCCGTGCCCGCCGATGTGCGGCGCCTGATGTTCAAGGTGAAGAAAAAACAAGGCACCGACATCGCCCGCTCCTTCGACGGGCTGAACAACGCCCAGAACCTGGAACTGTCCTTCCGCTATGCTCGGGAGGGCGGCATGGTCGCGCAGGGTGCCCTGTGCATCACCCACTCCCCCGTGCACACGGTCGAGTATTTCATCAACCTGGCGGAGGAGTTCATCCAGCTGGGTGCCGAGGAAATATGCATCAAAGACATGGCGGGCATCGGGCGACCCGTCTCCATCGGCAAAATCGTCAAGGGCATCCGGGAGCGGCACCCCGACATCCTCATCCAGTACCACGGCCATTCCACCCCGGGCTTCAGCGTCGCCAGTGCCCTGGAAGCCGCCCGCCACGGCGCCGACATCATCGACGTGGGCATGGAACCCCTGAGCTGGGGCACCGGCCACGCCGACTTGCTCACCGTCCATGCCATGCTGAAGGATGCAGGCTTCCGCGTCCCCGACATCAACATGAAGGCCTACATGCAGGCCCGCAGCCTCACCCAGGAATTCATCGACGACTTCCTGGGCTACTACATCAACCCCCGCAACCGCTTCATGAACAGCCTGCTCATCGGCTCCGGCCTGCCCGGCGGCATGATGGGCAGCCTCATGGCCGACCTGGAGAAAAACCTCGAAAGCCTCAACAAGTGGCTGAGCAAAAACGGCAAAGCCCCCCTGAGCCAGGACGAATTGTTCATCCGCCTGTTGGAGGAGGTGGAGTACGTCTGGCCGCGGCTGGGCTACCCGCCCCTGGTCACCCCCTTCAGCCAGTACGTCAAAAACGTGGCCCTGATGAACGTCATTCAGATGGTCAAGGGCCGCGAGCGCTGGAGCATGATCGACGAAAACACCTGGAGCATGATTCTGGGGCGCACCGGCAAGCTGCCCGGCAAACTGGGCGACGAAATCGTCGCTCTGGCGCACGCCCAAAACCGCGAGTTTTACTACGGCAAACCCCAGGACCTCTACCCCGACGAGCTGGAGCTCTTCGCCGCCAAAATGGACGAGCGCGGCTGGGACTACGGCGAAGACGACGAAGAGCTCTTCGAATTCGCCATGCACCCCCCGCAATACGAAGACTACAAGTCGGGCAAGGCCAAAGAACGCTTCCTCGAAGACCTCGAAAAACGCAAAGCCGGCAAAGTCGCCGCCCCCACCGCCCCGCCCACCCCCGAACCCGCCCCCCCTTCCCCGCGCACCCTCAAGGTGGAGGTCAACGGCGAACCCTTCATCGTGTCCGTCTCCTACGAGGCGGCCCCTTCCGAAAACGGCCGGCTGAAGACCATCAAAGCTCCGCTGGAAGGCAAATTCTACCTGACCAAAGACCCCGGTGAGAAACCCGTGCAGGTGGGGCAACGCATCCAGCCCGGCGACACCATCGGCTACATCGAATCCATGAAGGTGTACAATGCCATCACCGCCGATGCGGCCGGCATCGTCGAGGAAATCCTGGTGCGCAACGGCGAGGACCTCGAAGAAGACGCCGTCATCCTGCGCCTGAAGTGAAGGAGCCGCCCCCGGAATGGAGGGTTGGGGGGTGGCGGGCCCGGGTTGGCGCCCGCCCCCCAAGCCCCTCGATGCGCTGAGCGCCGCCTCTGTGCAAGTGCAAATGAACCGACCCGACCGTGCAACTACTGGAAAAAATACTGGACATGACGGCACTGGGTGAGCTGGCCCAACAGCCCCTGACGGTGCTCATGCTGCTGTTGGCATTCGCACTGCTGTACCTGGGCATTTTCCGGCGCTACGAGCCCCTGCTGCTCGTTCCCATCGCCTTCGGCATGTTGCTGGCCAACTACCCCGGCGGAAACATGGCCGTCGTACCCAGCCGGGACGAGAGCCTGCTCCACCTGACCCTCTTCGAGATGGCCAAGGAGCACGGCATCATGAACATGCTCTATTACGCCCTCATCAAAACGGGCTTGCTGCCCCCCCTCATCTTCATGGGGGTGGGCGCCATGACGGACTTCGGCCCCATGCTGCGCAACCTGCGGTTGGCCTTCTTCGGGGCGGCGGCCCAAATCGGCATTTTCACGGTTCTGATTTCGGCGGTCTTGCTGGGCTTCAGCCCCCAGGAGGCCGGCGCCCTGGGCATCATCGGCGGGGCGGACGGCCCCACCGCCATCTACACCTCCATCATTCTGGCGCCTCATCTGTTGGGGCCCATCGCCATTGCGGCCTACTCCTACATGGCGCTGGTGCCCATCATCATTCCCTTCGTGGTGCGCTTCACGATGAACGAGCGCGACCTGAAAATCAACATGAAGCAGCAGGAGCAAGCCCACCCCTCGAAATTGCGCATCCGCAACATCCGCCTGGTGAAGATTCTCTTTCCGGTGATGCTGGCCACCCTGGTGGCTTTGCTGGTGCCCACCAGCGTCCCCCTGGTGGGGATGTTGCTGTTCGGCAACCTGGTCAAGGAAATCGGCGCCGATACGGAGCGCCTGTTCAGCGCCGCCTCGAGCACCATCATGAACACCGCCACCGTCTTTCTGGGGCTGACGGTGGGCGCCACCATGACGGCGGAGACCTTCCTCACCACGCAAACCCTGCTCATCGTTCTGGGGGGCTTTTTGGCCTTCGCCATCTCCATTGCGGGGGGCATCCTGGCCGCCAAGCTGCACAACCTGTTCAGCCGGCGCAAAATCAACCCCCTCATCGGAGCTACGGGCTTGAGCGCCGTGCCCATGGCTTCGCGCGTGGCCAACGAGCTCGCCCTCAAACACGACCCCCAAAACCACCTGCTCCAGTACGCCATGTCGAGCAACATTGCGGGGGTCATCGGATCGGCGGTGGCGGCGGGCGTGCTCATAGCCTTTTTGGGGTGAGCCGCCGAGGTGGGAATAATTTCTCCGCCCCCTTGTGCTCCCCGAATTTCTTTTCAACCTTTGTTGGCTTTTTGAATGCAATTGCCGGCCGGGCCCTTCCGCGCGCGTTTCGGCAGGTGGGTTCGCCCCCCACCCGTCGAGGCTGGAGCGCCCCCAAATCCTGAGCTGAAATGAAAAAAGCCATCGGAAAGGTCGAGTTGCGCTATTTGGAACTGAGCGATTACCCGGCTTTAAAGGAAGCCATGCAGGAGGCCTACAGCTCCTGGGAAGATGCCTACTGGAAGGAGCACCACCTGCAAAAGTTGTTGGACATCTTCCCGGAAGGCCAGGTGGGTGTGTTCGTGGACGGGAAATTGGTGGGCGCCGCCCTGAGCATCATCGTGGACTACAAGGCCTTCGACGAAGACCACACCTACCTGGAAATTACCGGCAACTACACCTTCGACACCCACAACCCCAAAGGCGACGTGCTGTACGGCATCGATGTGTTCATCCGCACCGATTACCGGGGTCTGCGCCTGGGGCGCCGGCTGTACGACTATCGCAAGGAGTTGTGCGAACGGCTGAATCTGCGGGGCATCGTCTTCGGCGGGCGCCTGCCGCAGTTCCACAAGTACGCCGACAAACTCACCCCCCGCGAATACATCCAGAAGGTGCGGCAGAAGAAAATCCACGACCCCGTCCTGAATTTTCAGCTCGCCAACGACTTCCACGTCAAGAAGATTCTGAAGGGGTACCTGCCCGCCGACAAAGAATCCCAGGAGTATGCCGCCCTGCTCGAGTGGGTGAACATTTACTACACCAAGCCCAAAAAGCGCCCGATTTCGGAAAAGACGGTGGTGCGCCTGGGCCTGGTGCAGTGGCAGATGCGTTCCTACTCCAACCTGGACGAGCTGTTCACCCAGGTGGAATTCTTCGTGGACGCCGTCAGCAGTTACCGCTGCGACTTCGCCTTGTTCCCCGAATTTTTCAACGCCCCGCTGATGGCCAACTTCTCCCACCTCAGCGAGCCGCAGGCCATCCGCGAACTGGCGCATTACACCGACGAAATCCGCCACCGCTTCCGCGAGCTGGCCATCTCCTACAACATCAACATCATTACGGGGAGCATGCCCGGCCTGGAAGACGAGCGCCTGCTCAACGTGGGCTTCCTCTGCCGACGCGACGGAACCGTGGAGCGCTATTGCAAGTTGCACGTCACCCCGGACGAAGCCAAAGTCTGGGGCATGATGGGCGGCGACCGCCTCCAAGCCTTCAACACCGACTGCGGGAAGGTCGGCGTGCTCATTTGCTACGATGTGGAGTTCCCCGAATTGGGGCGCCTCCTGGCGGAAGAGGGCATCAACATCCTCTTCGTCCCCTTCCTGACCGACACCCAGAACGGCTATTCACGCGTGCGCAACTGTGCCCAGGCGCGCGCCGTCGAAAACGAGTGTTACGTGGCCATCGCCGGCTGCGTGGGCAACCTGCCCAAAGTGGAAAACATGGACATCCAGTTCTCCCAGTCGGTCGTCTTCACCCCCTGCGACTTCGCCTTCCCCACCAACGGCATCAAAGCCGAAGCCACCCCCAACACCGAAATGATTCTCATCGCCGACGTGGACCTCGACCTGCTCAAAGAACTGCACCAGTTCGGCTCGGTGCGCAACCTCAAAGACCGCCGCACCGACCTCTACTCCCTGCGCTGGAAAAACAAATCCACCAACCATGAACCCGCCTCCGTCGTAAAAAAATCAGCGGACCAATGAGTCCACCTTTTCTTGAAATGATTCCAATCATCCTCCAATCCGTTCCACATGATCCATCCGGATACGGAACTCCGGTTCATCAACGATGAAATCGGGTACGGGGTCTTTGCCCGCAAGTTCATTCCTGAGGGTACCATCGTCTATGTGAAGGACAGCCTCGAAATGGAAATTTCGCCGACCGATTACCTGCTTCACACCCCCGAAATGCAGCAGATGATCGAGAAGTATTCCTACATCGACGAGCGGGGCTATCGCATCGTCTCCTGGGATTTCGCCAAGTACGTCAACCACTGCTGCAATTGCAACACCATCAGCACCGGCTACGGCTTCGAAATCGCCATCAAGGACATCCAGGCCGGCGAGCAAATCACCGATGAATACGGCATCTTCAACCTGGAAAAGGAAATCGTCCTGAGTTGTGGGGAGAAAAACTGCCGCAAAGTGGTCAAGCCCGATGACTTCGAGCTGTATTACCGGGAGTGGGATCGCAAAATCCAGCAGTCCATCCGCAAGCTCTTCGACGTCGAGCAACCCCTGCTGCCCCTGCTCGACCCCGAGACCCGCGCCGCACTGGACCGCTACTTCCAAAACCCCGAGGAATACCGCTCCGTCTATCACCTCAAATACCGCAAGACGGACGGGCAGCTCAAGCCGGAAGAAGCGGCAAACCTGAAGAAGAAGGCCCCCTGAACCGCGGCCGGGTCTTTGGTTGCTGGGCTTTGGAAGGCGCTTCCGGGCTCAGGGCCCTTCTTGTTGAAGTTCCACCGGTTTGTAGAGGGTATGGGGATTGAGGCTGGAGTGGGTTTGAACCGCAGAGGCATCGAAACAAATGGAAATAGGTGGAGACAAGAGGAAATAAGAGGTTTCACGGTCTCAAGGTTTCACGGTCTCAAGGTCTTATAGGTCCACAATGGGTTTACGATTGGTGCGCAGTAGGTGTACAATCGGGAGTTTGGGTTTGAAAGTTGGGGTTAGAGAGAGGTTCGCTACACCGAACTCCACGGAGAAGGCACCGAGTTTCACCGAGAGCCGCCCCCAAACCCGCGCCCCCACCCAACTCTAAACTTTCCACTCTAAACTCTCCACTTTATCACACCCCCACCCAACTGACAACTGACAACTGA
>CAZBYX010000218.1:0-4600 GCA_964496055.1 uncultured Saprospiraceae bacterium
ACGGTCTCAAGGTTTCAGGGTCTCAGGGGTGCGCGATGGGCAAGACATCGAAACAAATTGAAATACTTGGAGACAAATTGAAATATTTTGCCCCTGCGAACTGCGATTGACTGCGTAAAAAGCTGCGTGCTCTGCGGTTCAATCAACCCCAACTCCCACCCATCTGACAACTGACAACCGACAACTGACAACTGTCACCCCACCCACCCCCAACGAACAACGAACAACGGACAACGGACAACGAACAACGAGCCACGAGCAAAAAAGGTCTCACGATCTCAAGAGGACGCCTCAATTTCCTTCCGATGGGAGCATCGTTTCGTCGGTTTGCAGCCCCTGGCGGATGCCTTTTTCCAGGGCTGGAACGCCTCGTTTCATCCATTCGGGCATGGGTGCATCCTGGAGGTAGTGGTCGAAGAACTGCTGCATGCGGATGTTGAAATCCTTGCGGTTTTGGAGCTTGAGGGGCCAGTGGGGTTCGTCGTTGTAATTGAGCAGCCAGGCGGGTTTGCCCAGGCGGCGCAGGGCGACGAAATACTCGATGCCCTGATACCAGGGCACGGCGCCGTCCTCGTCGTTGTGGAGGATGAGCACGGGGGTGGTCACCTTGTCGAGGAAGAAGAGGGGCGAGTTTTCGAGGTAGCGCAGGGGGTACTCCCAGATGGTGCCGCCGATGCGGCTCTGGGTGCGTTCGTACTGGAACATGCGGCTGAGCCCCGAACCCCAGCGGATGCCGCCGTAGGCGCTGAACATGTTCACCACAGGGGCACCGGCTTCGGCGCAGCGGAACAGGTTGGTTTTGGTGAGCAGGTAGGCCACCTGGTAACCGCCCCAGCTGTGGCCCTGCACTCCGATGCGCTGGGGGTCCACGAAGCCCTGATCGATCAGGTGGGTGACGCCGCTCAACACGGCATTGACGGCGCTTTCGCCGGGGTAGCCCACTTTGTAGGGCACGTCGGGGTTGAAGATGAGGTAGCCCCGGCTGGCGTAGAAAGCGTAGTTGATGGTGCTGCGCCCCGGTGAGGGGGTGGGATGGCGATGCAGCCGGTCGCTGGAGCGCTCGTAGAAGTTGACGATCATGGGGTACTGCTTCGAGGGGTCGAAGCCCTCGGGCTTGACGAGCAGCCCCTGGAGGCGCTCCCCATCGAGGCTGGTCCATTCCACCAGTTCGATGCTGCCCCAGCGATAGTCCTTTTGCTGGGGATTGGCCTGGCTGACCTGCACGGAGGCGGCCAGGTTGAGGTCGGCGTAGCGCAGGTCGGGGAAGGTCTGGAAGTTTTCGCGGGTGAAAATCAGGCGGTCGGCGTTGCGGGCTTTGATGGGGCGGGTGGAGTAGGCGAAGGGTCCCATGGTGAGGGTGCGCAGGGTGCCGCTGCCGAGGTCGAGCTGGGCGTAGCCGCCGGCTTTGCTCCCTTCGTCGAAGACGTGGAGCAGCAGGCGCCCGTTCCGGGGGATGTGCCGCTGTTCGGGGTCGAGCCGGAGGTAGCGGTAGCGCAGGCGTTTGCTTCGGCCGTTGGTCAGGTTTTGCGGGGGTTCTTCACCGGAAGGGTCGATTTTCCAAATGTCGTAGCGGTCGTAGATGAGGAGATGGGTTTCGCCTTCGAGCCAGCCGGCAATGCCATAGCTGTTGGGGTGCATGGGGCGGTCGTTGAGCTCGTCGTAGAAAGGAGCGGGCTCGTTTCGGGTGAGTTGCACCAGGCGGCGCCCCTGAACGGCATACCCCATCCAGCTGCTGTCCGGAGGGCTGTACCAGAACACCCAGTTGGCGGCGGGCGACAGGCGGGCATTGCCGCTGATGCCTCGGGCGATGAGGGTGCGTTCGCCGGTTTCGACGTCCACCAGGTAGAGGTCGCGGCGCTGGGGGAAGCCTTCCCAGCTCACCTCCTTCCAGTAGGGCAAGGCATTGTCGGCCAGGGCATAACGGGCTTTGCCCTCGTCGCCGAGCTGCAGCTCGGGAGCTTCTTCATCGCCCAACTGGACGAAGCGCCCCGACGCCCGATGCCAGACCACCGGGTAGGTGCGGCGGCGCTCCCTGTTCAGGCGGCTTTCCTGCTGGGTGTAGAGCACGGGGTCGGTCCAGCTCCAGACTTCGACGTTGACCACCTCCTCGGGCAGCAGGGAGGTATCCTGGAGCAGGGGCTCCGGGGCCACGCCGAAGAAGAGGCGCGCCCCGTCTTCGGAGAATTCCAGGCGGCCGTTTTCGCTCACCCGCCAACCCGCGGGCAGGAAAGCGGCGGCCGTATCGGCGAGGATGCGGGCGGAATCCTGCCCCTGCTGCCAGTAGGCCAGGGCGAAGGGCGCCACGCGCGCCTCCGTGGTGTCGAGGTTGAGGTGGAAAGCCGCCTGAGAACCCGTCTTGTCCAGGGTCAGGTCTTCAAATTCGCCTTCGGCGCGAAACAGCGGCAGCAGGGTATCCCCTTCGGCATCGAACAAATACACACCCCCGAGAAAGGTGGAATCCTTCCCGGTGCTGCGCAGCAGGACGCGGGCTCCTTCTTCGGCCAGGGCAAAGTCCTTGACGAAAGGCACGATGCGCTCGTAGCCGTCCTCGAGGCGGTGGAAGACGAGCTTCGAACCGTTCTTGCGATTTTCCTTTTTGGTTTTGGTTTTTTTGGCCCGGCGGGGTTTCTCGGGGCGGGTTTGAGTTTGGGTGGAGTCGGGAGCGGCGGTTTGGGTGGTGTCGGTGCGGGCGGTGGTGTCTTTTGGGGGCTTCTGAGGTTCCAGCAGGTACACCAGCCAGCCGCTCCATTTGTCGGGCATGCGAAAGCGCATCAAATCGGCGACTTTTTCCACCTCCCCCGTGGCGAGGCGCAAGATGGCGAGGGTGTCTTTGGGCAGGTCATCGTTTTTGACCTTTCTCCGCCGCATGGCCTGCAGGCTGTCGAAGGGAGGGGTGATGCGGAAAGCGAGGAAGCGGCTGTCGGCGCTGACGGCGGGGTCTTTTCCTCTGGGAAAACGCAGCGTCCGTTGCGTCTGGGCGTTCCAGACCCGAAGCTCGGTGTCCCCTTCTTCGGGTTGGAGGGTGTACGCCACCCAGAGCCCGTCGGGGGAAATCGTGGGGCTTTGGATGCGGTTCCAGGAGACCAATTCCTCGTGGCCGAGGATTTTTTTCGAAGGGGTTTGCCCCCAAACGGTCGGGCCGAAAAAAAGGAGGAACCCCAGAAGGAGGGTGGGACTGTTCATGCTCGTGCAGGTTTGATTCGGCGTGAAAATAGGCAAAACGACGACCCGAAGGGGCAAAGTTTTTTCGCTTCGGGCAACCTTCGGCCGAATCCTTGCACCCAGAAAAAGAAATTTCCGGGGGATAATTAAACCTTGGGAAAGTGCCCCCATCCAAAGCTTCGTCCTGCCTCCTGAGTTCTTGCTCCCGTATCCCGCACCCGAATTTCAGGGGGCATGGCTGCTCATCCGACCCCAACCAACCTACTTCCGTCCTCAACCTGCATCCCGATAATCAAAACACAAACCGCTAAAAATTACCGCGCATGAATCGCAGAGCTACCTTGGCCACCTTGCTGGGCCGACGCCCCGCGAAGCGGCATCGCGCCTCGGTGGCGGCCGTCCATCAGAAGCTCGACGTCGTCCCGCAGGTGAATTCCGGGCTCGACCCCTACACCGGCCCCTTCGACTTCGAGCAAGCCGCTCACCTGCTGCGGCGAACCACCTACGGTCCCACCCGCGAACAAATCGAGGAAGCCGTGCAACTGGGCTTGCAGGGCACGCTCGAAAAACTCTTCGCCGACCAACCCCTGCCCGACCCCCCGCTCAACTTTTTCAACGAGGAAGACCCCTACGTACCCGTCGGTGAAACCTGGATCGACGCGCCGTACGTTCCGGGAGCCAACCTCCAGGGGCACCGCAATCAAAGCCTGCGCGGCTGGCAGATGGGCATCATCCTGAACGAAGGCACCTCCATTCGGGAAAAGCTGGTCACCTTCTGGCACAACCACTACGTGACCGGGGGCATCAACGACCCCAAGTTCGTCTATCGCTACATCACCCTGTTTCGCAACAACGCCTGGGGCAACTTCCGCGAGCTGACCAAGGCCGTCACCATCGACCCCGCCATGCTGCGCTACCTGAACGGCAACCAGAACACCGCCGCGGCACCCAATGAGAACTACGCCCGCGAGCTGCTGGAGCTGTTCACCATCGGCAAAGGCCCCGTCGCCGGGCCCGGTGACTACACCAACTACACCGAGCAAGACGTGGTGCAAATGGCCCGCGTGCTCACCGGCTGGCGCGATGTGGGCTACCTGACCGTCAACCCCAACGTGGAAGTGGGGTCGGTCTTCCTCCCCGGCCGCCACGATGTGGAGGCCAAAGTCCTCTCCCACCGCTTCGACAACACCGTCATCACCAACATGGGCGACCAGGAATACGCCCACCTCATCGACATCATCTTCTCCAAGGACGAGGTGGCGCGCTTCATCTGCCGCAAGTTCTACCGCTGGTTCGTCTATTACGTCATCACCGAGGAGGTGGAGGCCAACGTCATCGAGCCCATGGCGCAAATCCTCATCTCCAACGACTACGAGGTGCGCCCGGCCCTGGAAGCCCTGCTCGGCAGCGAGCACTTCTTCGACATGCTGAACGTGGG
>CAZBYX010000218.1:4700-6828 GCA_964496055.1 uncultured Saprospiraceae bacterium
TTCGGCGCCCGCACGCGCATGGACGTGCTGAAGCTGGTCGAAACTGTCTCCGACCCCTTCGACCCCAACGTGGTCATCAGCGACTTCGCGCGCCTGTTCTTCCCCCAGCCCATCACCGACAACCAGCACACCTTCCTCAAGGGCGTGCTCCTGCCCGGGCTGCCCGATTTCGAATGGACGCTCGAGTACAGCGACTACGTCAACGACCCGACCAATGAGGAAAAAGCCATGGCGGTGGACAGCAAGCTGCGCAACCTCCTGACGGCCATGTTCAACATGCCGGAATTCCAGCTCAGCTGAACCCGCCCCTCCTCGCCCGAACTCCATTGTTTTTTCGGGCCGAAAAGCGCAGCCTCCGCGGGTTGCCTTTTCGCCCCCAACACCCTCAGAAAAATGAAAAGGAGAAAGTTCTTACAACATACGGCCGCAGCGGTCTCCCTCCCCGTGGTGCTCAACGGCCTGGGCGTTTCCGTCATTCCCCGGCGCTCCTGGCTGCGCACCCTCGATGAGGAAAACGACCGCGTGCTGGTGCTCATCCAGCTCAACGGCGGCAACGACGGGCTCAACATGCTCGTCCCCCTGGACCAGTACGACAACCTGGCCAACGCCCGCTCCAACATCATCATCCCCGAAAACAGCCTCCTCCCGGTGGACGATATCGGCTTCCACCCCGCCATGCCGGGCCTGCGCAGCCTCTACGACGACGCCCGCATGACCATCGTCCAGAGCGTGGGCTACCCCTTCCAGAACCGCTCCCACTTCCGCAGCACCGACATCTGGACCAGCGGCTCCCCCTCCGACGAAGTCTGGACCACCGGCTGGCTGGGCCGCTACTTCGACACCCAGGCCCCCGGCTTCCCCGACGGGTACCCCAACGCCGAATTCCCCGACCCCTTCGCCCTGACCATCGGCAGCGTCGTGACCGAAACCTGCCAGGGTGTCGGCGGCAACTTCAGCATGGCTATCAACGACCCCTTCAACCTCAACCCGCTGGCCACCGGCGGCGAGGATGAAGTGCCCAACACCCCCTACGGCGAGGAGCTCCTCTTCCTGCGCCAGGCCATCGAACAGACCAACGCCTATGCCGAGGTCATCACCCAGGCCGCCGAAAGCGGCAACAACATGGTGGATTACCCCGAAGACCTGGCTCTGGCCCAAGCCCTGAAGAACGTCGCCCTGCTCATCTCCGGCGGCCTCAAAACCAAAGTGTACGTGGTGAGCATCGGCGGCTTCGACACCCACGCCAACCAGGTCCAAAACGGCGACCCCCTCTCCGGTACGCACGCCAACTTGCTCCAAACCCTCTCCACCGCCGTCTCCCTCTTCATGGACGACCTCAAGCAACTGGGCCTCGACAAGCGCGTCGTCGCCATGACCTTCAGCGAATTCGGGCGCCGCATCCGCTCCAACAGCAGCCTCGGCACCGACCACGGCGACGCCGCCCCCCTGCTCGTCTTCGGCTCCTGCATCAACCCCGGCGTCATCGGCAGCAACCCCGTCATCCCCCCCGACGTCAGCATCAACAGCGGGGTGGAGATGCAGTACGACTTCCGCGACGTGTACGGCTCGGTCTTGATGGACTGGTTCGGGGTCGCCAAGGAAGAGGTCAAGAACCTGCTCTACGACGGCTTCACCTACATCCCCATCCTGAACGTCTGCGAGAACGAAACCTTCCCCAAAGCCACCATCCCGCCGCCGGTGCCCCTGGTCGGCAACCCCAACGGCTCCACCACCGTCATGGACATGGTGGCCTACCCCAACCCCTTCGGCAGCCGCGCAACCGTCTCGTTCTTCAGCGAGGGCGGCAACGTGGAATTGAGCCTGCTCGACGCCCAGGGCCGCACCGTCCGCACGCTGATGAGCGGGCAAATCGCCGACGGCTATCAGGAAGTGGTCATCAACGGAGCCCTGCTGCCCCCCGGCACCTACGTGGTGCGCCTGAATCAAAACGGTACCCAGCAGAGCAAACGCCTGGTAAAAGTGAGATGAAAACGGGTTGGATATTCTCAGCCTGTGAATCCAAAGGGATTATTCCAAGGCCGGGCCCCGCGCCCGGCTTTTTTTTTCGAGTCCGGGACGATGGAGGCGGAGTTTGGTCTGGTCGTGAGTTGGAGATAGCCCCTGGACT
>CAZBYX010000219.1:0-6794 GCA_964496055.1 uncultured Saprospiraceae bacterium
AATCCTCAAATCCTCGACTCCTTGGGGCCGGCCGGCGTTGCGGACGTTCACTCAGTCAATGCCTTCCCTTGGTGCGCGGGCTGTTTTCGGGCGGTAGGTTCGGGATGTTTTCCTTTTTTTCCGGGGTCAGGAAGCGGATTTCACCCGGCGTGAAGCCAGCGTGGCGGACGGTCTGGGCGAGGGCATCCTTCGTAAGGGTTGCATCGTCGCGGAGGGTGAGTATCGCCAATCCCTTTTTGATGTCGATGGTTACGGTGCGGACGCCGTCCAGTTCCTGAAAGTGCTTTTCCAGCCCGTAGGCACAGAAGGGGCAAGAAAGGCCCTTGACTTCCACCTCGACCGTCCGGCTCTGGGCGGAGAGTGCCAGAGAACCGACGAAGAGGGCTGCGAGGAAAGCAAGCGTTTTTTTCATGGTCAGAGGATTTTTTCAAAACAAGAGAACACGTGTACCAAACAAGAGGATGAACCGGGTGTCGGTGGTGTCGACTTCCCGCAAGGGGATTTGGACCCCGCCCTCGAAGAGGAGCTTGCGCCCTGCAATCCATTGAATGGCGGGCGAAATCAAGAGGGAGGTCTGGTTTTCCCCGGCAAGGCGGCTTAGGATGTCCACGGAGAGGTTGATTTGTTTGGGTGGGTAGCGTTGGGGCAAGAGGGGGCGGCTGAAGGCGAAATTCAGCAGGAAGGCGTTGGGTCGGTCTTCACCGACGAAGGCATAGCCGGTTTCCAGATAGAAACCCTGTGTGGTGGCGATATGGCCCATGACGAGGCTGAGGGTCGTCTGATAGGCGCCGGAGCCAAGCGGGGGCTCGGCGGAAGTGTCGCCGGTGGGGAAGCTCTGCGTCAGTTTCAGCAAGCCCCGGAAGGTGTTGCCGAGGCCGTCCTTCTGCCAGAGCTGGTGCTTCAGAAAGAGGCTCAGGTCGGAGAGCCCGCTGCGTTCCCTTCCTCCCGTCGGGGAAGCCCACATCAGCGGGAGGATGCCCCCCACCTGAAATCGCGCATTGACATTGTAGGGTACGGCAAAGACCTGCACGTAGGACTTTCCCCCCTCCCGGTCGGTGAATTTGCCGAAGGTGCGCAAACCCCGGCCTTCCAGCCCCAGCATGATGGGCGTATCGCTGAAAACGGGCGGCCCCTGAGCGGTGACCACCAAGGGGAGCGTGAAGAGCCCAAACAGTACGGCAATGCAGGAAAGGATTCTCATTGGCGGATTCAAATTTTCGGGAACCGGCAGCAAGGATAATCGTCCCCGGGAGGGGTCGTCAAGCAGGAAGAGGCGATTTTTACAAATTTTAACAACCCGCCCGACGCGGGGCACCAAGTTGTGCGTCCTTCCCCGAATGAATATCGCCTGGGTTTAGCACTCGCCGGCGCCCCCAATCGGGGACTCGGAGGAGGCTTCCGAGGTCAGAAATTTTTCGAGGGCATCCGCCAGAAGCAACTTTTGAGGAAGTTCCTGAGAGCTCAGGTGGGGAAAGAGCTGGAAAAGCTCCCGGATTTGATTTTCGCGGCCGCAGTTTCCGGGGCAGGCTTCGGCCGTTCGCACCATTTTCAGAGCCAGGGCCTTGCGAAAAACCTCGTCCTGCAATTCGGTCTCGGCGGCTTTCAGGGCACCACGTGTGGCTTTCATCTGCTGCAACAACGCTTCGGGGCTGGAGTCTTGTTCCAGAAGGCGGATCAGCCCCCTGATTTGTCCTTCCACGTTGCGCAGTCGACGCACGAGATCCCGGGTCAGTTCTTTTGGCAGCTGCATGAGTGGTCTTTTTTTCCAAAAGTAAGGCTTTGCCCGAACCCGCTCCCGCGCCCGAAAGGTCCAGGCTTCCTGGGATACCGTCCAATCGCGGGGGGTGGGTTTGGAGTGGGTGAGGTACGCAGAGAGACACCGGGAAGGCACAGAGCTCCACGGAGGGCTGCCCCCAAACCAACGACCAACTACCCACACCCTCCCCATCAAACCTCGAATCCTCCCAGGGCAGGCTTTGCGCGCGGCTTCCTCAAATCCTCGAATTCGGGGTTTCGTGGTCTCAAGGGTACGCAGTGGGTGCGCAATTGGTGGTTTGGGTAGGGGTTTGTGGGGAGGGGGAGTTCGTTGTTCGTTGTTCGTTGGGTTTGGGTTAGGGGGGCTGTTCACTCCGTGTGCACTCTGTTTACCCTGTGGTTCAGACTAACCCAAACCCTAACCCCCTCGAATCCTCCCAGGGCAGGCTCTGCGGGCGGCTTCCTCAAATCCTCGAATCCTCTGGAGTGACTGGCTTGGGTAAATCCACATCAAATAAACTGTCCTGTGGAAGACCTCTTTGACACATTAATCAAAACTTTATATTTGCGTCCATTCCAAATGCTCTTTTCCAAAGTCTCAAGGCAGGGGTGCGTGTGCGTTGAATTCGACCATGGGTGGAGGGAGCAATCTTTGTCCGGGGACGGGAAATCTAAAATTCAAAGTCATGTTGAAAAATTTTCTGCTTCTTGCTCTGGGGTGCCTGCCCCTGCTTCTTTTCGCCCAGGCGGAAACCACCCCGACCGACAAGGCGGGGCTCGTCCGATTGAATTCGAGCTACTCGTACGGGATGCTGGAGCACAATCAGGACCTCCGGAAGGTGGATTACTTTCTGGACGCCCGCGAATCGGGCGCCCTCGAAGCCGGCAACCTGTACCTCGGCGCTGCGCTGGTGGCCATTGCCGACTTTCAGAGCTCCAACACGGATTCGAAGTTCGCCTACCTGATGCGTCACCCCACGGCGAACAACCAGATCGGGAAGACGGTGAGTGAGGCGGTCATTCATTCGATGAACTTCGCGCTCACCGCACCGGTCAACGATTGGCTGGCGGCGTATGCGGAAATCCTCTACGACCCCGAACAGAGCTTCGGCGCGGGCACCATCACCACGCTGACGCGCAATCAGCTTCAGTTGCGCAAGGGCTTCATTCTGGTTGGCAACCCGGCCAAAGTGCCCGTTTATCTGGCCATCGGCAAACTGGACGCGCCCTTCGGTCAGACGGGCAGCGTCAGTCCGTTTACGAACTCCACCATGTGGCATGCCTTCGGGGGGCTGAGTTTCGGCGCGCAGGTGGGCTTTCGCAAGGCGGGCTTCCACGCCACCCTCATGCTGGCGCAGGGCGGAGCCCAGTTTCGCGCCATGCACGTGCCCGTGGAGGGCACTAACGTGCCGTCGCGGTTGAACAACTTCGTGGGAGACGTGAACTACACCCTGAGCCTGGGCGAAAACAGCAGCTTCCGTTTCGGCGCCTCGTACCTCAAGGGCAGTGCGTATTGCCAGGCTTTCCCCGTCGTCCACTTCCAGCCTTGCGCGGAAGAAAACCCCGCCTTCACCTTCTACGGAACCCTCACTTTCAACGACCGCCTGGTGCTGAAGGGCAGCTTCGCCCGCACCCAAGACCCTTGGCCCGGCACCGCCAACCCCAACCCGCCCCTCGACGTCTTCGAGGCCCACGAAGTGAGCAGCCTCGATGCCGGGGTAAAGTACGTGGTCAATCCCGGTGAAAAAGTGGAGCACCACCTTTCCGCCGAGTTCTCCAACTTCGTCGCCGGGCCCGACGGCGCGCCCTGGGAGCGCCAGAATCAAATCGTGGTGGGCTACAACGCCCTGCTCAACCGCTCCTGCCGCCTGTTCGTGGAAGTGTTCAACACCCAGGGCTACGCACCCCTCAACTTCATCAGCGGCGGCAACAACCCCGACAACATGGGTGAAACCCACAGCGTCCGCGATGCCTCCAGCTTCGGCATCGTCATCGGGGGGCTGGTGGCGCTGTAAACGATGGGTATTCCCTTGAAATTCGTGGGGACAAATGGAAATCGTGTCGGCGTGACTCCGAGTCACGCCGACACTTGGGTTTGGAGCCCTTTCCTGTAAAATCGTCAAACTGTAAAACTGTAAAATCGTGACGCGTGACGCGTGACGGCGTGACGGACGTGTGGGTGTGGGTTTGGGAGCGGTCTCCGTGCCTTCTCCGTCGAGCTCGGTATAGCGAATCCCTCTCAAACCCCAAACTTCAAACCCAAACTACCGATTGCGCACCCATTGCGCACCCATTGTAAACCTACTGTAAACCTCGACACCTTGACACCTTGAAACCTCGACACCCACCCCCAACGAACAACCAACAACGACCAACGAACAACCACTGCCTACTGCGCTCTTCTGCGTCTTCAGCTGCGCAATCTGCGGTTCCAGCGCCCCCAAAACCCACACCCACATCCCCACCCAACTCTAAACTTTCCACTCTAAACTCTCCACTCTATCACACCCCCACCCAACGAACAACCAACAACGAACAACGAACAACGAGCAACGCCCCTTCACCCTTCCATCCACTCCACTTTTTCGGATAGGGGTTGTCGTTTGCCCGGCAGGTCGGGAGCCTGGTGGTAGCCCATGTAGAAGAGGCCGAGGCAGCGTTCGCCTTCCTGGAGGTTGAATATTTCGCGGCCCTGGAGGGCGGCTTCGGGGGTGCTCCAGTAGCAACCGATGCCGTAAGCAGTGCAGGTGAGCCACATATTTTGAACGGCGCAGGCGGTGGCGGCGATTTCCTCCCATTCGGGGACGCGGGCCTCGGGGTCGCGGCGCATGCAGATGGCGATGACGCAGGCGCTTTGCAGGGGTTTTCGGGTCTTTTTCAGCTTGATTTCGGAAAAGGCTTCGGGGGGTGTGGTGCGTCGGTAGTAATCGGCCAGGTAGTCGGCGAGGCGTTGGAGGGCTTTGCCCTGGAAGACCTTGAATCGCCAGGGCTCGGTGCGGCGGTGGGTGGGAGCCCAGTTGGCGTTTTCCAAAATCTCCTCGATGATTTCCCGGGGAATGGGGCGGTCGGTGTATTGGGCCGGGAAGATGGCCCGGCGCTTTCGGATGAGGGCGCTGAGTTGTTCGGGTCGCAGGTTCATGTGTCGATGGGTTCGTTCGGGGGCAAGGTAGCAAGTTGCGGGGGCATTGGGGGCCATTCAGAACCCGAAAGCGCGGGGCAGCCAGAGGCTGAGCTCGGGGAGGAAGGTCACCAGCAGCAGGGCCAGAATCATGGCTGCGAACAGAGGGAGGAGGGGTCGCAACACGCGCTGGATGCTGGTCTGCGCCACACTGACCCCCACGAAAAGCACCGACCCCACGGGCGGGGTGCAGATGCCGATGCACAGGTTGAGCACCATGACGATGCCGAAATGCGTGGGGTCTACGCCGAGCTCCTGCACGACGGGCAGGAAGATGGGTGTGAAGATGAGCACGGCGGGGGTGATGTCCATGAAGATGCCCACGAGCAGGAGGGTCAGATTGATGATGAGCAGAATGACCACTTTGCTGTCGCTGATGGAGAGCAGCAGGGCGGTCAAATCCTGGGGGATGTTTTCGTAAGCCATCACCCAGGACATGCTCATGGAGGTGGCGACCAACAACAGGACGATGGCCGTGGTTTCCCCGGCTCGCAGAAAGATTCGGGGAAGCTCCGCCCCAGAAAGCTCCCCGTACAGCGCCGTCAACCCCAGACAATAGAGCACGGCAACGGCGGAAGCCTCCGTGGCGGTGAAGATGCCCGCCACGATCCCCCCGATGACGACCACCAGCAGCAGCAGGCTGGGCAGGGCATCGAGCAAGGCGCGCAGCAGCACGCTCAGCGGGACGCGCTCGCCTACCGGAAAGCCCTTGCGCTTCGCCCAGAAACCCGCCACCAGCATCAGGAAGAAGCCGGTGAGCAGCCCCGGCAGGTAGCCCGCCAGAAACAACGCCGCAATGGACACCCCGCCGCTGGCCAGCGAATACACGATGAGGATGTTGCTGGGGGGGATGACCAGCCCCGTCGTCGAGGAGGTGATGTTCACCGCCGCGCTGAAATCTCGGGGGTAGCCCTCCTCTTCCATGGCTTTGCCCATGAAACTGCCGATGGCGGAAGCCGCCGCCACGGCCGAACCCGCGATCGCCCCGAAGAGCATGGCGGCTACGATGTTGACGTGAGCCAGCCCGCCCGGCAGGGAGCCCACCAGGGCCTTGGCGAAAGCGATGAGCCGCCGGGCGATGCCTCCGCGGTTCATGATTTGCCCGGCGAGGATGAACAAGGGGATGGCGAGCAGGGCGAAGCTGTCCAGCCCCGTGGCCATGCGTTGCGCTACGGTCGTGACGGCAGGCAGGGCCGGCACGCTGAGCAACAGCGTCAGCAGGCTGCTCAAACCGATGCTCCAGGCGATGGGCACGCCCAGGGCCAGCAAACACAGGAAGGAAAGCACGAGCAGGAGAACTTCCATGGTCAAAGGGCTTCGGCGCCGGGCCGGCGCAGGTGATGCAATTGGTACGCCGCGATGAGCAGGCCGCTGAGCGGCAATGCCAGATAAACGCCCGCCATGGGCAGGTTCAGCGCAGGAGAGCGCTGCCCCAGGATGTGGGTCAGATACACCAGTCTTCCCCCACCCACCACCAGGACCGCCAGGGCGAACAACAGCACACAGCCTGCAATGAAGACCCGCAGCCGCTGCCGACTCCTCCTTTCCAGCCGATGTTCCAGCAAATCGATGGAAAGATGCAGCCGCCCCCCGGAGGCATAGGCTGCCCCCAAAAGACCGATCCAGATGAGCAGGAAGCGCGCCAGCTCTTCCGTCCAGCCGGCCTGATGCCCCAACGCATACCGCGTGAACACGCCCCACAACACGTCCACCGTGATGAGGGCCAGCAGGAGAATGAGCAGACGGGACAGGAGGTGGTGCATGAGCTTCATCGGAGTAAGTTTTTCTTTTGGGTCGCTCGCCCTCTTTCGAGGGCTCGCTTTTGGGTCGCCCCTTCGGGGCTTTTGGGTCGCTCGCCCTC
>CAZBYX010000220.1:0-6763 GCA_964496055.1 uncultured Saprospiraceae bacterium
CTGGAAGGCTGCCCGCAGCGCCGGGGGGTGTGCACCCGGGTTTACACCACCACCCCCAAGAAGCCGAACTCGGCTCTGCGCAAAGTCGCCAAAGTGCGCCTGACCAACGGCATCGAGGTCATTGCCTACATTCCGGGCGAAGGGCACAACCTCCAGGAACACTCCATTGTTCTGGTGCGGGGCGGCCGGGTGAAAGATTTGCCGGGTGTGCGCTACACCATCGTGCGGGGCACCCTGGACACGGCCGGCGTCAAAGACCGGAATCAAAGCCGCAGTCGCTACGGTACCAAGCGCCCCAAATAAAGCGTAGGTCGAGGTCTTGCGGAGGTCAGTTTTCGATTCATTCCAAACAATCTGAAAAAGGATGCGTAAAAGAAAGCCCAAGCCCAGAGTCATAGCGCCCGACCCGCGGTTCAACGACCCGCTGGTCACGCAGTTTGTCAACAACCTGATGTGGCGGGGAAAGAAGAGCACCGCCTTCCGCCTGTTCTACGATGCCATGGACATCGTGCAGGAAAAGACGGGTGAGGACCCCCACGAGGTTTGGAAAAAAGCGCTGAACAACGTCATGCCGCAGGTGGAGGTGCGCAGCCGCCGCATCGGAGGGGCAACCTTCCAGATTCCCACGGAAATCCGGGCCAACCGCAAGGTTTCCATCGGCATGAAGTGGCTCATTCGCTTCTCGCGTCAGCGCAGCGGCAAAGGCTTCGCCCAGAAATTGGCCGCCGAAGTCATCGCTGCCAGCAAAGGGGAAGGCGCCGCCGTCAAGCGCAAGGAAGACACCCACAAAATGGCGGAATCCAACCGCGCCTTCGCCCACTTCCGCGTCTGAGCACGCCAGCTGCTTTTCGCCTTTCCGGATGGGTTTGGTCACTCCCTCGATTCTGGTCCAAACCCATCCGGATTTTTTTGAGCAACGCCTGCTAACCTAAAACCACCGATAAAAAGTTACTAATCCAGCTCGCTCTACCGGCATCGAGTGCCTCCCTCTTGCTGACCGGTAAGCAGCTAAAAACCACTCTGTGGAGTAGTCATGGCAAAGGATCTCAAGTTTACGCGCAACATCGGCATCGCCGCCCATATCGACGCGGGCAAAACGACCACCACCGAACGCATTCTCTATTACACGGGTCTGAGCCACAAAATCGGAGAAGTGCACGACGGCGCTGCCACCATGGACTGGATGGAGCAAGAGCAAGAGCGGGGCATCACCATCACTAGCGCCGCCACCAAAACCCAGTGGAACTGGCAGGGGCAGCAATACACCATCAACATCATCGACACCCCCGGCCACGTGGACTTCACCGTCGAGGTGGAGCGCTCCCTGCGCGTTTTGGACGGCATGGTCGCGCTGTTCTGCGCCGTTTCCGGGGTCGAGCCCCAGAGTGAAACCGTCTGGCGCCAGGGCAACCGCTACCGCGTGCCGCGCGTGGCCTTCGTCAACAAAATGGACCGCAGCGGGGCCGACTTCTTCCACGTGGTGAACGACATCCGCGAAAAACTCGGCGCCAACGCCGTGCCCCTTCAGATTCCCATCGGCGCCGAAGAAACCTTCCGCGGGGTGGTGGACCTCATCGCCAACGAAGCCATCATCTGGCGCGAAGAAGACCAGGGCATGACCTACGACGTGGTGCCCATCCCCGACGACCTCGTCAACCTGGTCGAAGAATACCGGGGCAAACTCCTCGAAAGCGTCGCCGAATACGACGAGGGGCTGCTCGAGAAATACTTCGAGGACCCCGAGTCCATCTCCCAGGACGAAATCCGCGCCGCCATCCGCGCCGCCACCATCGACATGAGCATCGTGCCGGTGCTGTGTGGCAGCGCCTTCAAGAACAAAGGCGTCCAGCGTCTGCTCGATGCCGTGTGCGCCTTCCTGCCCTCCCCCCTCGACCTGGAAGCCGTCAAAGGCGTGAACCCCAAAACCGAGGAGGAGGAAATCCGTCGCCCCACCGTGGACGACCCCTTCACTGCGCTGGCTTTCAAAATCGCCACCGACCCCTACGTCGGGCGTCTGTGCTTCTTCCGCGTCTATTCGGGCGCCCTGGATGCCGGCTCCTACGTCCTCAATACCCGTACCGGCAACAAGGAGCGCATCTCCCGCATCTACCAGATGCACGCCAACAAGCAAAACCCCATCGAGCGGGTGGAAGCCGGAGACATCGCCGCCGGCGTCGGCTTCAAAGACATCCGCACGGGGGATACCCTCTGCGACATCAATCATCCCATCGCCCTGGAAAGCATGACTTTCCCCGACCCCGTCATCGGCGTTGCGGTGGAGCCCAAATCCCAGAAAGACCTCGACAAACTGGGTATGGCCCTGGCCAAGCTCGCCGAAGAAGACCCCACCTTCCGCGTCCGCTACGATGAAGAGACCAACCAGACCATCATCAGCGGCATGGGCGAGCTCCATCTCGAAATCATCCTCGACCG
Source organism: uncultured Saprospiraceae bacterium (assembly GCA_964496055.1). Taxonomy (GTDB): domain Bacteria; phylum Bacteroidota; class Bacteroidia; order Chitinophagales; family Saprospiraceae; genus CAZBYX01. The sequence goes on from CAZBYX010000220.1 coordinate 2,434, forward strand.
CCTGCGCCGCGAATTCAAGGTGGAATGCAACCAGGGGCAGCCGCAGGTGAACTACAAGGAAGCCCTGACCAAAACCGTCAGCCACCGCGAGCGCCTCAAAAAGCAAACCGGGGGCGCCGGTCTGTTCGCCGACATGGAATTCGAACTGGGCCCCGCCGACCCCGAATTCCTCGAAAGCGAAGAATTCAAATCCGGCAAGACCAAGCTCCAGTTCGTCTGGGACATCGTCGGCGGCGCCATCGACAAAAACTACCAAAAACCCATTATGGACGGCTTTCTGGCCATGATGGACAACGGCATCCTGGCCGGCTACGCCATCGAAAGCATGAAGGTGCGCGTCTATGACGGCTCCATGCACCCGGTGGACTCCAAACCCATCGCCTTCGAGCTCTGCGCCAAGGAAGGCTTCCGCAACGCCGCTCCCAAGTGCGAGCCCGTGCTCATGGAGCCCATCATGAAGCTGGAAGTCGTCACCCCGGAAGAGTACGTCGGCCCCGTCATCGGCGACCTGAACCGCCGGCGCGGCGTGCCCAAAGGGCAGGAACAACGCATCGGCGGCGCCGTGGCCATTCAGGCCGATGTGCCGCTGGCCGAAATGTTCGGTTATGTGACCGCCCTGCGCACCATCACCTCCGGCCGGGCCAACTCCACCATGGAGTTCTCCCACTACGCCGTAGCGCCGAAGAACATCGCCGACGAAATCATCGAAAAAGCCAAGGGTGCCGTGAATGTCTGATACTTGCCTTTCGGCGCCCATCGCTGAAGGGAAAACATACCCGGAAACGCCCCTGCAATGCCTTGTCGGGGCGTTCCTTTTTTCAGGGGGCTCCCCGGCAAGTAAGAGGGGGGAGGGGGAAAGCGCCGCCCCCGCATTTTAAGCCGATTTTCCTTTCCCTGCTTTTTGGAAAACAGGGCGGAACTTCTATCTTTGCGCCGCTTTTGCGGAAAGCATCCGAAAAATTGAATATCCAAAAGGGTCATGAATCAAAAAATTCGCATCAAGCTCCGGTCTTACGATCACAACTTGGTGGACAAGAGCACCGAGAAGATCGTCAAGACGGTTCGCAATAGCGGGGCTGTTGTGACTGGACCGATTCCGCTGCCCACCGAGAAAGAAATCTTCACCGTCTTGCGCTCGCCGCACGTCAACAAGAAATCTCGGGAGCAGTTCCAGTTGCGCACCCACAAGCGACTGATTGAGATTTACACGCCTACCCAGAAGACAGTCGACGCGCTGTCCAAGCTGGAACTGCCGAGCGGAGTGGACATCCAGGTCAAACTGACCTGAGCCCCGCCGAGCTCGTTGGCGTTCGGGTTTGCTGAAAGCACGCGCCCCTTCCGAGGGCACTTCCTCGCACAGCAGCCCGCCTTCAAATTTTTTCAGTCGGGAACCTTCCGGGCAACATCGGGCCTCGGCCCGCGCCCATTCTCAATATGAAATCGCACCTCCGATGAATGGAATTATCGGTAGAAAGATTGGCATGACCAGCATTTACGATGAGGCTGGTCGCAATATTGCTTGCACCGTCGTTCAGGCCGGCCCCTGTGTGGTCACGCAGGTCAAGACCGAAGACAGCGACGGGTACAACGCCCTGCAACTGGGCTTTGGCGAAGCCAAACTGAAAAACACCCCCAAACCAATGCAGGGGCATTTCGAAAAAGCCAAAACCGGCCCCAAACGCAAACTCGTCGAGTTTCGGGATTTCGACATCGCCGAAAAGCAACTGGGCGATGTGGTGAAGGTGGATGAAATCTTCCAGGAAGGCGATTACATCAACGCCATCGGCACCTCCAAGGGGAAAGGCTTCCAGGGGGTGGTTCGCCGGCACGGGTTCGGCGGTGTGGGGCAGCGCACCCACGGTCAGCACAACCGCGAGCGCGCCCCCGGTTCCATCGGGGCTTCCTCCTTCCCCAGCCGCGTTTTCAAAGGCATGCGCATGGCGGGTCGCATGGGGGGCAAGCGCGTCAAAATCCAGAACCTGCAAATCGTCAAGATACTCCCTGAGCAGAACCTCGTGTTGGTCAAGGGGGCCATTCCGGGGCACAAGGGTGCTTTCGTCATTTTGGAAAAATAATTCGTTGTGTGGCAACGGTCGCTACGGGCCGTTCGAACGCAAAAGCACAACACCTGATAAGCGATGAAAATCGACGTTCTGAATATTCAAGGAGAAAAGACGGGTCGCTCCGTCGAGCTGCCGGACGAAATCTTCGGCATCGAGCCCAACGAACACGCCGTCTGGCTGGATGTGAAGGCCTACCTGGCCAATCAGCGGCAGGGCACGCACAAAGCCAAAGAACGCAGCGAGATCGCCGGCTCCACGCGCAAAATCAAACGCCAGAAGGGAACCGGTACGGCCCGCTTCGGCGACATCAAGAACCCCCTGTTCCGGGGTGGCGGGCGCATCTTCGGCCCCAAGCCGCGCGACTACGCTCAGAAGCTGAACAAGAAAGTCAAAAAATTGGCCCGCAAGTCGGCTCTGGCCAGTAAAGCCCGCGAGGGGAGCATCCTGGTGGTGGAAGACTTCGCCTTCGATGCCCCCAAGACCCGCGCCCTGGTGGACATTCTCAAAAAACTGGCCTGCGAGCAAACCAAAACCATGCTCGTCACCGGCGAACACGAGCCCAACCTCTACCTCTCGAGCCGCAATCTGCCCAAGGCCTGGGTGCTGCGCGCTCAAGACCTCAACACCTACGCAATCCTGAAGGCGCAGAAACTGGTCCTTGCCGAAAGCGCCCTGGACAAAATCACCGCCATTTGTCAATAGGCCTTCGTGCCCTAAAACGCCGTCATCATGGCCAAGCAGATTCTCATAAAGCCCATCATTTCCGAAAAAGCGGAGCAGCTGTCCGACCGACAGAACCAGTACAGCTTCGTGGTGAATCGGAAGGCCAACAAGGTGGAAATTCGCAAAGCCGTCGAGCAATTCTATAACGTCAACGTTCAGTCGGTGAACACGATGATCGTACCGGGCAAGAACAAGAGCCGCACCACCCGCAGCGGTATGTTGCGCGGTCGGGTACCCGGCTACAAGAAAGCCGTCGTTACCCTGGCGCCCGGTGAAGAAATCGACTTCTACGGCGAAGTCTGATTCCCTTGGCCTGCAACCCGCGGGTTGCGAAACCAGCTCACGGGGAAGCTGCCAGCCCAGGCATTCGGGGTGAGAAGAGCTTCCCGCAAAACGTAGAACGATGCCAGTCAAAAAGTACAACCCGGTAACTCCCGGCACCCGCTTTCGGGTGGGCAACGCCTTTGCCGAAGTGACCGCAACGGAGCCGGAAAAGAGTTTGCTCGCCCCCTTGAAAAAGAGCGGGGGGCGCAACGCCGACGGGCGCCGCACCGTGCGTCAGCGCGGCGGCGGGCACAAGCGCCGCTATCGCATCATCGACTTCAAGCGCGACAAGGAAGGCGTGCCCGGAATCGTGAAAACCATCGAGTACGACCCCAACCGCACCGCCTACATCGCCCTGGTGCACTACAAGGACGGGGAGAAACGCTACATCATCGCTCCCGATGGGCTGCAGGTGGGGGCGGAAATCCTCTCGGGCGCGGGCGCTCCCCCCAATGTGGGCAATGCGTTGTACCTGAGTGAAATCCCGCTTGGGGCCAGCATCCACGCCATCGAGATGGAGCCCGGCAAGGGAGCGGCGCTGGCGCGTTCGGCCGGCACTTCCGCCACCCTCATGGGGCGCGAAGGCAAGTACGCCATCATCAAGCTGCCCAGCGGGGAAGTGCGTCGCATTCTGCTGACCTGCAAAGCGACCATCGGCACCACCTCCAACCCCGACCACGGCCTGCAAGTGTTGGGCAAGGCGGGGCGCAAGCGCTGGTTGGGCCGTCGCCCCCGCACCCGCGGCGTCGCCATGAACCCCGTCGATCACCCCATGGGGGGTGGCGAAGGGCGTGCCTCCGGTGGCCACCCCCGCTCCCGTACGGGCATCATGGCCAAAGGGCAGAAAACCCGCAACCCCAAGAAGAAATCCAGCAAACTCATCATTTCGAAGCGAAAGTCGAAATCCAAAAAATAAGGTGATGCACGGCTCCCCCCTCGCCCCCACCGCCCACCGCACCCCGCCCGCCCGCCGTGCAGCCTGACAAATCGGTACCAATGGCACGATCCATCAAAAAAGGTCCCTACGTTTTCCACAAGTTGATGAAGAAAGTGGAAAAGGCACAGGAAAGCAACCGCAAGACCGTCATCAAGACCTGGTCGCGCGCCAGCATGATTGTGCCCGACATGGTGGGCCTGACCATCGCCGTGCACAACGGCAAGACCTTCGTTCCGGTGTACATCACCGAGAACATGGTGGGGCACAAGCTGGGCGAGTTCGC
>CAZBYX010000221.1:0-6751 GCA_964496055.1 uncultured Saprospiraceae bacterium
CCCAACGAACAACGAGCAACGAACAACGAACAACGAACAACCTCCCCGTCACACTTCCTCATCCGCTTCGGTTCGGGGGCGGGTCAGGTCGCGGTTGACGGCGATGCTGGCATTGAGCTCGTAGCCGATCAGGAGGATGAAGGCGTTGATTTGAATCCAGAGCATGAGGACGATGATGGCGCCGATGGAGCCGTACAGGCGGTTGTAGGTGTCGAATTCCTCGATGTAGAGGGAAAACAGGAGGGAAGAAAGGATGGAAAGCAGGGTGGCCAGAGTGGTGCCGGGCGTGATGAGTTGGAGTTTGTGGCGCAGGGAGGGCCCGTAGCGATAGATGATGGCGATGCCCGAATAGAACAACAGGAGGATGACCAGCCAGCGGAAGCTCTTCAGCATGAGGCCCGTTTGCTGGCTGAGTTCGAAAAATTCGGCGGCCCAATCGATGAGGAGGTTGCCCAAAACGATGAGCCCTACGGAAGCCACCAGCAGCAAGCCCATCTGGAGGGTGAGGGCGATGGCGATGAGCCGCTTGCGCAGGGGGTGCCGCTTTTTGTACGATTTCAGGTGCGACTTTTCGAAGCTGTGCATCATGGTCAGCATCCCGTTGGAGGCAAAGTAGAGGGCCAGCAAGGCACCCAAGGAGAGCGCCTGGGTGTTCGAGCGCGTAATGTCCTGGATGATTTCCTTCAATTGGCGCCCGGCATCCGTCGGTATCACGTTGTCGATGTAAAACATCAGCTCCGATTCGAAGCGCTCGTAGAGCGGAATCTGGGAGGCCAGGGAAAACAGGGCGATGAGCGCCGGAAACAGGGAGAGGAAAAAGCTGAAAGCCACCGCATTGGCGCGAATCACCAGGGTCTGGCGCTGGGATTCCCCGTACACGAACAGCAAGACGTCGTAAATGGAGACACCCTTGAAACCGGGGAGGGAGTGGGTTTTGGACCAATCGACCAGTCGCTGGACGAAAGGGCGCTGGAGCAGTTGGTGTCGCCAGTCTCCCGGGAGTCGCCACTTCATGGGTCGGGGGCTTGGGTGAAGTAGGGTCGCAGGCGCTGCAACAGGAATTCCGGGGCGGGGACGGTGCAGCCGGCGTCCATGTCCTGGAAGCAGAGCCGCACCCGGCCGGCATTGACCAATTTGCCCGCCTCGTTGAAGAGTTCCATGTGGAAGGTGATGAACTTTTCGGGCAATTCCCGCAGGGTGGTCTGGATGGTGATTTCCTCGTCGTAGAGGGCGGGCCGGATGAAGCGCATCTCGAGGCTCACCACGGGCATCATGATGCGGTGCTCTTGTTCGAGGGACTTGTAGCGCAGACCCAGGGAACGCAGCATTTCCACCCGCCCGATTTCGTAGTAGTAGGCGTAGTTGCCGTAATAAAGGTAGCCCATCTGATCGGTTTCGGCGTAGCGCACGCGCTTTTTGAACTGAGTGGTGAGCATGGTCGTCAGGTTCGCAGGATGGGGCAGGTCATGCAGTGAGAACCGCCCCGGGCACGGGACAGCTCGTTGCTCGGCAGGTTGATGATGGTATCTTCGAGGCTCTGGGGGTCGAGGGCGCCCTTTTCCACCAGGCTCAGGAACTCTTCCGCAGGCAGGATACGGTAACCGAAAGCCCGGAAGGCTTCCTCCGTGTGGGGGTTGCGGTCGTAGGTCAGGGCTACACCCGGTTTGAGGGCTACGAGGTTGCAGCCGTCGGTCCACTGTTCGCGCTCCTGATAAGGCGATTCCCCGTTGCCGCTGAGGATGAACTCCATCCGGGGGTTGATTTCATTGACCAGGAAGTCCCGGATGCTGTGGTAAAACACGGAGGTGCCGTTGTCCTTGTGCACTTCGACGTTGGAGCTGAGGCCGTCCACGACGATGGGTTTGTAGGCTACCACGTGGTCGTTGTGAATCTGGGTGAAGATGGTGTCGATGTGCATGAAGCTGCGGTCGCTGGGGATGTTGATTTGCACCACGTTTTTGACCACCCCCTTTTCGAAAAGCCGGTCGCGCAGGGAGTGGATGCCGTGTTCGGTGCTGCGCTCGCTCTTGCCGATGAGCAGGTAGTCCTTGTTCAGAATCATCATGTCACCCCCTTCGATGGACACGACCTCGCCCCGTTTCGAGGGCGGGAATTCATCGATGTGGTTGAGGTTGATGAGCTTGCCTTCTTCCCGCAGATGACGAAAGCCGGGGTGCGACCAGAAGATGTAGCGGGTGAGGAAGTTTTCGCGGAAGCGCGCTTCTTTGGATGCTTTGGTAATGACCACGTGGTCGTTGACGACCACGGCGATGTCGCGTGTGAAGATGAAGTTGGGGATGGGGTCGAAGAGGATGTGGTCGTGTTGGGGGGAGTAGCCGGTGATGAGCACCTTGGCCAATTCGGCGTCGTCCAGTTCGGCGAGCATGGCTTTGAAGCTGCGGGGCAATTCCTCGTAGTCGAGGATGCTCTCCAGCACCCAGTCCTTGGTTTCGTCGTTGGCGGCGAGGGTTTCCCGCAGGAGGGTTTCCGTTTCCAGGACGTTCTCTTCCCCGAGGAAAGCCTTCAGAACGCGGGTGAAGACGTCGTGCTCCTGCTGCATGTGCGGCAGGTGGACGATGTCGTCGAAGAGCAGCTCGTCGGCGCGGCGGGGAGAAATGCGGGCGATGCCTTCGTCGGGCCGATGGACGATGACCCGCCGGAGAGGGGCGATTTCTGAGGAAACGTGAATGCGGGAATCCATAAAGAATTGGGTTGAGAGGGAGCGGGCTCAGAGCACTTTTTCGATTTCGTAGATGGAGTTGATTTTGCCGGCAAATATGCAATAAAACGGAGGATCGGCGTGGAGGACGTTTATCTCGGTGGGGCGGCCGTCGTCGATGAAGTTGGCTTTCAGCTTGGACTTGATGGTAAAGAGGCTGCCGAAGTAGTGGAGCTGGGTTTCGGGTTGGAGGTAGAGTTTGATTTGGGCGGCCATTTTGGCGAAAGCGGAGCGGGGGCGCGCCGGGCAGGCGTTGCAGTTGGCGGGGAAGTCGGGGCGGCAATGGCGCACCGCCTGCTGGCAATCGAAGGTGGGAAGGGGCTCGTAGCTCACCTTGTGATGCGTGTAGGCCACCGAAGACAGAGACAGCAAGCCCGATTTGCCGAAGGGCATCAGGGAAGCGAACTGCCCGTCCATGACGGTAAGGCCGACCACCGGCAATTGAGGGGAAGTCAGCAGGGCGATTTCCGAAATTTCGTGCATCAGTTCCAGTTGGCCCAGGCCGAATAGCCGGTTGACGGCGTTGCTGGCCGTGTAGGTGGCGTTGAGGACGCCGCCGGCTTCCAGGGTGTGCCGTCGGCCGGTGGGGAGGTCTTCCCACTCCACCAACCACTTGCCCGCACCCGTTTCGCCGTGCAGCACCCTTGCCTGGGTGCGCACCACGATGTGGGGGCGGTTGCGCAGCCGCTCGCGATACCACTGAGCGATGAGCGGGGGGTCGAAGGTGTATTCCGTGGTCAGGTACAGCGCTTCCAGGCGGTGAAAATCGAACAGGGGGTGTTCCTCCACCCGTTTGCAGGGGATGCCCACGTAGTCGCAAAAGCGCTCGAACTGCGCCGCATCCGTGAACGAGCTGTACTTGTCGATGGCGTAGTACTTCTCGTATTGGGTGAGCACGAAGGGAGCGTGCTCGCGCGTGAAGCGCTCCCGGTGGTCGTCCGACATGCGGGCCGTGGCGATGCTTCGGGGGTAGTGATAGCCCCCGTGCAGGCGGGCCTGGTTGACCAGAGATGCCTTCTGGAACAAGGCTCTCTCCTTTTCGAGCAGGCAAACGCGGTGCCCCTTCCCTTCCAGATACAGCGCGGCATAAGCGCCGAACAACCCCCCGCCGATGATGAAATAATCGAATCGTTCCATGGCGTTTCTGTGGTGCTTTAGCCCGGCCGAAGTTCGCACAAGGCCTGGTAAACATCCCTCCACTCGAATTGCTTCAACTGCTCGACGAAGTGCAGGCTGCCGTCCAGCTGTTCCATTCGGGAGGGCCCGATGAGCAACCACCCGATTTCCGGGTGCTCCCAGGCATGAATCATCCCCAGGTGATTGAAGGTGCTCAATCGGGGGCGATCGAGCACCTTATTTGCATCTTCTATTACTTTTCCAAAATTTTCTTCCAAGGAAAGATTTTGAAAAAAAGCATCCCCCTTACGCAGCCGGAGGGAGCTGTCCGCCCGGTAATCCTGCGCCCGGAGTTTGACCCCCCCGGCGTTGAGGCCGTAGGCTTGAAAGCACGGGCTTCCGTGGAAGGGAGCGTAGTGCGGGTAATCGCTCTGGAGGGGGTTGTGTTTGAGTTGGATTTGAAAGTCGAGGTGGAAGCGCTCGTTCAATCGGGCGTAAATTTCTGGGTGGCGGATGCCCGAAAGGCCGGGCCGGAGCCCCTTTTCGGAGGCGATGGCGAGGGCTTCGAGGGTTTCGGAGATGGGTCCTTCCTCGTTGCGGTTGTCCCAGTGAATCATGAAGGTGCGGAGGTTTTCGCCGAAGAGGTTGGCGTAGTGGTCCAGGTTCAGGAGGAGGAAGCTCTTGCTGAGGTTGTTTTCGGGTGTGAAGAGGTTGTTGATGCTTCCGACCTTGACGATGATTTTCAAGTCGTGGACGCCGTGGGCGCGCACCCATTCGAGGAGGATGGATTCGGCCAGGCGGAAGTGCTCGGGGTTTTTGTCGATGGGGTAGTTGGTGGCGGTGTCCACCCAGCGGTGGCCGGCGTCGTAGAAGCGTTCGAGGAGTTGGTGGCACCTTTCAGGGGGGATGCTCCAGCCCCACATGGCGGTGCCGAGAATGAGTTCCTTTTCGATGCTCATGAGGCGGCGGTTTTTTTGCGTTTGAGTTCCGCCATGCTTTTGAGGTAGCGACGGGCCAGGGGCAGGATTTTCACCCGGCTGCTGCTGACGTCGTCCGTCCACTTGACGGGCAGCTCGTAAATTTTCAGATTCAGCCACTCGGCAACGGTGAGCAGCTCGGTGGAGAAGAACCACCCGTCGTTTTGGGCGCCGTGTTCGAACAGGGTGGGGTACCACTTCCGCTTCAGGAATTTGAAACCGCACATGCCGTCGGAAAACTTGACCCCCAGGTAGGCCTTGAGCAGGAAATTGAAGACCCGCGAGGCGACCTCCCGCTTGAGCGGGCGGTTGATGACCTGGGAGCGGGGGTGCAGGCGCGTGCCGTACACGATGTCGTAGCCCTTTTCGGCCAGAGCCTCGTAGGCTTCGAGGAAATGCGGCAGGTCGGTGGCCAGGTCCAGGTCCATATAGCCCACGATATCGGCACTGGACTGCCCCCAGGAAGTTTTCAGGGCCAACCCGACCCCGCGTCGCGGCACCTTGAGAAACTGAATTTCGGGCACCTCGCGGCTCAACCTTTGCCCGATTTCAGGGGTTCGGTCGGTGGAGCCGTTGTCCGCAATGACGATTTTCCAGATGGCGGCCCCGTTTGGGGGGGGCGGGAAGTGGGTTTGGAGAAAAGCGTGCAATTTCAGGCAGTTTTGCTCCAAAGTGGCTTCTTCATCGAGAACGGGGATGGTGATGTCGAAGGTCATGGGCACATCCGTTTCGGGGGGTTATCTTCAGCCCGCAAAGAAAACAATATTGCGTGGACGACCGCAGGGGGCTTCCCCTCCGGATGGCGGGAAATCCTTTAATTTGCGATTCCGAATCTTTTGAAACTGAATGCCTTGAATGCAGCTATGGAGTTGAAGGACTACAAGCCGAAATCCTTTTGGCAACGCCCCGAAGGGGTGACGGGGTTGATTTTCCTGCTGGGCCTGCTGGCCGGCGGAGCTTTTCTGGTGGCCGGCTTCTGGAGCGCCATCCTGGCCGCCATGCAAAACACGCTGGCGCTGGCGGCCATGCTGCTGGCTTTGGCCGTGGTGTTGTACCTCTTCCTCGACCCGCGCACCCGCGCCCTCATCGGCTTTGCCTACCAGAGCCTCATGCGCTGGATCACGAGCCTCTTCGTCGAAGTGGACCCCATCGGCATTCTCAAGGGCTACGTGGAGCACCTGGAGGACAACCTCCAACGCATGAAGCGCCAGATCAACAAGCTGCGCGGCCAGATGCACAAGGTGCAGGAGCTCATCCACAACAACCGCAAGGCCATCGAAGACAACCTGGAGCTGGCCAGCAAGGCCAAAGCCCAGGAAAACAAGGCTCAGATGATTTTGCGCAGCCGCAAGGCCGGCCGCCTGCGCGAATCCAACCTGCGGCTCGAAGACCTGCTCAAAAAAATGGAGGTGCTCTACCGCGTTTTGCGCAAGATGTACGAAAACAGCGAAATCCTGCTGGAAGACGTGCGCGACCAGGTCATGATCAAAGAGCAGGAACGCAAAGCCATCCAGAGCTCGCACTCCGCCATGAAGTCGGCCATGAACATCATCCGGGGCGACAAGGACCGCAAGGCCAATTTCGACCGGGCCCTCGAAGCCATGGCCCAGGACGTGGGGCAAAAAGTCGGGGAGATGGAGCGCTTCATGGAGGTTTCTTCCAGTTTCATGGAATCGCTGGACCTCCAGAACGGCGTCTTCGAAGAAGAAGGCCTCAAGATGCTCGAGCAGTGGGAAAAAGAAGGGGTCAGCCGCATCTTGGGCGAAGAAAAAGACCAGTTGCTGTTGCAGGCCCAAAGCGATGAGGAAGTGCTCGACCTGAGCCAGCCCCTGAAGAAACCCGTCCGCCAGTCCGACCACCGCAACCAGTACGACAGCCTCTTCGAAGAGTGAGGGGCTCCTTTCGGGGGTTTGCCATCCACCCCTGCGGGAAACCGCCC
>CAZBYX010000222.1:0-6750 GCA_964496055.1 uncultured Saprospiraceae bacterium
TGAGTCTGGTGGAGGAAGAGGGGGAGGTGGTGGGGGCCTTGCCCTATTTCCTGAAGCGGAAGGGGCCCTTCCGCTACATCGGCATGCCCCACCTGACGCGCTACATGGGGCCCTTGCTGCTGCCCCGCCGACGCACCCCGAGCGATGAGCGGAAACTTTTCGGGGTGCTGATTGCACACTTGCCGGCGGTGCACGGCTTCGAGCAGGAATTCCATCCCGGGGTGCAGAACTGGCTGCCCTTTCACTGGGAGGGTTTCGCCCAGAGCACGCGCTACACCTATGTGCTCCAAGACCTTTCCGACCCCGAAGAACTGGCCAAACGCTTGAACCGCAGCCACCGCCGAGCCATCCGCAAGGGCGATGCCCACCTCCGCCTGGAAGAAGACCTGCCCCTGGAACGCCTGCGCCCCCTGGTGGAGGCTTCCTTCCGCCGCAAGGGGTTGGCGGTACCCTTCCCATGGGAGGTGGTCGAACGCCTCCATGCCGCCCTTCGGCCCCGCGGTTGTCACCGCATCATCGCCGCTTTGGACCCCCAGGGGCAGCCGCTGGCCGGCGGGTTCTTCCTCTGGAACCAACAGACCTGCTTCTACCTTTTTTCCGGGGTGCTGCCCGAGGCCCGTCAATGGAGCGCCGGCATCTGGTTGTTGTGGCAAGCCATCCTGATTGCTTCCCGCCTGGGCTTGGAGCGCTTCGATTTTCTGGGCAGCATGCTGCCCGGAGTGGAGGAGAAAAACCGCGCGTTCGGCGCCCGCCAGCAACCCTACTTCCGCATCTGGAAACACTCTTCCCGCCTGCTGCACTGGCTGCGTTGCCTGCGCGGCAAACCCTGACCCCGCTCCCCAACCCGCCCCTTCCCCCGGAAGATGACAAATATCACCGCTGCAGGGTGGCAAACCTCACCAATTCGCGGGGGCACCCCCTTCTAACTTGCGCCCGAATTCGACAAACAACCTGTTCACTACCTGTCATCGGGAAGCAATATGACCATTCTCTTTTTCCTCATCGGCCTCAGCCTGCTCGTCGCCCTCGGGTTCCTCGCCGCTTTTCTGTGGGCCATCCGCTCGGGCCAATTCGACGACGATTACACCCCCGCCATTCGGGTGCTTTTCGATGACGAACCGCCAATCGAAGAGCCATGAATCTTTTGCAAATCCTCCTGTACGGGGTCTTCCTCGTGCTGACGGTGCTGATGTTTTGGGTAGGGGAAAGCCTCGTGGGCGAAAAATCCACACTGAACCGCTAAACTGAAAAACCGCATCCACTATGGCGCAGATCGAGAAGTTCTACTACGACAATGCCATCGTCCGGAAGTTTGCCTTCGCCACCGCATTTTGGGGGCTGGTGGGCATGCTGGTGGGGGTGATTGCCGCTTTTCAGCTCATCTTTCCCGAGCTCAACCTGGGCATTCCGGAAACGACCTTCGGGCGCATCCGCCCGCTGCACACCAACGCCGCCATCTTCGCCTTCGTGGGCAACGGCATCTTCATGGGGGTGTACTACTCCCTGCAACGCCTGCTCAAGACGCGCATGTTCAGCGATGTGCTGAGCAATGTGCATTTCTGGGGCTGGCAGCTCATCATTCTTTCGGCGGCTGTCACTTTGCCCCTGGGTATCACGAGTGCCCACGAATACGCCGAGCTGGAGTGGCCCATCGACATCCTCATCGCGCTGGTGTGGATCGTCTTCGGCATCAACATGTTCGGCACCATCCTGCGGCGGCGCGAGCAGCACCTCTACGTGGCCATCTGGTTTTACATCGCCACCTGGGTGACGGTGACGGTGCTGCACATCGGCAACAACCTGGAGCTGCCGGTGAGCCTGTTCAAGAGCTATCCGGTCTTTGCCGGCGTGCAGGATGCCCTGGTGCAGTGGTGGTACGGCCACAACGCCGTGGCGTTCTTCCTCACCACCCCCTATCTGGGGCTGATGTACTACTTCCTGCCCAAAGCCGCCAACCGCCCGGTGTACAGCTACAAGCTGTCCATCATTCACTTCTGGGCGCTCATCTTTATCTACATTTGGGCAGGGCCGCACCACCTGCTGTACACCTCCCTGCCCGACTGGGCGCAATCGCTGGGCATGGTGTTCAGCCTGATGCTCATAGCCCCCTCCTGGGGCGGGATGCTCAACGGCCTGCTCACCCTGCGCGGTGCCTGGGATACGGTGCGCAACGACCCCATCCTGAAATTCATGGTGGTGGCCGTGACGGCCTACGGGATGGCGACGCTGGAAGGCCCCATGCTTTCCATCAAGAGCGTGAACGCCATCAGCCACTACACCGACTGGACCATCGCCCACGTGCACGTCGGCACCCTGGGCTGGAACGGCATGCTCACCTTCGGCATTCTCTACTGGCTGGTGCCGCGCATCTTCAACACCAAGCTGCACTCGGTCAAGCTGGCCAACACCCACTTCTGGATTGCCACCCTGGCCATCCTCTTTTACGTCATCCCGATGTACTGGGCAGGCTGGACGCAAAGCCTGATGTGGAAGCAATTCCTGCCCGAAGGCCTCCTCGCCTACGGCAACTTCCTCGAAACCGTCACGCAGATTCTGCCCATGTACGCCATCCGGGCTTTCGGGGGCACGCTTTACCTGGCGGGGGCTTTCCTCATGGCGTACAACCTGGTCAAGACCGTTAAAAGCGGCAGCCTGGTGGCCGATGAACCGGCCGAAGCCCCGGCGCTGGTGCCCGCCGCAGCGCACAGCGACGGCTACTGGCACCGCTGGATCGAGCGCCGCCCCATGCAGATGCTGGTCGCTTCCCTCATCCTCATCCTCATCGGGGGCATGGTGGAAATCTTCCCCATGATGCTGGTGGACGAGAACGTCCCCAAAATCGAGACCGTCCGCCCCTACACCCCCCTCGAATTGCAGGGCCGCGACATCTACATCCGCGAGGGCTGCCTGGGCTGCCACTCCCAGATGGTGCGCCCCTTCCGCAGCGAAACGGAACGCTACGGGCACTACTCCATGTCCGGCGAGTTCATCTACGACCGCCCCTTCCTGTGGGGCAGCAAGCGCACCGGCCCCGACCTGCACCGCCTGGGCGGCAAGTACCCCGACAGCTGGCACTACCACCACATGCTGGACCCGACCCTCACCTCGCCGGGCTCCATCATGCCGCCCTACCCTTGGCTGCTGGAAAACGAACTCGACACCACGAGCACCGTGGCCAAAATCCGCGCCCTGCGCCAATTGGGCACCCCCTACGAGCCCGGCTATGAGCAAATCGCCAACGAAGACCTCATGAAGCAGGCGCGCATCATCGCCGCCAACCTCCGCAAAGACGGCATCGAAGACGAAAACCTCGAACGCAAGGAAATCGTCGCCCTCATCGCCTACTTGCAACGCCTCGGCACGGACATCAAACCCCGCGCCCAGGCCGCCAAATAACCCGAACCCGCCCCCCCACGGGCGCAAACCGATCGCATCATGTTCAAGCATATCCTCGCTCAGGCAGGTGACATCAACTGGATGGCCCTTTTCGCCCTGCTGACCTTCTTCTCCATGTTCCTCATCGCCCTCTGGGTGGTGGTCATCCGGGAAAAGGGCTTCTACGACCACATGGCGCGCCTGCCCCTCGACGACGAAGAACCCGATTTTCTGAACCTTGAAACGACCGGAAATCATGAAAAATAACTTCCTCGGAAAGGGAGCCCTCGTCTCCGGCCTGCTCGTGTTGGCGGGGGGGCTGTATGCCAACCCCGAAGGAGAGCTTGTGACGCAAGGAGGAGGGCTCCTCAATTGGATGTTGGAAAACGTGGTCCTGCTGATGGGGGTGTTCGTGGTGCTCCTGGCTTTCGCAGCCCTGCTCTACCTGAACCACATGCTTTTCCAGCTGGAAAAAATGCGCCTGCTGCAGGAACACGGCATCGAAGTGTTGGAGGAGGTGAAGTTGATGAGCCGCGAGCCCTGGTGGAAGCGCCTCAGCCAGAAAGCCTGGAAGATCGTGCCCGTGGAAAAAGAGGCCGACATCCTCTTCGACCACGAATACGACGGCATCCGCGAACTGGACAACAGCCTGCCCCCCTGGTGGCTCTGGCTCTTCTACGGCACCATCGCCTTCTCCGTCATTTACGTGGGCTATTACCACGTCCTGGGTTTGGGTTTGAGCAGCCAGGAGGCCTACGAGCTGGAGATGCAGAAAGCCGAAGAGCAGGTCAAAGCCTATTTGGCCACCCAGGCCGACCAGGTGGACGAAAACACCGTCACCGCCCTGACCGACCCCCAGGAACTGGCCCTCGGCGAGTCCATCTTCAAAGCCAATTGCGCTGCCTGCCACGGCCAGCTCGGCGAGGGCGGCGTGGGCCCCAACCTCACCGACCCCTACTGGATTCACGGCGGCGACATCAAGTCCATCTTCCGCACCATTTCCCACGGCGTGCCTGAAAAGGGGATGATCGCCTGGAACACACAATTGCGCCCCGCCGATATCCAGCGGGTGGCCAGCTACATCCTCACGCTCCAGGGAACCAATCCCCCGAACGCCAAAGAACCCGAAGGCGAGCTCTTCCAGGTGAAGGAAGAAACCGCCCCGACAGATTCGCTCAGCAAAGCCTCCATGAGCATGAGGTAGGCTGGAAAATTCGGAAACAATGTCTTCCACTACCACTCGGCAACAAAAAACCTTTCGCGACAAGCTCGCGACCGTCGATGAAAAAGGAAAACGGATATGGATCTATCCGAAAAGACCTGAGGGCAGATTCTATCGAGCCCGAACGTATGTCAGTTGGGCATTGCTGGCAGTTCTGTTCGGGCTCCCTTTTCTTCAGGTCAACGGCCGTCCGTTCATCCTGCTGAATGTGCTGGAGCGGGAGTTTTACCTCTTCGGCATTCACTTTTTGCCCCAGGATTTCCACCTCTTCGTCCTGGCGATGCTCACCCTCATCGTGTTCATCGTCCTCTTCACCGTGGTCTATGGGCGCCTGTTTTGCGGGTGGGTTTGCCCGCAGACCATCTTCATGGAGATGGTCTTTAGAAAAATCGAGTACTGGATCGAAGGGGACGCCCCGGCGCAACGGCGCCTGGACCAGAGCCCCTGGACGGCGGAGAAAATCCGGAAAAAAGTGCTCAAGCACGGGCTTTTCCTCCTGCTGTCCATCCTCATTGCACACACCTTTTTGTCTTACATCATAGGTGTAGAACGGGTAGTGGATATTGTTTCTCAGCCCCCGACGCACAACCTGGGTGGGTTTCTTTCTATGGTTGTGTTTACGGGGGCTTTTTATTTGGTCTTCTCGCGATTGCGCGAGCAGGTCTGCACCACCATTTGCCCCTACGGCCGCCTGCAGGGCGTCATGACCGACCAGAACACCATCCTCGTCACCTACGACTTCGTCCGGGGCGAACCGCGCGGCAAGCTGAAGCGAAAACCCCAGGAAAACGGCCGGCCCCTGGGCGATTGCGTGGACTGCGGCCTGTGTGTGCGCGTCTGCCCGACGGGCATCGACATCCGCGACGGCGTCCAGCTGGAGTGCATCAACTGCACCGCCTGCATGGACGCCTGCGACGGCATCATGGAAAAGGTCGGTCGCGAAAAAGGCCTCATCCGCTACGACAGCTACAACGGGGTGGTCGCCGGGCGGCGGAAGATTTTCACCCCCCGCGTCCTGGCCTACACGGCGGTGCTCCTGCTGCTCGTCGTGGCGAACATCGCCCTTCTGGCGGGGCGCTCCGAAGTGGAAGCCGTCATCCTCCGCGCACCGGGCAAACTCTATCAAAAGGTGGACGAAACCCACCTGAGCAACCTGTACACCTACCAGATCGTGAACAAATCCAATCGGGATTTGAAGCTGGAGCTCCAACTTCTCGACCCCCCGAACGGACGCATCAAACTCGTGGGGCAGCCCCCCACCGCCCCGGAAGGCAAAATGGCCGAAGGGGCCTTCTTCGTCGAGCTGGAGAAAAGCCAATTGCAGGGGCGCAAAAACCCCATCCGTATCGGCGTCTTCAGCGAAGGGAAGAAACTGGATGAAGTGAAAACCAACTTCCTCGCGCCCGGCCGCTGAGGGAACCCCTTTCGGGAAACAAAATCCACCGAGCCATGAAATTCAACTGGGGAACCGGCATCTTTCTGTTTTACAGCTTCTTCGTAGCAGCCCTGGCCTTTCAGGTGTACAAGTCCACCCAGTACGACCGCACCCTCGTAGTGGAGGATTACTACGCGCAGGACCTGCAGTATCAATCCCACCTGGACAAGCTGCAAAACAGCGCCGACCTCCCCGAAAAGGTGCGCATCGAGCTCGAGCGCCCGGCCGACCGCCTGACCATCCAGTTCCCCGAAAACCTGCCCGGCCCCACGGGAACGGTCTCCCTCTACCGCCCCGACGATAAGAACCTGGACCTGCAACTCCCCCTGAAGGTGGATGCCCACAACCGCATGACCCTGCCCACCGCCCCCCTCAAACCCGGAAAATGGAAAGTGCAGGTGGACTGGCAAAGCGACGGCGTGCCCTACTTCGACGAGAAGGTGATTTTCATTGATAGCGCCGGTGAATGAGGACGAATGAAAGAGAAGGAGGATTTGAGGAATCGAGGAGCCGAGGATTTGAGTGATCGGAGTTTCGGGGTGTCAGGGTTCACGGGTGAGCAGTGGGTTTACGATGGGCAAGACATCGAAACAAATAGAAATACATGGAGACAAATTGAAATAAATTGTCTCCAAACCCACACCACCCACGTCAAATCCTCAGATCTTCGAATCCTCGAATCCTCGCTCAATTGTAAAATCGCTGATTTGTAAAATCG
>CAZBYX010000223.1:0-6747 GCA_964496055.1 uncultured Saprospiraceae bacterium
GCTTTCGAACGGAGTTCGAAAGTACAAGCCACTGTACTCGCGAACTCCGTTCGCGAGAGAATCTTTCGAACGGAGTTCGAAAGGGCGAGCCAAAAAAACAGCGGAGGACGGCACGGGGCCACCCTCCGCTCAGGTGATGATTCTCAATCAATCGTAAAACGCTAATCTTCCTTCGGAAGGAAGAGAGATTACATCATGTCATCGTATCCGCCGGCCATGCTGGGCTCGGGCTTCTTTTTTTCGGGCTTCTCACTGACGGCGCACTCGGTCATGAGCACCATGCCGGCAATGGAAGCGGCGTTTTCGAGAGCCACGCGAGCCACTTTGGCCGGGTCGATGACGCCGGCTTTTTTCAGGTCTTCGAAGGTGTCGGTACGGGCGTTGTAGCCGAAGGCCCCTTTGCCGTTGGCCACTTTCTGCAACACCACACTGCCTTCGACACCGGCGTTCTGGGCGATGGTGCGCAGCGGCGCTTCGAGGGCCTTGCTGACGATGCTGACGCCCGTGAACTCATCCTCGTTGGTGCACTTGACGTTGCGCAGGCTCTTGATGGCGCGCACGTAAGCCACCCCACCACCCGGCACGATGCCTTCCTCGATGGCTGCGCGGGTAGCGTGCAGGGCGTCTTCCACGCGGTCTTTCTTCTCCTTCATCTCGACTTCGGTGGCAGCGCCCACGTGCAGCACGGCTACGCCGCCCGAGAGCTTGGCCAGGCGTTCCTGCAGTTTCTCGCGGTCGTAGTCCGAAGTGGTGGTTTCGATCTGGGCTTTGATCTGGTTGATGCGGGCCTTGATTTGAGCCTCATCGCCCTGCCCGTTGACGATGGTGGTGTTGTCTTTGTCCACCTTGATTTTCTCGGCGCGGCCCAGGTGCTCGAGCTTGGTGTTTTCGAGCTTGTACCCGCGCTCTTCGCTGATGACGGTACCGCCGGTGAGGATGGCGATGTCTTCGAGCATGGCTTTGCGGCGGTCACCGAAAGCCGGGGCTTTCACGGCCACCACCTGCAGGGTGCCGCGCAGGCGGTTGACGACCAGCGTGCCCAGTGCCGAGCCTTCGACGTCCTCAGCGATGATGAGCAGGGGCTTGCTTTCCTGAGCGGCGATTTCCAAAACGGGCAGCAGGTCCTTGACGTTGGAGATCTTCTTGTCGTGGATGAGGATGAGCGGGTTTTCGTATTCGACCAGCATGTCTTCGCTGTTGGTCACGAAGTAGGGCGACAGGTAGCCGCGGTCGAACTGCATACCGCTCACTTCTTCCATGTAGGTTTCGGTGCCTTTGGCCTCTTCGACGGTGATGACCCCGTCCACGCTCACCTTGCGCATGGCATCGGCGATGAGTTGGCCGATTTCTTCATCGTTGTTGGCGGAAATGGTACCCACCTGACGGATTTTCTCGAAGTCGTCCTTGATGGCTTCACTTTGCTCCTTGATGTTTTCCACCACGATTTTGACGGCCTTGTCGATGCCGCGCTTCAGATCCATGGGGTTGGCACCGGCAGCGACGTTCTTCAAGCCGGCGGTGATCATGGCTTGGGCAAGCACGGTAGCGGTGGTGGTACCGTCACCGGCCACGTCCGAGGTCTTGCTGGCCACTTCCTTGGCCATCTGGGCGCCCATGTTTTCGACGGCGTCTTCCAGTTCGATTTCCTTGGCCACGGTCACCCCGTCTTTGGTCACTTTCGGAGCCCCGAAGCTCTTCTGAATGACCACGTTGCGGCCTTTGGGGCCCAGGGTCACCTTCACGGCGCTGGCCAGTTTGTCGATGCCGGCTTTGAGGCGTTCCTGAGCAACGTTGTTTAAAGTGATTTCCTTGGCAGCCATAATCGCTTCAAATTTTCGGTTTAGGAATGCAGATTTTGGTTTTCAAGGGCTGTGCCCAGCGTCAATTCAGGACGGCGAGAATGTCGTCCTCGCGCATGATGAGCAGGTCGTCGCCGTTGAGCTTCAGCTCCTGACCGGCGTACTTGCCATAGAGCACCCGGTCGCCCGGCTTGACGCTCATCTCGTAGTCCTTCTTGCCGGGGCCCACAGCCACGACTTCCCCTTGCTGGGGCTTCTCCTTGGCGGTATCGGGAATGATGATGCCTGACTTGGTTTTTTCCTCGGCAGGCAGCGGCTTCACCACGACGCGGTCGTGAAGCGGTTTGAGATTCACAGCGCTCATACGTTCTCTTTTTACGGGTTGATTAAGAATGGAAAGCGGCAAAGCCGCCCCAGGGGCGGCCCTGCCACTCGCTGTTCTCAGGCGATGTTGATTTTGCGCGGAGCCTTGCTGCGGGCTTCAGCGGTCTTCGGGATGGACAGGTGCAGGATGCCGTCGCGGTAGTTGGCCTGAATCTTATCGATGTCCACCACGTCTTTCTGAAGCTCGAAGGTCCGCTGGAAGGACTGGTAGCTGAATTCGCGGCGCACGTAGCGGTCGCCTTCCTTCAGCTCCTGCTGGTTCTGGCGCTCGCTGCGGATGGTCAGCACGTTGTCGCGCAGCTCGATGTGGAAGTCTTCTTTACGCATGCCGGGAGCGGCCATTTCCACTTCGAAGCTGTCGTTGGTCTCCAGAATGTTGACAGCGGGAATGGTGGTGTTGGTGGAAGAGAAGTGGTTGGTGCTCCAGTCGAACCAATCCCTGGTCAGGAAGTCATCGAAGAAACGAGCCAGGGTAGGAGCCAAACCGGTTGCAGGACTCTTTACCAGCGTCATAGCTCAACTCTTTTTTTAGGTTAAACCATAGAGCAAGCCACAACTTCTCACCTCCCCCCTCGAACCGCACACGAGGGGCAGAGGGGTTTCGAAAATCGCCCCATCAAGGGGAATGCCAATGCCAATTGGAGGGGTAAAAGCCGGGATTTCGGGGGTCAAACTGACATTTCCAATGCAGAATTTTCAGCCCGAAGGTCAATTTGACACGGGGGAGGGGGAGGCGGTGCGGGCAAGGGGGAGCGGGTTTGCCTTCAGAACAGGTGGGCGTAGAGTTCGTCGAGTTTTCCCAGGGGGGTGATTTGAATGTCGAAGCGCTCCTTGGGCAGCCCCTTGCGATTGAACCGGGGGATGAAGATGCGGCGGAAGCCCAGGCGGTCGGCCTCCTGGATGCGCTGCTCGATGCGGTTCACGGCGCGGATTTCACCGCTGAGCCCCACCTCGCCGGCGAAGCAGCAGTCGTGGGGCAGGGGGGCGTCCTTGAGGGAGGAGAGCAGGGCGCTGACCACGGCCAGGTCGGTGGCGGGGTCGGTGGCGCGGATGCCCCCCGCCATGTTGAGGAAGACGTCGCACTGGCCGAAGGGGAAGCCGCCGCGCTTTTCGAGCACGGCCAGCAGCATGTTCATGCGCCGGAGGTCGAAGCCGGTGGCGCTGCGCTGCGGGGTGCCGAACACGGCGGGTGCCACCAGGGCCTGGGTTTCGATGAGCAGCGGGCGCAACCCTTCCATCGTAGCTGCGACGGCGGAGCCGCTGAGCGCCTCCTCCGTTTGGGAAATCAGCAGCTCCGAGGGGTTGCTCACCACCCGCAAACCCGCCCCCGTCATCTCGTAGATGCCCAGCTCGTCGGTGGAGCCGAAGCGATTCTTCAGGGTGCGCAGGATGCGGTAGCTGTGGTGGCGCTCGCCCTCGAACTGGAGCACCACGTCCACGATGTGCTCCAGGAGTTTGGGCCCCGCCAGCACCCCTTCCTTGGTGATGTGCCCGATGAGCAGGACGGGCACCCCGCTCTCTTTGGCGAAGCGCTGCAGCTCGCCCGCACATTCGCGCACCTGGGAAATGCTGCCGGGTGTGGAGTCGAGGTGGGGGCTGACCATCGTCTGCACCGAATCCACCAGCAGCCACTGGGGCTGCAGCTTTTCGGCCTGGGCCAGGACTTCGGTCAGGTGTGTTTCGGTGAAAATGTAGCAGTCGCGGCCTTCGCCGGTCAGCCGCTCGGCGCGCATTTTGATTTGCTCCTCACTCTCCTCCCCGCTGACGTACAGCACCTTGACGGCGGTTTGCAGGGCCAATTGCAGCGCCAAAGTGGACTTGCCGATGCCCGGCTCCCCACCCAGCAGAATGACCGACCCCGGCACCACCCCCCCACCCAGGACGCGATTCCACTCCGGGTCGGGGGTTTCCAGCCGCTGCACGCGGCCGGTGCGGATTTCGGGCAGAGGCACCGCCCGGCGCTTGTTCCTCGGCGCCCCCGGCCGCGCCCGGCCTCCTTTGGCGGGCTCCTTCCAGACGACCTCCTCCTGAAGGGTGTTCCACGCTTCGCAATGCGGGCATTTGCCCAGCCATTGGGGGGTGCTGTTTCCGCAGTTGGAACAAACGAACACGGTTTTCGACTTCGCCAAGGCTGCTTGCAGTTTGAGTTCGAAAATGAGGCCCGCTCCTTTGAAGGTTGTCTTCGCGACGCTCCGGGCGCTTTGGTGCGAAATTTCGCTGAAAAATTTCGAGAAGGCTTTGGGATTGCCCCGCAATTTGCTTTCTTTGCCTCCGTCTTCATCCGAAATTCCCCTCTACACTCCAACTTTTCGGGTTTGAAAATGGGTTTCCCGGTGGTCTTCGCTCCTTTGGGGTGCGATTGAACCAATTCGTGGTTGAGGGGTTTAGAATCCGGAGCCGGGCTACGTCAACTGAAAGAATGTAGATTGTTTTCATTTGGTTTTTTGGGGTTATACAGGGTGCTGCGCATTGCGTATGCACCCTGATTTTTTTTCCTCCTTCCTTCCCGTGGTTCATTCCTCTTTCAAAAGTTCGTTGAGCAAGGCAGCGAGGCGGTAGCCGCTGAGGGCGAGTTGCCGCTGCACCACCTCTTGCCCGCGTTCGAGGTAATGGGGTGTGGGTTCGTCGCCGGGCTGCAGGTAGCGGGCGCGGCCCCGGGCCTGAGGGTCTTTGATGCCCCGATAGCCGAAGTCGAGGGCGAGCTTGTGGGATTCGAGGGCCCAGAAATCGGCGTCGAGGATGTGCGCTTCGGGCAGGGTGTTTTCGGGGTAGCGCTCCATGAGGCGGGAGGCCAGGGCCTGGATGCGGGCCACCTGGTCGGGGCGCAGGGGTTGGGGGGGTTCGCCGTAGGGGCGGATGTCGTTGTAGTCGGAGAGGAATCCGCAGCCGTCGTCCCAGAGCATGTGGAGGTTGCGCCAGGTGCCTTCGAGGGGGAATTCGTTGCCGCCGCGGTTGCCGCCGGGCAGTTCGTTGGAATAGACCGAGGTGGAGTGCAAGGGCTGGTGCAAATCGCTGACGAAGTGCACCAGGAAAGCCAGGAAGCGGGCTTTTTCCGCCTGTTTGGGGCGCTCGTCCTGGAGGATGGAGCGGCATTGGCGGATGGCCCAGCGGATGTCCACCTCGGGGGCGGGGGGCAGGGCCACCCCGTCGGGGTTGTGGGGGATGTCGCAGTAGTGCCAGGTGTCGTAGGCGCGCACGCCGTCGGCTTTGAGGTCGTCGGGCCAGGGGCCCAGAGCGATGAAGTGATTGACCTGGGGGTAGTCGCGCTGGAGGGTGGCGACCAGGGCATCCACCTTGGCGCGCACGGGCGGGTCCAGATTGAGGTAAGCAATCATGGCGGTGACCATGTGGCCGGGGTCCCACCAGGCCTGGGCCGAGAAGCCACCCAGGAGGAAGAATAGGGCAAGCAAACTTTTTCGCATGGGCAGGAGCATGGAGGGTGAGGGAAAGGGGCATCGCTTCCCGCGCCTTCGCACCCCCGCCCCTCCAACCGCCCCACCCTTCATTGTTTGACGAGGGGCAGGGTCAGGGTGTGGGTTCGGCTGCGCAGGCGCAGGAAATAGACGCCGGGCGGCAAGTTGGGCAATTCCCACAAAAATTCGCGGGTCTGAGCACTTTTTTTCCAGCGCCCCTGGAAAGGCAGCAAGCGCCCCCCGGCGCTGAGCAGGGCGAGTTCGATGTCCGCCCTGGGGGGTTCGTCGAGGCGGAGCCGGAGGGGTCCGTCCGTGAGGGGATTGGGCTGAAGGGTGAGGGGGCTGCCATCGAAGGTGAAGTCGCGGGTGGCGGTGGTTTGGCGGGGGGTAGCCTCGGCTTCGTTGCTGTAGAAGGAGGGGTCGGTGTCGTGCAGGGCTTTGAGGCGGTAGAAGTAGCGGCGGTTGGTGACCAGCCCCATGTCTTCGTAGGTGGTGGTGTTGGGCGGCAACTGGGCTATGGGGCTGAAATTGCTGTTGGAGAAGGGGGAGCGTTCGAGTTGGAAGCCGGATTCGTTGTCGGAGCGGTCGCTCCATTCGAGGTGGATGGCGTTTGGTCCGGTGGCCTGGGCGCTGAGGTTTTCGGGGGCCAGGACGGTGACGCCGCAGCTTTGTTCGATGCTGTCGCGAACCTGGATTCGGATGTCCGGCAATTGAGGGTAGAACAGGTCCCCGGGGCAGGCCGTGTTGCAATTGTCGCGATGCCCGAGGATGTGAGGCAGGGTTTTGCCAGACCCGGCGTGGTACCCGGTGGCCACGGGGTCGAGATTGGACTGGCAAATTTTCCAGGCCAACAGGGCTTTCAAGGTGTTTTTGGCGGGGGCCGAAGGAGCGGCGGTCATGAAATTGCCGAGCAAAGCAATGCCTGTGGTGTAGGAGTTTTGGCCGCAGAAATGGGCACCTTGCAGGCCGTCGCCGCGGCCTTCGTAGAGGACGCCGTTGGGGTCGATGAGCCAGTTGTAGCCGATGTCGTCCCAGCCGTTGGTGTTGACGTGGAAGTCCCAGATGGCGCGCACCACGGCGGCCCAGTCGCTGGCTGTGTTGGAGGAAGCCGTGTGGTGCACCACGATGTGGGTGGTGGGGGTGGGTTGGGG